>JBEKUT010000007.1:0-42086 GCA_049514735.1 Bryobacteraceae bacterium
AGCCGAATATCACGAACGCTCCGTAACCGAGCCGTGACCGGCAGGGAGCGGAAATACCGGCAGTTTCTCCGGGCAGCCAACTACTTCATGGCTTGCAGCGGATCGATCCGAGCCGCCCTTCGCGCCGGGATGACGGTTGCCACTCCAGCTACAACTGCCAGCACCAGAACGGTGGCCGCCAGCGTGACGGCATCCAAAGGACTCACGCCGAACAGGACCGAACGCAATAATCGCTCGGCGAGGAACAGGAGCATCAGCCCCGCTCCGATACCGGCGCTAAGTAGTCGAGCCACGCGCGCCAATACCTGCAGAACAATTCGCCCTGGGCGCGCGCCCAGCGTCATTCTCACACCAATCTCCCTGGTCCGCGACGTGACCGACAGCGAGACCAGGCTATAAAGACCCACCGCAGCCAGCAATAACGCGGCGCCCGCGAACCATGTGAGCATGCGCGTATTCATGCGCGGCTCATCCATGGTGGCGTCGAGGAACTCCTGGAGCGTCTTCACGCCGAAAACCGCCCGCGATGGAGCTACGCTGTGGACGATCGGGCGGATAGCCTGCAACAGCGATCTGGGGTCGCCGTGCGTTCGGACGACATATTCGGGATCGGGCCAATCGCCTGGCGCGATGCACAAATAAAGGTACGGCGCGGGCGTAACCGTCAGAGTGTCCTCCTGCATATTGCTCGCGATCCCCACGATTTCCATCGGGGGATCGGCCGTGCCACCCACCCATCGCAGATGCCGTCCCACCAGCCTTTGACCGCCTCCATAGAGATCGGCGAAGCGGCGGCTCACGACGGCCTTGGCCGGACCGCTGGCGGCCCCGCGCAGATCCGGGCACGATTGTCCCTCCAGCATCCGTGCGCCCATCGCGTGCAAATAACCGCTCGTGATGCTGCGCTCGCCGATCGTGATGCGTCCTCCATCGTCGGTATTGGCAAGGCCCTCCAAAGTGACTTGATATCGCAGGGTGGCCCCCGAAGCGGGAAGAAAGTTCGTGAAACCCGCCGCTTCTACGCCGGGATAGCGTTGCAGCTTCTCGACCAGATCCACCTGCGACTGGCCGATGCGTTTTCGATCCTCGTCCCATCCCGCGCCGACATGAAAAGTGATGGCGTGGTCTGCATCGAATCCAGGATTAAGGTGCGAAATGTTGTAATAACTGCGCAACATCAGGCCGGCGCTCGACAGAAGAAGCAACGTCAAGGCGATCTGGCCGCCGACCAGCGCCGATTGCCAACGATGACGGCCGCCGGAATCGCCGCGTCCACCTTCGGCGAGCATGGCGCTCAGATCCGAGCGGGTCGCGTGCAGCGCAGGCAGCAATCCGCAGAGGACGGTCGTTAGAACGCCGGCCAGTCCAGCGAACAGCAACGCTCGCCACTCCACGTGAATTTCCGAGGTCCGCGGCAGCAGATCGAACGCCCTCGATTCAAATCCCGCCAGCCAGAAGGCTACGGCGCAACCGGCCGCGACACCTGCGGCGGCGATAATCGCAACCTCCCTCAATACCGATCCCACCACCTGCATGCGCGTGCCGCCAAGGGAGCTGCGAATCGCCAGTTCCCTGCTCCGCCGATGCAGTTGCGACAGCATCAGACCCGCGATGTTCGCGACGGCGATCGTCAACAGGAGAGCCAGCGCTGCGAAAACGAAGTACAGCGTTTTGCGGTAATTGCCCACGCGCTGTTCCTTGAGATCGCCGACCAGCGCGGACCAGCCGGCATCGCTCCCTGGATACTGCCGGCCCAGTTCATTCTGAACGCGCGCGAGATCCTCCTGCGCCTGTTCGCGGCTGACCCCCGGTTTTAGCCGGCCGGCTCCGCTGTAGAAACGCGCATCCCGGACCTGGCTCAGCAGAAACGGACTCAATTGCGCTGGCAGCCACACATCAATGGTGGGGCTGGCGAAATCCCGCGGCATCACTCCCACAACAGTGAACCCCGTGCCCGCCACGATCAAACGCTTTCCGATCGCTTGCGGGTCCGCATGGTATCGTCTGTTCCAAAAACCTTCGCTGATCACGGCCGATGTCGGTCCGCCGAGAACATCCTCTTGAGGCGTGAAGGTCCGTCCCAGTACGGGCTTCGCGTGAAAGACATCGAAATAACGCGGCGAGACGCGTCGCCCGTCCAGGCGTTCCGGCTCGGCACCGCTTGTATCCGTGACGCTTTCCGAGTAAGCGCCCGCGATCGCTTGGAAGGTCCGGTTCATGCGATTCCATTCCTCCAGTCGAACTGGAGCGATCAAGCTTTCTTTCTGATTCTTGGCTGGGCTGGCTTCGAGCACCGTCACCAGACGGTTCGCTTCCGGGTAAGGAAGAGGGCGTAGCAGGATGGCGTCGACCATCGAAAACATGGCGGTGTTGGCGCCGATTCCGAGAGCGAGGATGAAGATAGCGGCGAGCGCAAAACCAGGACGCCTGGTAAGCGTGCGAAAGGCGAGCATCCACTTTTTCATATCAGTTCCTGACGGATAAAGCCGGCCGGGGTTAGTGGGAAAGGTCCACTGGCTGGTTCACCGCCGTCTGGCCGGTATGCGGCTTCAACTCGCCCGGCGCGTGGATGTTTAGATCCACTTCCCTGTTCCAGTCCGCATCGATTTCATCCAACGCGCTTAGAAACCGCTCCAGTAGCTCTTTCGACTCGACGGCTCCATGAATGTACAGCTTATCGTTTCTCAACGCAATCTCCACCAGGCGAACAGCGCCTTCCATCTCGCGGAGGGCAGGCTCGTACTTCTCGCGCAATCTATCGAGAGCATTCATAAAATGCTTCCGTTTAACTAGATCCGGCTGGTTTGGAATGGTTACTCGCGTTCCACGCCGACAAAACCACGGCGAGGCCTGCAATCGCGGCCGTTTCCGCGCGCAGAATCGTATTTCCGAGCGATACCGGAGTCCAGCCTAAGGCGGCGAATGCAAATCGTTCGCGGTCTGTCCAGCCGCCTTCGGGACCAACTAGCATCGCGACGCTGCTCTCCGCCACCCAGTTGCCAGGAAGTGCCGCCAGAAGCGGCCCTGCGCCAGTCTGCTCTTCGAGCACCAGCTTCACGGAGGCGTCAAATGCGAGGGCCTCCGCGGACGACACCAGCCCGGCGATTTCCGGGAGTCTCGAGCGGCGGGATTGCTCGCTCGCCTCCCGCGCGATCTTACGCCATCGCGCCACGCGTTTGCCTGCCGCCCGGTCGAGCCCTTTCTCGCTGCGATCCGCCATAAACGGCACGATACTGGCAACACCCAATTCCGTGGCCTTTTCCACAAGCCACTCGAAGCGGTCGAATTTGATCAACGCCGCGACGATCGCAATCGGCAGCCCTGTCTCGGTCGCTCCCAGTTTTTCGAGAATGGAGAACGACACCAGGTCTTTCCGCGCCGCGTCGATTTCCGCGAGATAGACGCTCGCATTATCGGAGATCTCGTATTTCTGTCCGGTTTCGACGCGCAGAACGCGCGTCAAGTGATGCGCCTCGTCGCCGAGAATCTGGGCGCGGCCCCCGCGAACCTCATCCACGAAGAATCGACGCCGCGCCATGTAGAATAATGTAGCTTCATGGCAATCAAGCGTCTCTGGGGAGGCATTTTTTGCGCGCTGCTCTTTTTCCTGCTGGGCTGTCTCTTCATGGACCGCGCCGGGCTCCAGACTGACGAAGCGCTCTTCGCCGCGCCATTGTTCCGCGACTGGAAATTCTTCTCGATTCTTTTAGGCCGCTGGAAGATCCCAGTGATGAACATGTCGTATATCGGGGCGCTCAAGACGTGGATCTATGCCCCGATTCTGCTGCTCGGGCATCCCAGTCCGGTGTCGATTCGATTGCCTGTAGTCGCACTCGGTGCCGTGGTTATCGCGCTCTTCTGGCTGCTGCTGGATCGCGTTCATGGAAGGCGCGCGGCCTGGGTGGGCTGTCTTCTGCTCGCCACGGACACGTCGTTCCTGCTCACCACAACCTACGATTGGGGACCCGTCGTGCTGCAGCATCTGCTGCTGATCGCCGCGATGTTGTTCGCCGTCCGCTGGTTTCAAAAGGGCGCGGAGTGGAATCTTAGTATCGCGGCATTCTGCTGCGGGCTGGCGTTCTGGGACAAAGCGATCTTCATCTGGGTGGTTAGCGGCGTGCTTCTTGGGCTCCTGATATTTCTATCCACGATTCTGCGCCGGCTTACATGGCGCGCAGTGGGTCTCGCACTGGCCGGGCTGTTCGTCGGCGCGCTTCCGTTGATCGTCTACAATCTCTCGTCCGATCCCAAATTCTCAACCATCCGATCCAACTCACATTTCCGCTTCGAAGATTATCGGCGCAAGATTTTCATCCTGCGCGGCGCTTGGAATGGATGGGGAATGTTGGGCTACGTTGTCAATTACGATTCCGCGCCGCAACCACGGGCGCCGCAATCGGCGATAGAGCGCGTCAGCTTCAAACTGCATGCGATGACCGGAGACGAACTCCGCAATCGCATGGAAATCGCCGCGGCCGCCGCGCTCCTGTTGTTGCCCCTGCTCTGGCGCACGCGCGCGCGCAACACCATGCTGTTCGCTCTGACCGCGACGTGCGTGGCGTGGTTCCACATGACTATGGCCGGCGGCGGAGTCTCCGTGCATCACGTGGTTCTCCTATGGCCGCTCGCATATCTCTTCATCGCGCCCGCGTTCGCGGAAGCCTCGCAGCACGTACGCTTCGGCGCTTGGATTCTGGCCGCCGTCGTAGTTGCGCTCGCCACATCGAATCTTCTCGTAACGAATCAGTTTCTCTATCAATTCATCCGCAACGGACCGACGGACGTCTGGACCGACGCGATCTATCCTCTAGCGTCCGCCGTAAAGCCCACCCATGCGAGTCAGGTCATGCTGGCCGACTGGGGCTTGGCCGATTCGCTCTGCGTCTTGACCGAAGGCAGCCCCACCACGCGTTCCGCGGACGATCCGTTCCTGCCCGCGCAAAAGCCGAACGACATGCACATCCTCGCCGACCCTAACGCAATATGGATAGAGCACGCGCCCGGTTATGAGATCCGAGCAGGCGTGAACGGACGCGTTCTCGATGGTGCCCGCAAGGCCGGTTATGAGCCCGTGATGCTGGGAACGTACTACGATCGCAATGGCCGCGCAGTTTTCGAGACGCTGCGGTTTGTTAAAAAGTAGGGGAACATGATTGCCTTCCTGCGCGGCACGCTGCTCGAAAAACATCCTAACCAGGCCATCGTCGACACCGGCGGCGTCGGCTACGACGTCCAGATTCCGGTGTCGACGTTCTCGTCTTTGCCGGACGCCGGCGCCGAGGTGCGCCTCCGCATCCACACGCATGTCCGCGAAGACGCCCTGCTTCTCTACGGATTCCTCACCGCGGAAGAGAAAGCGATTTTCGAAAAACTCATCACGGTGAGCGGCATCGGTCCGACACTCGCCATCAAGGTTCTATCGGGTCTCAACACGGGTGACCTGGTCACCGCGATCCGCAACAGCCAGGTGGACCAGCTCGTGAGGATCCCCGGAGTCGGAAAAAAAACTGCTGAGCGCATGGTTCTGGAGCTGAAGGACAAGCTCGAAAGCGTTGGCGTTGTGGCTGCATCCGGAGCTTCGGCGACCGGGAAACCAGCGCCCACTCTGAGCGACGTCGAGCAGGATGTGCTGTCGGCGTTGGTCAACCTCGGATGCAACCGCGCCGCTGCCGAAGGAGCCGTCAGAAAAGCCAAAGCCGCGGGCATCGCCGACGATTTTGAACCGCTCTTCCGCCGCTCCCTCGAGCTGGTGCGATAAATTGGGACTTGCGCGATAAGGGCATTGTTTCGGCGTCGCCGCTCGAAGGGGAGCGGCAACTCGAGGCCACGCTGCGCCCGCAGCGGCTGGCCGATTTCACCGGACAGGCCAAGCTGAAGGAAAATCTTTCCATTGCGATTGAGGCCGCCAAGCGCCGCGGCGAAGCCATGGACCACGTCCTCTTGTATGGTCCGCCGGGCCTCGGCAAGACCACGCTCGCAACCATCATCGCTTGCGAGTTGGGCGTCGGATTCGAACAAACCTCCGGGCCGATTCTGCAGAAAAAACTCGACCTCACCGGCGTCCTGACGAACGTTCGCGCGCAGCAGGTGTTTTTCATCGACGAAATTCATCGCCTGCTGCCCGATGTTGAGGAGATCCTCTATTCGGCTCTGGAAGATTTTCGCATGGACATTTTGATCGGCACCGGTCCGGGCGCGCGCACGCACTCCATGCCCATCCCGCGCTTCACGGCCATCGGCGCAACCACGCGGCAGGGCCTGGTGAGCGCTCCACTGCGTGGACGCTTCGGCCTCGTTCTGCGCCTCAATCATTACGACACTGAAGAGTTGACGCGCATTGTGCGCCGCTCGGCATCGCTGCTCGAAGTGGACATCGATAACGCCGGAGCTGCCGAGGTGGCGCGCCGCAGCCGTGGCACTCCGCGCATCGCCAACCGCCTGCTGCGCCGCGTTCGAGATTACGCGCAGGTCCGCGCCGATGGGCACATCGATCACGCGGTAGCCACCACCGCGCTCGATCTTTTGGAAGTGGACCGTTACGGCCTCGACGAAATCGACCAGAAAATCATGCAGACCGTGCTGGCGAAATACGGCGGCGGCCCGGTGGGAGTGAACACCATCGCGGCCTCCATCGACGAAGAGGCGGACACCATCGAGGAAGTCTACGAGCCGTACCTCATCCAGCTCGGCTTCATCGACCGTACGCCGCGCGGCCGCGTCGGGACCGATCGCGCGTTCGAGTATTTTCAGATCCCGCGGCGCATGCGCGGCGCCTTGCAGAACCCCCTATTTTGAATACCGCCTATTTATCGCTGGGATCGAATCTCAACGATCGCGAAGAGAACCTGCGGCGTGCCCTCGAGTTGATCGAGTCGCCGGAAGTTCATCTCAAATGCGTGTCTTCGATCTACGAAACCGAGCCGCAGGACTTGCGCGAGCAGCCCTGGTTCCTGAATCTCGTCGCAGAGGTGGAGACAACTTTGTTCCCAATGCAACTGCTGCGGCGCGTCCGCAAAATCGAGAAGGAACTTGGCCGCCAGCGCCTGGTGCCGAAAGGGCCGCGCACCGTCGACATCGACATTTTATTGTTCGGCCGCTTCGTGATGGACTCGCCCGCTTTACAGGTGCCACACCCGCGCATGCAGGATCGCCGCTTTGTACTGGAGCCGCTGGCGGAGATTGCGCCGGAGCTGCGGCATCCCGTGACGCGGCGTCCTATTCGCGAATTGTTGCACGCCACCTCCGGGCAGATCGTCAGGCGTTTTCAATCGTAACCAACCTCAGGCGATCCTGGATTCCTTCTTCAGAGCCTCGTGGAGCAGCGTCTTGATAACAGTCTGATAGCCGACGCCCCGTTTTTCCGCCAGCTTGCGGGCGCGCTCGATGTCGGTGACAGGTAACCGGACGGATACACTCTTGGTGGCAACGGCGCCGCGGCGTCCGTGCTTCAACAGCAAGTCCGCGATCAGCTCTTGATGCTTGTCCCACCATTCCGCTTCCTCTGCTTCCGACCGGAACTCGGGCGTGTCAACCTCGACCGGCTTAACCTTTTTCGCTTTCATAGCTTCTCCCTCACTTTCTTCTTCGCCGTGTGGGCAGTGATGACCCGAATCCTGCCGCGCCGCAGCGTGTAGACGAACTGTAACGCCCGGCCCGCGTCTGTCAGCCCCGCGCACAACACCCGTTTTTCTCGCGACGCTTCTGCTCCGCGAGCACAACCAGCGGATCGCTGGCAAATGCTTGCTCTACTTCCTTCGGCATGACACTGTGCCGTTCGATATGCCCTGTGTTCGCGTCGTCCCAATCGAACCTCGCCGCGCGAGCCATGTATGACTCTATTGTATATACGGAGGAGCATTGCGTTAATGGCGACCTCATTATAGAACCGCGCCCGTAAGGTTCCGTGAAAAAATCGGGAGCCGCGCGGCTCATCGGCGTTCGTTACGCTCACTGACGGGTCGCGGCTCGGAATGAACCTTCGGTGCCACGCGCGAGTTACGAAATTATTCTACAATCACCAGCAACAAATCTTTCGCATCCACTTTGTCGCCCACCGAAACAAGTCTCTGTGTCACTTTACCCGCGATGGGAGCATAAATCGTCGACTGCATTTTCATGGCTTCGAGTATCATGAGGCGGTCGCCTTTTGCGACTCGATCACCGACGTCGACCGAGATACTCGTGATCGCGCCGGGAATCGGTGAGCCGACATGTCCGGGCTGCGCCTGGTCCGCCTTTTGACGGGCTTCCGCTTTGGCTTGCAGTGAGCGGTCGCGCACCGTCACCTCGCGCGGTTGTCCGTTCAATTCGAAAAAAACTGTCCGCGTACCGTCTGGTTGGGGCTCGCTTACGGTGAGAAATTTGACGATGAGGGATTTTCCCGCTTCCAGGTCCATCGTCGCTTCGTCGCCCTTCTGCAGACCGTAGAAAAATTGCGGCGTCGGCAATACTTCGACGCTGCCATAAGCCGTCCGCGCCTTTGAAAACTTCGTGAAGACGTCGGGATACATCAGGTAGCTCAGCAGGTCCGTATTCGTGATCTTGTGACCGACTTTCTTTTCGACCGCGGCTTCCGTCTCTTTGAAATCGACCGGAGCGAGATGATCGCCGGGCCGGCCTGGCTGAGCTTTCTTGCCTTTCAGGATCACGGCCGAGAGACGCGGCGGCCAGCCGCCCTCCGGCTCACCGAGCGAGCCCGCAAACATTTCGACCACGGAATTCGGCAGCGTCAAATGGTGATCTGGGCCGAGGCGCTCCAGATCGTGCACGGTCATATTGTGACTCACTAGAAACAGCGCGAGGTCGCCGACCACCTTGCTCGACGGAGTGACTTTGACGATATCGCCGAATGCGAAGTTCACATCCGCATAGGTGTGCGCGATCTCGTGCCAGCGCGGTCCAAGGCCCATCGATTCGGCCTGTTCCTTGAGATTGGTGTACTGTCCGCCCGGCATCTCATGCTCGTACACTTCTGCGGTTCCGGCGAGCGGCGCGTTATCGAACGGCTTGTAGTAAGTGCGAACGGTTTCCCAATAATCCGCGCAGACGTTCAAGGCTGCCAGATCGAGCCCCGTGTCGCGATCCGTGTGGGCCAGCGCCGCGACGATGGAGTTGAGATTGGGCTGGCTCGAGGTGCCGCTCATGGAAGCAATGGCGCCATCGGCTGCGTTCACGCCGGCTTCGGACGCCTTCAGAATCGAGGCGGAATTAACGCCGCTCATATCATGCGTGTGGAAGTGGATGGGAATTCCGACT
Organism: Bryobacteraceae bacterium; assembly: GCA_049514735.1. Taxonomy (GTDB): domain Bacteria; phylum Acidobacteriota; class Terriglobia; order Bryobacterales; family Bryobacteraceae; genus JAICMB01. The sequence goes on from JBEKUT010000007.1 coordinate 9,256, forward strand.
TCGTCGCGCAACGTCTTCACCAGCTTGTATGCGGCATATGGTTTCAGCAGGCCGGCCATATCCTTAATGCCGAGAATATGCGCGCCCATTTTCTCCAGCTCTTTCGCCATGCGGACGTAATAGCCGATTGAATATTTTTCACGGCGCGGGTCCAGAATGTCACCCGTGTAGCAAACCGCTGCTTCGCAGATCTTTCCCGATTTGCGTACCGCTTCGATCGGGATTTTCATGTTGGGCAGCCAGTTGAGGGAATCGAAAACGCGAAAGATGTCGATTCCTTCGACGGCCGCTTCCGCGATGAACGCTTCCACGACATTATCGGGATAAGCCGTGTAGCCAACCGCATTGGAGGCGCGCAGCAGCATCTGAAAACAGATATTCGGAATGGCTTCACGCAGGCGGCGGAGACGCATCCAGGGGTCTTCGAGAAGGAATCGCAGCGAGACATCAAACGTTGCGCCGCCCCACATTTCCAGGCTGTAGAGGTTGTGCAGTTTGTGCGAAACGTAGTTTGCGATGGCGAGCATGTCGTACGTTCGAACGCGCGTCGCCATCAGCGATTGGTGCGCATCGCGAAAGGTTGTGTCGGTGATGAGAAGCTGCGGCTGGGAGCGGGTCCACTCGGCGAAACCTTCGGCTCCGAGTTGCTGCAAAAGCTGACGCGTGCCCGGGGGCGGCTCGCTGGGATCGTGACGAGGCACCGGAGCGGGCCGGATGGATGCGGGACGCGATTTGTTGGCGACCTCGGGATTGCCGTTCACGATCACATCGCCGAGATAGGTGAGCAATTTGGTGGCGCGGTCGCGGCGCGGCGCGAAGCGGAACAGGGCTGGATTTTCGGCCAGGAATGCCGTGGTTGTTAAACCCGCCTGAAAAGATTCGTTGTTGACGAGGTTGTCGAGAAACGGAATATTTGTTTTAACGCCGCGGATGCGAAACTCGCGGAGGGCGCGATCCATGCGCTGGCAAGCTTCCGGAAACGAGCGGCCCCAGGACGTCATTTTGACGAGAAGCGAATCGTAGTAAGGCGTGATCACCGCGCCGCCATAGGCCGATGCGCCATCGAGACGGATGCCGAAGCCGGCCGGCGAGCGATAGGTATGGATGCGGCCGTAATCGGGCAGGAAATTGTTCGCGGGGTCTTCCGTTGTCACGCGGCATTGGAGCGCGTAACCATTGAGTGGCATGTTGTTCTGCGAAGGCAGCGTCATTTCGGGGCCATGCAGTTTGTGACCCTGCGCGATCTGAATTTGCGCGCGCACAATGTCGATGCCGGTCACCATCTCGGTGACGGTATGCTCCACCTGCACGCGCGGGTTCACCTCGATGAAATACCATTCGCCGGAATCGGCGTCCACCAGAAACTCGACGGTGCCGGCGTTGTAGTATCCGGAGGTTCTGGCCAGTTCCACGGCTGCTTCCGCGAGACTGTTGCGAACATTCTCCGCCAGATTGAGGGCCGGCGCAACCTCGACTACTTTCTGGTTGCGCCGCTGCACGGAGCAATCGCGTTCATAGAGGTGCAGGATGTTGTGGTGCCGATCGGCAAGCACCTGGATCTCGATGTGGCGCGCGCGCTTGATGTAGCGCTCCAGGAAGACGGCGTTGTTTCCGAATGCGGCGGCGGCTTCCTGGCGGGCTTCTTCAAGTTTAGGCAGGAGGTTCTCGGGAGAATCGACCACGCGCATGCCGCGCCCGCCTCCACCGAACGCCGCCTTCACCATGAGCGGATAGCCGATTTTTTCAGCAATGGCCGAGGCCGATTCGTTGTCGCGGATGGCTTCGACCGTGCCGGGAATCACGGGTATTCCAGCCTTTATCGCGAGATTGCGGGCGGCCGTCTTGTCGCCCAGCAGTTCCAGAAGCTCGGCGCTGGGTCCGATGAAGGTGATGCCGGCCTGGGCGCAGGCGCGTGGCAAAGCTGGATTTTCGGAAAGAAAACCGTAGCCGGGATGGATGGCGTTCACGCCTTTTTCGCGAGCCAGCGCAACGATGCGGTCCACATCGAGATAGGCCTGCACCGGGCCCATGCCTTCGCCGATCAGGTAGGCTTCATCGGCTTTGAAGCGATGCAGGCTGAGGCGATCCTCTTGCGAATAGACGGCCACCGTCCTCAATTTCAACTCGTTGGCTGCGCGCAGGATGCGGATTGCGATTTCGCCCCGGTTCAGGGCAAGAAGCTTTTTCATTATGGACCTTGGAAGAACATGATTGCGTGTCTAATGTCCGCTCCCTGCCGGTCACGGCTCGGTTACGGATTCCTATATTATGGGGGAACAAGCGGCGGGGGTCCGCCGTATTCAAGAAGCAGAGGTGAAGCATGCGGACTTTGTGGTGCGCGCTACTCGCCGCCGGCCTGTTCGTTCTCGCGGGGTGCGAGGACATGGGCGACTGGGGGCCGTCGGACCGTTATCACGAGGATTTTCACTACTCCTACGCGTTGAAACCGGGAGGCACCGTTTCACTCGAGAGCTTCAACGGCTCCATCGAGGTGATGAGCTGGGACCAGCCAACCGTGGAGGTCAACGGCACCAAGTACGCCTCGCAAAAAGATTACCTGGACGAGATGAAAGTGGATGCCAGCGCTACGCCGGGGCAAGTTCGTATCCGGATGGTGCGGCCTTCCTTCACACATGGGAACAGCGGCGCGCGATTCTCGATTCACGTTCCGAAGCAGGTGGTGCTGGACGAGATCGTGACCAGCAACGGTCCAATTCGGGTGGACGGAATCGAAGGCAACGTGCGGGTACGCACGTCAAACGGCAGCCTGCGGATGGATAACATTAAGGGCGAGTTGACGGCAAGGACGAGCAACGGTGCAATCGAACTGCGCGTCATCGACGGCAACGTGCGCCTGCATAGTTCGAACGGTCATATTGATGCCGAGGCGTCGGATGGATCGTTCGAGGCCGAGACTTCGAACGCCAAGATCGAAGTACGGTTGGTGAATCCGGTTTCGAACTGGCCGGTGCGGCTGAACACGTCGAACGGGCACATCGATTTGACGCTGCGGGGACCGAAGATGCCTGATGTGCGTGCCATAACGAACAACTCATCCATCGAGTTGCACCTGCCGCCATCGGTGAACGCGCGGGTGCGGGCGAGCACCTCATCCCACAGCTCGGTGACATCCGATTTCGACCAATTGATGCGTTCGCGCAACGGCGACGACGATAACCATCACGACCGGCATTCGGAAGTGGAGGGCACGCTGGGCAGCGGCGGTCCGCTGATGGACTTGTCGACGAGCAACGGTTCTATCAAGATCCTCAAGAACTAGATTTTTGTAACCGCCGATGGCCGGTGCTAGTCTGTTCTCTAGCGCATGCCATCTGCGTTGAACACCGAAACGGTGCTGATACATGCACCGGATGAGCCGTTCGAACCTAATACGGGCGGTCCACAGGGTCCTCCGGAGGACATCGATCCAGGTGGGCGCGGCGATGGCGGTGGCGACGACGATGCGAGGCGGAAGCCTAACAATATGGGGCTGTTCGGCATGCGCATTGCGCTCATACCGATCACGGTTCTCTTCATCGCTACGGGGATTGTCTTTTTCCAGCGGTCGCGCATCGGTTTCAACTGGCAAGCGGTTCCGGTTCCCAATCTTCTGTGGCTCTCGACGGCGCTCATCCTGATTAGCAGTTGGACTTTGGAGCGGGCGCGGCGGAGTCTGCGGCAGGATCTTTATGCTGGCTACTCGCGCTGGCTTTTCCGCACGCTTTCTCTCGGGCTCGGATTTCTTTTCTCGCAGGCGTTAGGATTACAGCGGCTATTCGCGCATGGGTTCTTCATGAGAAGCAACCCGCACGGCTCGCTGGTTTACGTGGTGACGGTGTCGCATGCGCTCCATCTGCTCGGCGGACTGATCGCTTTCGGCTACCTGTTGCTGCGGGCGGGATTGCATTGGGACGATTCTTATTCCGGCCGCGCACGCACGCGCCGCATCGTGGTAGTGACGGCATTGTACTGGCACTTCCTGAGCGTCTTGTGGGTATGCTTGTTCCTGTGTCTGCTGCTGTGGCAGTAGACTCCTGTAAAATCGAGAATTGAAATCGCTCCGCCGCTACGCAAGCACCACAATTTTCATTCTGGTATGCCTGTTCTTCCTGACGCTGCGCTGGAAGAAGATGGATTCGCTGATGTGGCTGGACCCGGCGCGCTGGATGAATGAAATGTCACGCGTTGCGCGCGGCGAAATCCCTTATCGCGATTTTTCATTTCAGTATCCGCCGTTCTACGGTTTTTTCTATGGATGGCTGCTGCGGATTTTCGGCATCGGATTCACGACGCTGCAGGCGGGTATCGATGCGGTCGGCATCGGGGTGATCGCCTGTTGCTACGTATTGATCCGCAAGCTTCTTCCCGCGCCGCTGCGTCTTGCGGTGGCGTGCTTTCTGGTGGCCGTCTGCGCGACCAGCCTGATGAACTTCAACCTTTTCTCATTCGTGACGTATAGCACGTCGCTGCAAACAGGGGCGTTGGGAGTGCTGCTGCTATTGTTCGCGTTGTTGAAGCTGGCGCGAGACGGCAGGCTGGGGGTTGGCGGATGGCTTCTGGCGGCGGGCGGAGGATTTATTGCGGCGCTGAGCAAGCCGGAATCGGCGCTGGCCGCGGTGGCTGGGATTGCGATGCTGCTGCTCGTCACGCGGCGATTCCGGACTGCGTTGCAGGTGGCGCTGGTGGCGTTCGCGCCGGCGATGATCTGTTATGCGCTGCTCGCGAGAATTGTCGGCGTGGCGAATCTGCGCGCGGGGATCAGCGGCTATGGATTGGCGACAGCGTTCTGTCCCTGGTGGCCGACCGGACTGGGCGTGTTCGGCGTTCTCGCTGCAGTGGGAGAAGCGGCGGCGATCGCGGCGTTGTTCAGTCTGCCGAAGTGGAGAATGTTCCGGGCTCGATTCGGCGCCCGCTACTCGATGCTGCTGTGGGCCGGGCTGGCGGGGTTGGCGATCGAGCTGGCCTACGTGTTCTATCAAAACGTGGACGCGATCACATCGCCCACGCGGCCCTGGATCGAGCGCGCGCGGCTGGTGCTGCCTGCGTTAATTTATACCAGCGCGATTCTTCAGCCGGTGGTGTGGACATGCATCGCTGTGTTCTGTTTCCTGGCATGGCGAGTTATCGTTCAGCGGCGCGCACAGGCTGGCGATGTCGAGCTGCTGCTCATTCTCACGGCGCCGGTAGTCATGAGCATACGGTCGCTGTTCGGGACCACGCAGAGCGCCTATCCCGAAGTCGCGGCGATTTGTTATCCGTTCCTGTTGGTGCTGGGTCCATATTTTTTATGGCGCTTCTTGAATGCCGGCGGCACGCCGCGATATGCTGTTGCCGTAGTCCTTTTGCTCACCATTGGCTACGCTCTGGTGCGCACGGTTGGAGGCTGGTCCGAGTTGTTATCGGATACGCGTTACGGGACGCTCCAGACCGCGGCCGGCTCCGTCAAGCTAGTGAACTACGACGTCGATTCCGAAATTTATGGGTACATCATGGCGCACACGTCACCGGACGATTACGTGCTCGACCTGCCTTATGGCGGGGGCATGAATTTTGCCACGGGGCGGCGTTATCCAATCTTCAACACGCAGCTCTATGGGATTGGCGTGCCGGCGGCTTACGAACAACTCGACATCGATAAGATTGAGCGGCATCCGCCGCGGCTGGTGATCGCTCAGGATGCGCCGCACCTCGGAACATATTGGGGGTTCGGGAATAAGGGCTATCGCGCGTGCCCATGTCCCAGGCTAGTGTGGATGCCGGATGGCCGGTCGTGGGACCCGGAGCGCGTGCTGCGCGTAGCGGCGTGGGTGGAAGATCGCTATCGAGTGACGGCGCGGATCGGAAATAAGGCGATCTGGGAGCCGCGCTGACCTATTCCCAAGTGATGTTATGTTCTTCGCACCACTCGATAGCGATCTCCTTCAACGCTTCCGTCCGAAACGCGAGAATTCGTCCATGATGGCCCATTCGTGAACGTCGAACTTGGTGGGGAGTTTCACGACGCGGTCCATCGCCACGATGCGCTTGGCGATTTCCCACTCTGCATCCTCCCCTTCCGGGAGATCCTCGTCATCGTCATCGCCGGATTCCTCTACCTCATGGAGAAGTCCCAGAGACACGGTTTCCACGTTGCCGGTGTCGAGATCCAGGAACGAAGGGGATTCGTCGAATTGCATCTCCAGAGCTTCGACGATGTCGTTGAGGAGAACGGTCACGGGCATATTTCAAAAAACATCATACTGCGCTGGGCCTCAGCGTTTCACGCGCCTTATACGAAAGCGCCCATTCACGAGCGTGTGATAGTAGAGCGACCGCCCATCTGGGGACAACGTAGAAGCTTCCGCGAAGCCTTGGATCGCACTGACGCGTTGCGGGATTGAGAACGGTTCGTTGAGGCTCTGGCGGACGGCGCGGAAGATCGCTGGTTCGGCCGCTGACTCGACCCGCTTGACGCGCGTGAAGAATAACTCCAGTTCGTCGGCCGAAACATCCGGCGCGTACTGCAGCGAGTCGCTGTTGACGTTGGCAAGAATCCGCGGGCCTTCCGCCAGACGCTGGAATCCTCTCTCGGAGCGTTTGGCAATGACGAGCGTCGCGTTCTGGGGCTGGTTCGCCATGCCAAAGTATGAATCGACGAAATAAAGCGTTTTTCCATCGGCCGAAATTTCGGCGTCGAAGTTCACCCAGCCAGGCGTTTTGCGCGAAACTCCCTCCACTAGTTCCAGCGCGCTGGCGGCGCCTTTCTCGAATTTGGCGCGATAGATAGTGGAGAGGCTTTGGTCGTAGCTGCGGTTCGAAACGAAATAGAGGTTGCCGTCCCGGTCCACGGAGGGAACCGCTTCGAGAGCGGACGTGTTCACGCCTGAAATCTCGCCACGGTAAGAAAACGTCAGATCGTCTTTGCGCCCGGACCAGTGGAGATTGGTGTTTTGCGACGAATCGTTGCGATTGTTGAACAACAGGACACGGCCGTCGCGAGTGAGGAAGGGCTCCATGGCATCGCCTTCATAACCGCTAATTGTGACATCTTGTGGAGCGTGGAAAGCATCGTAGGTCGCAGTGCCGGCCCACGCGTGGCGGCATCCATTCAGAGCGGCAGCCAGCGCCAGTGGGAAGTGACGTCGCGCGAACTTTGTGCGGGCTCCTACGCCACGCACTGCAACAGCACGGCCGTGACGTTATCCGGTCCCCCGGCATCGCGCGCGGCCTTCACCAGTCTCTGACACTTCTCCTCCAGCGGCGCTTCGCTCTGCAGCGTCTCCACGATAGTGCTCTCGGGGATCACACCGTGCAATCCGTCGCTGCAGAGCAGTACCTGCATGCCAGGATGCGGCTCGAGTACGTAACTGTGAATCCGGAGGTCGGGGCTCACGCCGATCGCCATGGTCAAAACGTGCCGCATGGGATGGCTTTTCAAACTATCCTCATCGAGTCCCAGACGCCGCCCGACTTCCTGCACCCACGTCTGATCCTCGGTGACTACGATGAGCTGGCCGTTCATCTGGACGTACGCGCGGCTGTCGCCGACGCTCGCGATCTGTAGTTTCTTTTCGCTTTCGAAGGCCGCCACCAGGGTGGTGCCCATGCCCTCCAGCGAGGCGTCGGAAGAAGCCGCGGCCATTACACGGCGGTTGGCTTCTTCAAAGGCGTGGGCCAGAACATCGGGATCGGTGCGATAGTTCTTCCACAAATATTCGGCGACTGTTTCGCCTGCGAGCTTGGAGGCGTGTTCGCCGGCCTGCGCTCCACCCATCCCGTCGGCGACGAGATAAAGGCCGCGATTGGGGAACAAGAGGTAGAAATCCTCGTTGTTCGTCCGCACGCAGCCCGGATCGGATATTCCGAACGCTTCGAGCATGAGATTCTCGATTATAACCGGTTCCGGGGAACCGATTTCCGGGGAGTTGTTTCCAAAACGCCGCCAGGATGGAGGTAGCTTCAAAATGATCCTCAAGGTTTCTGCGGTTGCAGCGCCGCCTTCAATTGCCACCACGCGCTCTCTTCATAATTGGTCTTGACGCGTTCCAGGCGCTCCGTCTTAGTATCGCCGGGACGCGGACCGCTGCGTTGCGAGCACCGCTCCAGCATGGCCGAGGCCTCGGCATCCTTTGGATTGCGCTCCAGGGCGGCTTGAAAGCGCTGCGAAGCCGCCTCGAAATCGCCGCGCCTCCACAGCGCGTACCCCACATTGAACTGATAATCCGGATCGGTGGGATCGCCTTCGAGAGCCTTTCTAAAATTCTCCAAGGCGCCGGGAAGATTCTGGCGCGATTCCGCCGCGCCGACATCGTTATAGACCTCGTTCAATGGAACACTCCCCGCAACGATCATAAACGCGTTTTGCGCGCCGGAAAAGTCTCCCGTATGATACAGCGAAAGTCCCAGCATGAATTTGGCCTCGCGAAAATGTACGTCCGAGGCCGCGACCTTCTGGAGCCATTCCGCCGCAACTTTGTATTCCTTCTTCTCAAGATGAAGTTTACCGAGTTGGAAGCAGGGCTGCGAGAAACCCTGGTCGAGCCGCGCGGCCTGCGTGAACAAGCGGTGTTTGTCTTCGGGCCGGACGGCGACCAGTCCGCGGATATAACTCTCGATGGCGTCCACGCGGATAGCGGGATGGCGGTTCTTGAACTCCTCTTCGGATGGCGACGTCTTCGCATTCACCGATTCGAGCGTCTGCCAGGCGAGGTGCCGCTGTAGCACGGCCAGATCTTCGAGTGACCCCGTTTCTCCGAACTCCGGACCCTCATGGATTCGTTTCAAATCCAGAATATGCGCGCCGATTTGAAGCGATCCTTTGGAAAGCGGCGGGCCGGCCGCACCCGGCTTCAAATCGAATTGCCCATAGATGACGTGTTCGGCGTCCAGAGTGTCCGCGATTCGAATAATCGACGCTTTGGTGAGCGGGACATAAGGGCGAATGGCAAGGCGATGATAAGCCTCGACGCGCTCCTCGCGATCGAGCGCGACATATCCTTCGCCCGCCAAAGATTCGCGAATGGACTCGGCGAGACTCTCTCCGATCCAATCGAGATTGGCGTCCTTCGAGACGTTGAAGAATGGCAGTACCACGAAAGAATCGGCTTTAACCGATATCGTGAGCGCGCTCACAATCGCGGTGAGCGCGAACAACCGATGCATTCCCTAATTTTAGCGCGGTGTTATCGGCCCGCGGCTGCGGCTGAAACGCTTTCGTCAAAAAGCAGCTTGGTGCTGGTCCCGCCGAGGCGTATCTCTTGGATGTGATTGCCGTTCGTGTAGCCAACAGTGGTGGAATTGAACTTGTTCGAACCGTTCTCCACTTTCACGACCGATTCCGCGGTGTTCTTGCCCTGTTTGAGAACAACTTGGTTGTCTTTGAGTTCCAGTTTGCATTCGCCCGCCTTGAATGTAATTCCGTTCACGACGGTCGCCTGATAAAGATTGACCTGGTAATTATTTGCCGCGCTAGCAATGGTGAGCGCGGCGAGGATCGCAAGGCTGGATACAAATTTCCTGTACACGATCTTATCTCCTATTTGTTATTCGGGTCTTAGATGAAATCCGGATAGAGATCGATGCAGGAAAATCGACGTATGCCTTGTAGGACAGGCCATCGGTTTTCGTGGCCTGTCCGTTTACCCAAGTACGCCAAGTAAAGGCAGGCCATCGGGTTTCGTGGCCTGCCCTCTGCAATACTTACTTAGCGACCGAGGGAGTGTCCGTCATATCGCCAGCGCCAAACACGAGCTTGGTGTGAGTGCCGCCGATGAGGATTTCCTGTATCTTGCTGCCTTCCGCGTACCGAATAGTGTTACTACTGTTCTTCTCCGCCGCGTCTTCGACCTTCACGGGCGCTTCAAAGGTGGTGTTGCCATTCTTAAAAATGGCCTTGCCGTCCTGGACCGCAATCTTGTAGTCGCCAGCCTTCAACTGCGTGCCGTTAATAACGGACGGCTGGAAGAGAGTGACGGTATATTTGTTGGCCGCGCATGCTACTCCTAGCGCGAGGGTGAATAGAATGATTAGTTTTTTCATAAGCTTCGTGGCTCCTGAGTGGTGACTCGTCCCACATATCTATACGTGTGAAACCAGGTTTGGTGTTCAACAAAAACAAAAAAGAGACTGTTCGTTTTAGGACAATCCGGACACCGTGAATGATCTCTGCGCGAAATCGAACACCTGCTGTTGCATTTCCGGACAATCGCCGAATCCCTGGAACCACGTAACTTCGTGTTCACGCCGGAACCAGGTCATCTGCCGCTTAGCATAGCGGCGCGTTTCCATCTGTGCGGAAGCGATCGCTGCTTCAAGCGATAGCTCCCCACGCACGGCGGCGAGGGCCTGTTTATATCCGAGAGACTCGAAAGGCTTCGACCCCGGATTTATACCGGACGCCAGGATCTGCCGGACTTCTTCCAACAGACCACTTTCGATCATACGCGCGAATCTCAGATCGAGCCGCTCATATAATCGATCGCGTGGCGGATTCAGACCTGCTTTTATTATACGGAATCCAGTGAGCGCATTCCGGCCTTGGAGGAACATCGTCGACAAGGGGCGCCGCGCGAGCAGACAGACTTCCACGGCCCGAATCGTTTTGTTTATGTCATTGGCGTGAATGCGCGCCGCTGCCGCCGCATCGAATCGCGAGAGTATGCGATGCAGCGATCCGGGCCTTCGTTCTTCGCGTTCCACCAGCCGCGCACGCAACTCTTCGTCGCGCGTTGGACCGGGAAAGAGTCCTTCGAAGAGAGCGTGTAGATAGAATCCCGTTCCGCCAACAACAATGGGCAGCCGTCCGCGGGAAGCGATCTCGCGCAACACTACTCTTCCCCGCTTGGCGTATTCGCCGGCCGTGAAAACTTCATCGGGATCGGCGATGTCCACCAGATGCGCTGGTCTCTTCGCGGTGCCGATGTCGAACCGCCGGTAGACCTGCATGGAATCGCAATTGACCAACTCGCCATCGAGCCGCCGGGCAAGATACAACGCTAGATCGCTTTTTCCCGATCCAGTCGGGCCGACAATGGCCAGCAGTGGACAATCCACGATCTCAGTGTAGTTCCACGCTCTACGTTCCACGTTCTACGTTCTACGTTCCACGTTCAGCGTGCGGCGAACTGCGTTCCACGTTCTAGTCTTTCCCTTTCCGCTTTGCGTATTCTCCGGCTGTGAAAACGTCGCAGGGCAGAAGGCAGAAGACAGAAGGCAGTGGAACGTAGAACGCTGCACGCCGCACGCTGAACGTGGAACGTAGTACGCCGCACGCCGCACGCGGTACGCCGCACGCCGCACGTCCCTCGGACTAGCAAACATCGGCCTCATTATGCGATAAACAGGTCGGGAGACCTACTTGCCAGACATCGTCATTCACCACGAGACTCTCGTGAACTTCGGCCGCGAGATCATGAAAGCCGCGCAAATTCCCGCCGATTCCGCCGACCTCGTCGCCACGGCGCTGGGCGCGTCCAATCTTCGCGGCGTGGATTCACACGGCTTCCAGCTTCTGCCCTTCTACATCCAACAGATCCTCGACGGGAACATCGATATCAATGCGCAAGGCCGCGTCGCGGCCGAAAACGCTTCGTGTCTCACCTACGACGGCGAGAACGGAATCGGACAGGTGATTGCGCGCAACTGCTGCGGCCACGCGATTCGCATCGCGAAAGAGCACGGCATGGCGGCCGTAGTGGCGCGCGAGTCCAATCATTTCGGAGCCGCGGCGTTCTGGGCTCAACGTATGTCGGCCGCCGGCCTCATCGGCATCGTGATGTGCAACGCATCTCCGCTCGTCGCACCGTGGCAAGGCAAGGAGCATCGTTTCGGAACCAACCCCATCTGCATGTCGCTTCCGGGACCGGATCAGTGGCTCCTCGATATGGCTACCACAACGGTCGCCATGGGCAAGATCTTCAAAGCATCTATCAGCGGCGAACCGACGATACCGTCTGGCTGGGCCATTGACAAGAACGGCGTTCCCACGACGGATACGGCCGCGGCCATGGAGGGCTGGCCCATGCCGCTGGGCGGCTACAAAGGCTACGGGCTCGCCATGATGGTCGAAATCCTTTGCGCGGTCCTGAGCGGCGGCGCCATGAGTCTGGAGGTCGGCGGCATCCGCATCAAGAATCGTCCAATGCGCGTCAGCCAGTTTTTTATGGCGCTGGATATCGAGCGCTTCATGCCGCGCGAGGAGTTCACCGCACGCATGCGCAGCCTTATCGGGATGATGAAATCGGCGGCGCCGGCTACTGGCTACGATGAAGTGCTCGTCGCAGGCGAGCCGGAATGGCGTAACGAAGAAAAACGCCGCGTGTCGGGAATCCCATTGAGCGAGGGCGTCTGGAAAACCATGACGGACACCGCAACGGCGTTAGGCGTCGCCATTCCGGCGGCCGATACAATGGTTTAAAATGCCCGAAGAAAATGCGACGCTGCCTTTCGAGGCCGGTCTCCTGCAATTGGAAACAATCGTAAAAGAAATGGAGAGCGGAGATCTGCCTCTGGAACGCGCCCTGGAGCTGTTCGAAAAAGGAATGAAGGTTAGCGAGACGTGCCGCAAGCAACTCGAAGAAGCCGAAACGCGCGTGGAAGTGCTGGTGCGCAAAGGCGACCGTATGCAGCCCGAGCCGTTCCGTCCTGAAAAGGGATGATTATCACCCAAAGCAGAACCATTTCCGAGTACATCGCCGGCCAACAGCGCATCGTGGACGACGCCTTAAACCGTTGCGTCCCGTCCGAATCCACGTCTCCCGAGGTAATTCACAAAGCGATGCGCTACAGCCTGTTTGCAGGCGGCAAGCGCATCCGCCCGATCTTGTGCATGGAGGCCGCGTTCGCCTGCCGCGATCTGCCCGAAGGCATCGAAACGGCCGCTTGCACGCTGGAACTGATCCACACTTATTCGTTGATTCACGACGATCTGCCGGCGCTCGATAACGACGATCTGCGGCGCGGCCGTCCCACTTGCCACAAGGTTTTCGGCGATGCTATGGCAATCCTGGCAGGCGACGCGCTGCTCACGCTCGCCTTTCAAGTGCTCGCGCAATTGCCCGGCGACGCCGTTCGCAAGACCCGGCTCATTGAGGAGCTTGCTGTTGCGTCGGGAACGGTGGGCGGGATGATCGGCGGACAAGTCAACGATCTCGAAGGCGAAGGAAAGTTCCCGACGGCCGCGCTGCTCGATTCCATCCATCGCGCCAAGACCGGAGCGCTGTTGCGCGCCAGCGTGCGCATGGGGGCCATCTACGCGGGCGCCGACGAACGGCAACTCGAAGCGCTGTCGCGCTACGGCGAACATATCGGACTCGCGTTTCAAATCGTCGACGATATGCTCGATGTCGAGATGTCGTCGGAAGCGCTTGGCAAGACCGCCGGCAAAGATGCGCAACAGCACAAAATCACGTTCCCGGCGGTTTACGGATTGGAGCGCTCGCGTGAAATGGCCGAAGAAGAGCGGATTTGTGCGCACACCGCGTTGAACGCTTTCGATGAGCGCGCCGAGCGTTTGCGCGAGCTTGCCGATTTGATCGTGCGCCGCCAGGCATGAAGCGGCAGCGCCTCGATCAGGTGCTCGTCGACCGGCAACTCGTCGAATCGCGTGAGAAAGCCCGCGCGTTGATCCTTTCCGGCAACGTGCTGGTCAAGGGCCAGAAGATCGATAAAGCGGGCCATGCCGTCGATCCCGAGTCGCCCATCGAGTTGCTCGAACGTCCCAGATACGTTAGCCGCGGCGGCCTCAAACTTGAAGCAGCGCTTGATCGTTTTCAAATCGACGTGACCGGCAAGATTTGTCTGGACGTGGGTTCATCCACGGGCGGATTCACGGACTGCCTGCTGCAACACGGCGCCGCGCGCGTCTACGCCATCGATGTCGGAACAGGCCAACTCGATTGGAAACTTCGCAACGATCCGCGTGTGATTGTCGCCGAGCAAGTGAATGCGCGCTATCTGAATCGGGAGCAGGTACCAGAACCCGTCGCGCTCGCAGTTTGCGATGTCAGCTTCATCTCAGTCACAATGATTCTTCCCGTGCTGCCGGGCCTGCTGGACGAGAATGGCCAGATGATCATCCTCGTCAAGCCGCAGTTTGAGCTGGAACGTCGACAAGTGGGTAAAGGGGGAATCGTGCGGGAACCGGAACTGCATCAGGTTGCATGCGACAGAGTGGAAGTGGCGGTACAAGCGCTCGGCTTCAAGACCAGCCTGATCCCAAGTCCCATTCTGGGCGCTGAAGGCAACCGGGAGTTTCTTCTCTATGCGACCCATTGAAACGGTAGGAATCATCTCGAAACCCGGGATTGACCACGCATCGGAAATCGTCTCGGGGTTGTTGGCTTGGCTGGGGGAGCGCGGCATCAAAGCGCGCTGCGATATCGAGACGGCGCGCTACGCGGGACTGGACGATGGCCTGTCGCGCGAGGAGGTGCCCAAAGGGACACAGTTGCTGATCGTGCTGGGAGGCGACGGCACGTTGCTTTCTGCCGCGCGCGCTTTGAACGGCCTCGAAATTCCAGTTTTTCCCGTAAATCTCGGCGGGCTCGGTTTCCTCACCGCGATCACGCTCGACGAGCTTTATCCGCAACTGGAACGCGCTTTGCGCGGCGAGCAGCGCATCGTTCCCAGGCGCATGCTGAAGTGCGATCTCTTTCGCGGGGGCGAGCTGATTGCAACGTATCAAGCGCTCAACGATGTGGTCTTAGCGAAAACCGAGATCGCCCGCATGCTCGATTTGCAAACTCACGTGGACGATCATTTCGTGCTGACGTTCAAGGCCGACGGCCTGATCATCTGCACGCCCACGGGATCGACCGCTTATTCACTCTCGGCCGGAGGGCCCATTATATTTCCGGCCGTCGCCGCGATTTGCATCACTCCCATCTGTCCTCACATGCTGACCAACCGTCCCGTAGTCGTTCCGGATACCAGCACGATCCAGGTTGTCACGCTCGCCGAGGACGACGATACATATCTGACGGTCGACGGCCAAGTCGGCCGGCATCTGAAACAAAACGACAAGATCGTGTGTCAAAGCTCCGGAAGCGTCGCGCTGGTCCGGCCGCCTAAGATGATGTTCTTCGATGTCCTGCGGCAAAAGCTCAAATGGGGCGAACGATGAAGCGTCTTTCGCTCACCGCCTGGATCTTCATCGGCATGGCCGTGGGCGTAACTCTCGGCATCGTGTTTCCGGATGCCATGAAAACGCCCACCGTTCAGGCCATCGCCAACGTCTTCCTACGCCTGATCAAATCGATCATCGCGCCCCTCATCTTTGGGACTCTGGTGGCCGGGATCGCGGGCGCCGGAAGTGTCAAAGCGATGGGAAGGATCGGGCTGAAGGCCATCGTTTACTTCGAAGTTGTGACTACCATCGCGCTTTTTCTCGGCCTTGCCGCGGTCAACTTCGTGCGGCCGGGCGAGGGCATGTTTTTGGATAGAGCTGCGTCCAGCACCGGAATCAGCCAGCCGCCGCCGAGCCTGCCATCCGCGCTGGAACACACGTTCCCGCAGAGCATCATCGATGCCATGGCGCGCGGCGAAGTACTCCAGATTGTGGTCTTCGCTCTGTTGTTCGGAGCCGCTTGCGCGTCGATCGGGTTAAAGGCGCGGCCCGTGGTCGAATTCTGCCAGGCGCTCGCCGATGTGATGTTCCGCTACACAAAATACGTAATGTATCTCGCGCCCATCGGCGTCGGCGCGGCGATGGCGTACACCATCGGGAAGAACGGCACGAGCGTCCTGTTCGGCCTGGCGAAGCTCGTCGTGGCGTTATACGCCACGCTGCTGATTTTTGTAGTACTCGTATTCGGCATCTCGGCGCTGATCGCGCGCATTCCTTTAAGACAATTTCTGCAGGCCGCGCGTGAGCCGACCATCATCGCGTTCTCCACGGCTTCGAGCGAAGCGGCCCTCCCGTTGGCGCTCGAGAACATGGAAACCTTCGGCGTGCCGCAGCACATCGTTGCGTTTGTGCTTCCCACCGGCTACAGCTTTAATCTCACCGGCAGCACGCTCTACCTGTCGCTCGCTTCGGTTTTCATAGCGCAGGCCGCGGGCATGCACATGCCGATCGGCCAGCAACTTATGATGATGCTAACCCTGATGCTCACGAGCAAAGGCACGGCTGGCGTACCGCGCGCAGCCATTGTGATCCTGTCGGGAACCATCACGTCGTTCGATTTGCCGGCTGCCGGCATTGCCTTATTGCTGGGCGCGGACGCGCTACTCGACATGGGCCGCACGGCTGTCAATGTGCTGGGAAACTGCATGGCGACGGCGGTGGTGGCGCGCTGGGAAGGCGTCGATCTGACCGCGCATCCAGTAGTAAGAACATCCTAGCCGCCGATGAACGCCGATCAACGCAGTTCGAGAACAAAAGAACCTTACCGCGCCTTATCGGCGTTAATCCGCGTTCATCTGCGGCCATAATATTGTTCGACTATAGTGGAAGTATGGAAGGAAAGAGTCCCGGTACCTGTTGCGGCGTTTCCTGCTTTGCCGAGGAATTGCTCCATCGCTGGGAGCGCAGGCAATTGACGGCCGTTCCGCCGGCGCGGGACGACGCGAACGCCCCTTGTCGTCCGTGCCTGCTACAGGATCTAGACTGGTATCAATGAAGAAATTGCAGACCGACCAGGTCGCGCATTTCGCCGATATGCTGGCGGCTCTGGGGGCCGAGCCGCGTCTCCGCATCGTCCGGCTGCTGTTGAGCGCTTATCCCGAAGGATTGGTAGTCGGCGATATCCAGACTGAGCTCGGAATCGCGCCCTCCACCCTTTCGCATCATCTCGAAAAGCTGAAAAACGAAGATCTGATCACCGTGCAGCGCGAGAGCACTTTCCTGCGATATAGCGCCCACGCCGAAGCGCTGCAGGAAGTGCTGACGTTCCTTTATGCCGAGTGCTGCACGCGCAATAAAGCCGTAAAGCCGGAAGCGATTATCAAGCTCTGCAAATAAGCAGTCGTCAGCCCGGCTCCCTACGACCTCCTACGGAATCAACCGTAGGTAACTTGAAGGCATGTAGCGGGGTCAAATAGTCGGGACTTCCATTTTACGCCCCTCCTCTGATAGGAACGCGGCCCGCTGGAATGTTTAACGAGAACATCGCCGGCGGGCACTTTTTCCTCTCGCAGGTGTAGAAACCCAGGCCCGCCTCCCAAGAAGCCTCCGGGATGTGGGCCATTTTTTTAGGCGTGACCGTGCGTGTGCAATGCATCCCAAATATCGCGATACGCGGCTCGGACCTTCGGATCGACACCGAAATCCCGCGGAAGATCGTTGACCTGTATGAGCTTTACGACGTCGGCGTGATCCTGGCTGCGCTCGATGCCCCGGCCAATGTAGGTTGAGAGCTTTGCGGAGATCAACCTCTCCAATTTCAATATCCGCGGCTTGTCGGACACCTGCGTGGGCATGGGCAATGGGAGCGGTCCCGCATCGATCTTCTTCCCACCCGGCAGGATATCGACTTCAACTTTCGTTTCCCGATCTGTAACTGTCATGTTCCAGCCGGCATTCTTCTTGAAGCCGTTCATCGACAACTTTTCGATTGCAACCGCCACATCGGGGACGATAATGTCCACGTCCACCGTGAACCGGGGGTAACCGCGCTCCTGCACCGCGAAGCCGCCACAAACGTAATGCGGGATGTTGAAGAGCTTTAGCACCTTCAAGGCTTTCAGTAGCGTTTTCTCGATGTTGGTGGAACCACTGGATTCTCTCAAGAACACCGCCCGTTCTCGAAACTGAGCTAACGTTTTCATTGCCTAGGCGCTATTTCTTTTCCACCGTCCGCATCACCCGCAGCACATTGCCATCATAGATCTTCGCGTGCCGTCTACCCGAGAGCTTGAGTTGCACGGAGTTCTGATTTTATCAGGCTTCTAAATTAACAGGTTCCGGGCCCCTCGCGCTGTAATCCTTACCACACTACGTTAATCCAACTGGCTTGAACCGGTCCGTAACTTAGGTTTGCCCAGAATCTATTTGACTCAAACCCTTACGCCGATATACTAGAACTACCGGGAAGTCATTTAAGACTCGCGGAAATCGGAGGAGAACCCGTAGTACTATGAAGCATAAAGTCCTATTTTGGTCAGTTGCAGCAATCATTTTTTCCGCGGCCCTGGGCGCAGAGCCGGTGAGCAACTGCGTCCTCAACAGCAACGAAACCAGTCAGACCTGTGATATCTATCCGTCGCTTGCGGACGGTACGTCATCCGACATTTCAAACATCGTGTCGATGCAATTCCAAACCGGAGCCGGGTACATTTTGCTTTTCGACAATGCCAGCGACATCCCCGCCGATCCATCCAATGCGGGCAATCCCGCTCAATGGGCCCAGGTTTTGGATTTTATCGATAACGGAACGGGATTTGGGAGCACGTTGCAATTGCTTTCGCTCGGTTGTAACGTCGCCTCAGGGGATACAAGTTGTTATCCTACGCCGACCGCGGTAGAGACCGAAGGATTTGCAAGCATCGCCGAAACCCCCGGGGTAACGCTTTGGTCGCCAGGGACGAGTGGCAACGACTATTACGTCTACAACACTAGCGGTGTTCCGGAGCCGGCCAGCATGGGTTTGCTTGGCATCGGACTCCTGGGTGTCGGATTCGTCGCAAGGAAAAAGCGCCGTTAGCAGCGTGGCGCAGACGATCAGCTTCCGTCGCCTGCGTCGTTCGGCGACAACCGACAGTCCACAAAAGGCGAAGGCCTGTCCCACTTGGTAAAAACCGACAGGGTCGAAAATGCGGCTTCTCGACTTATCCACTATCTTCGGGACAACCGCTCCCTGCCGGTCACGGCTCGGAAGCGGCGCTCGTGATATGGCACATTTTCATGAAATTTCGCGGGCCGAAGGCCCATCCCGACAGGCCACAAAAGGCGATGGCCTGCCCTACAGGGGCAAGCGGACCTGGAAATTCGTTCGTCCCGGCCGCGATTCAAACGTCACCTCTCCGCGATGGGTGCGCACGATCCGGTAAACTGCGTCCAAGCCCATCCCCGTCCCCTCGCCGACCCCTTTCGTGGTGTAGAACGGCTCAAAGACATGCGGTTTCACGGAGTCGGGAATACCCGCTCCACTGTCGATAATCTCAACGAGAAGAAAATCAAACTCTCTCGAAGTTCGAATGATCAACTCACCTTTGCCGCCCATCGCATCGACAGCATTGTCGATGAGATTCGTCCACACCTGATTCAGTTCGCTTCCACGCGCAAAGATTCGGGGAAGGTTGGGCTCGAACTCGCGCTTCACCTCCACGCCGTGTTTTAGCCGGAATTTCAGCATGGTCAGCGTGTTCTCGATGCCGCGGTGAACATCCACCAACTGTTCCGGCGCCTGATCCATGTAAGTGTATTCTTTAACGGCCCGGACCAGTTCGGAAATTCTCCCGGTGCTGACCTCCACCTCGCGCGTCAGTCTCTCGGCGCTGACCGACGCAACCACGCGAGAGAGAATATGACAGAGCACCTCATCCCGAAACCGCGCCCCGATTTTTTCGAGTTTGGCGCGATCGACCCCCGCTTCGACCAAGCCTGAAGCCAGCCGCGACGGATTTGCTATGTTGTGGCGATTCAGCCAGGACTCCACCTCCTGCTCGATGTCGCTCTGTTCGAGTGAGTCCAGCGGCGGCGCGGATGCCATGTGGATCACGAGATTCTCTTCAAACGCAGCCAGCGCCGCGCGGTCCGCGCAGGAGAGCGAATCGTCGTCCAGCGTCTTATTGATTTTGCGGAGCTCCCGCATCGATTCGCGCAAGCCCTCCGCTGCCCGCACCGCCGCCGAAGCGGGATTGTTCAGTTCGTGAGCCAAGCCTGCGGATAGCTTGCCGAGCGCGCTCAACTTGTCGCGTTGCTGTTCCGCGCGGCTGTATTCCCGGATGCGATCCGTCAGCACCCCGATCAAGCGCGGCAGCAGCTCCGGAGTGAGCCGCAGCATCTCCGGAAAGTGGTCTTTGTGCAGACGCAAAAACCTGGTCGGTACGGTGGCCCGGACTGTCATCAGGAAGTTCGTCATGCGCGAGAACGGCAATAGGCCAGTCACCTGACCAGCCCGTGACACGAAGCCCGGCATGTCCAATCCGCCGTTTTCGCGCCTCCCGCGGATTTCGCCCGTGAGTAAGACGAAGAGTGCCTCCGCCGGATCGCCCTCGTGCAAGATAACCTCTCCTGGCGAAGCCGTGAGATCCTCCGCGTGCGACGCGAACCATTGCAACTGGTCCTCGCGAAGATCTGCGAAGATCTCGATCTTGCGCAACGCCACCGCCACCGCCACGGTCTGTTGTTGGTCTAAGCTGGTCGGAATCACGATACGTTACTCAAGTATTGATGCACGAATTGGATGGCAACGGAGCCCTCGCCAACGCTGGAAGCCACGCGCTTCACTGAACCGAAGCGCACGTCGCCCACTGCGAAGACACCCGGGACATTCGTCTCCAACAGACTCGGATCGCGCTCCAGCGTCCAGCCGCGTGGACGTTTACCGGTCTTAAGCAGATCCGGACCCGTCAGAATGAACCCGCGTTCGTCGCGCTCGATGGTTCCGTCCAACCAGGCCGTGCGCGGTTCCGCTCCGATGAACACGAACAACGAATGCGCCGGCACCTCGCTCATATCTCCGGTGAGCTCGCACCGGAACGAAACAGCTTCCAGACGATCGTCGCCGTGAACCTCGGCCACGCGCGTGTTGCATTCGATGTGAATATTCGGCGTATTCTGAATCTGCTCGATCAAGTATTGCGACATGGTAGCCGCCAGCGACTCTCCCCGAACCAACATCACGACGCGCCGGGCGTATAGCGAATAGGACATGGCGGCTTGTCCCGCCGAGTTGGCGCCGCCGATGATATAGACATCCTCGTCCTGGCAGGAAGCGGCTTCGGACGCCGTCCCGCCATAATAAACGCCCGCGCCTTGCAAGCGGTCCATCCCCGGAATATCGAGTTTGCGCCACTGTACGCCGACCGCCAGCAGCATCGCGTGGCACGATAGCTCTGTCCCGTCGTTCAGGCGAAGATAACGGTAAGGCCCATCCACCCGTAGCGCCGTAGCTTCCTGCGGTGACACGATCTCGACGCCGAACCGCCGGGCTTGAGCCACGGCGCGGCGCGCCAGATCCCCGCCCGTTAGCCCCGAAGGAAACCCGAGATAGTTCTCGATTCGCCCGCTCAGTCCCGCTTGTCCCCCCGGAGCTTCCCTCTCGATCATGATCGTCTTCAAACCCTCGGACGCCCCATAAACGGCCGCGGCAAGTCCGGCAGGCCCGCCGCCCACAATTGCGACGTCGTAAAATTCCAGTCCGGCCCGCGTCCGCAAGCCGAGCCGCTCCGCCAGATCCTGGGTCTGCGGCTCGGATACGCAATTCCCGTCCGGGAACATCACGATCGGCAACTTGAGATCCTCGGGAGCAAAGCTCTTTACTAGACGCTCCACTTCCGGGTCTCTGTTCGCCGCATCCGCATCCAGCCACTGATACGGCACCTGGTTTCGCGCGAGAAAAGTGCGGACATCGTACGACTTTGACGACCAGCGCGTGCCCAGCACGCGAATCCCGTCGAAGGGCGGATGATAATTCGCCGACCAATCGTTGAGAAGATCGTCCAGCACCGGGAAAAGCTCCTGTTCCGGCGGATCCCACGGTTTCAGCAGGTAGTGATTGAGTTGCACCTCGTTGATGGCGCTGATCGCGGCGTCGGTGTCGGCGTAGGCCGTGAGAAGCGTCCGCTTGGCGTTGGGATAAAGTTTGATGGCCTCCTGGAGCGTCTCCACGCCATTCATGTCCGGCATGCGATGATCCACCAAGAGCAGCGCCACGGGGTCATTGCGCCGCTGCAGCCGGCGCAACAGGTCGAGCGC
Source organism: Bryobacteraceae bacterium (assembly GCA_049514735.1). Taxonomy (GTDB): domain Bacteria; phylum Acidobacteriota; class Terriglobia; order Bryobacterales; family Bryobacteraceae; genus JAICMB01. The sequence goes on from JBEKUT010000007.1 coordinate 31,094, forward strand.
GGCGCGGCCGGAATCCGCGCGCAGAACACGATAGCGGTCCTCGTAATGCTTCTTGAGGTCGCGCTCGATGGCCCTCAGAACTTCCGGGTCGTCGTCTACGGTCAAAATGACAGGCTTCTGCATCGTACTATTCGATGTTTGAAGTGCAACCGTCGATCCAAACAGCCTTAGGCAGTGTCTTCAGCAGTTTAGGCGCGCCGTATATTACAACCGCAAGCCAAGCTTGGACTGCGTGACGAAACTATTCGACGCGTCGTCAGCCGCCGCGGTGACAAAGATCCTTGCTAGTCTGAGTTAAATTGATTCGCACGATAATCGTTTTCCTCAGCTTGGGCCTGCAAGCCCAGGAGATTGACTCCAAGTTATTTTCGCCGCTGCAGTGGCGTCTGATCGGCCCTTTTCGTGGCGGCCGCGTCACCTCCGTAGCCGGCGTCCCCAGCGAACCCGACGTTTACTACTTCGGAACGCCCGGCGGTGGCGTCTGGAAAACCATCGACGGCGGACGCGTCTGGAAACCGATATTCGACCGGCAGCCCGTTTCAGGAATTGGCTCGGTGACCGTTTCGCCGTCCAACCCCCAAACAATTTACGTGGGAACCGGCGAAGGCGGAGTCGGCGATGGCATCTACAAATCTCTCGACGCGGGCGCAACTTGGTCGCACGCCGGCCTGGAAAACACGCGTTACATTCCCTCCATCATCGTCGATCCGCGCAACCCCAACATCGCGGTAGCTGGCGCCAACTCTCTCGGCCGGCAACTCATCTGGCGCCCCATCCCGAAATCGGCTTATCAAATCGACCGCGGCATCTTCAAGACCACCGACGGCGGCAAGACTTGGAAAAAAGTGTTGACCAAGGATGACACCATCGGCGTGGTCGACCTTTGCGCCGACCCCAGCAACCCTCGCAAACTTTACGCCGCTCTATTCCACCCCGCGTCCGGTTCGGGCGACAAAGAGATCAAGGCCACGTCCGACCTTTACGAATCCACCGACGAAGGCTCGAACTGGCGGCCTCTGTCGACGAAAGGTCTTCCCGAGAAAGATCGAGGCCGAGTCGGCATCGCCGTGGTCGGCCGACGCCTCTACGCCATTCTCGACCAGGGCTTCTATCGTTCCGACGACGGCGGCGCTTCGTGGCAGCAGTCCACCAAGGACCCGCGAATTATCGGCAGCGGCTATTTCAGCCGCGTCTTCGCCGATCCGCTCCATCCGGACACGCTCTACGTCGCACAGACTTCGCTCTATCGTTCCACCGATGGAGGCCGCACCTTTGAAGCTTACGTCGGCGCGCCCAGTGGCGACGACTTCCACGTCTTGTGGATCAATCCGCGCGATTCGAAACGCATGCTGCTGGGAGTGGATCAAGGCGCGATGGTCACCGTGAACGGCGGCGCGACTTGGACATCCTGGTACAACCAACCGACGGGTGAGTTCTACCATGTCTCCACCGACACCGCGTTCCCCTATCACGTCTATGGAGCGCAGCAGGACAGCGGGACCGCCGCCGTAGCCAGCCGCAGCGACAACGGCGAGATCGGAGATCGCGATTGGATGTCGGTGGGTGGTTTTGAATACTGCTTCATCGCGGCCGATCCGCTCAACCCTGACCTGGTTTACAGCGGAGGCTGGTATGGAACCGTGGTCCGCTTCGACAAGAAAACCGGTCAACTCGCCACCATTTTCGAACGCGGTGAAAAATACCGCACCACCAACATGGCGCCGCTCGAATTCTCCCCACTCGATCCGCATACGCTTTATCTGGGCACGCAGTTCGTAATTAAGACGGGCGATGCGGGCGCGGCCTGGCAGACCATCAGTCCCGACCTGACAAAATTTGTCGACAGTGATCCCGATGCCAAGCCCGATCCGGAAAAACCACCGAAGCCCGCGATCGCGGCGTTAGCGCTGTCGCCCTTACAGGCTGGCGTTATTTGGGCCGGCACAAGCAATCGCATCGTGCAGGTGACGCGCGATGGCGGAGCATCCTGGCTAGACGTGTCACCACCCGGATTGACTGAGCCCACGCGAATCCTGAGCATCGAAGCATCGCATTACGATCCCGGCACGGCGTACATCGTGGCCGGCGGAACGCGCGAGACCACCCCTCCCTACATCGCCCGCACTCGCGACTACGGGGTCACCTGGCAAACCCTCGTGCAAGGGCTTCCGAACAGCGCTATGGCCCGCGTGGTTCGCGAGGATCCAGTGCGCAAAGGCTTGCTCTACGCCGGAACAGAAACAGGCGTTTTCGTTTCATTCGACGACGGGTCCCATTGGCAGACGCTGCAACTGAATCTTCCGATCGCGCAGGTGTCGGATCTGGAAGTCCATGGCAACGATTTAGCGGCCTCCACCTATGGACGCGCATTGTGGATACTCGACGATCTCACGCCTCTTCGTGAAATGACATCGCAGGCCCTGCGTTCGGATGTCTATCTGATCCCACCCGCGCCGGCCATGCGCGTCCGCTGGGATCAATATCAGGACACGCCTTTACCGCCGGAAACGCCCGCCGGCGACAATCCGCCCGATGGCGCCATCATCGACTATCTTCTGAAGTCCGCGCCAGCGGGAGAAATCACGCTCACGATTTATGACGAGCGCGGCAAACAGGTACGGCAGTTTTCAAGCCAGCCCAAAGCCCCGGATCTGCCGCTGCCCAACGTCCCGAACTACTGGTTTGCTCCCTTGGACGCGCTGCCCAAAGCCGCCGGCCTCAATCGTTTTGTATGGGATCTACGCTACCCGCCGCCAGTCTCGCTTCCCTATGGTTTTTTCGGAGGCATCGCCGAATACACCGAATATACGCTGGCCGACCACGCTATTCCTGAAAAGACTCCCCGTGAGCAGCCGCAAGGTCCGTTGGTTGTCCCAGGCACTTATACACTGCAGTTATCGGTAGCCGGCCAAACCTACCGCCAGAAGCTCATCGTCAACCTAGATCCGCGACTGAAAGTATCCAGCGCCGACTTACAAAGTCAGTTGGACCTCGAGCAACAAATCGCTCGCGGAATGTCGGCCAGTTATCATGCCTATAAAGACGTCGCCGCTGTGCGCAAGGCTCTCGCCGATCACAAGAACGAGGCCCTCGAGAAAAAGATCGACGCCGTCGACAACGGCACACATACTGCTCCAGGCTTCGGCCCCATCAACCGCGACCTCACGCGACTGGCCGGCAGCGTTCAAAGCGCCGACGTTCGTCCCGCCGAAACGGCAGTCGCAGCCGTCGCCGAAAAATGCCAAGCCCTGGACGACGCCCTCGCAAAGTGGCGAGCGTTAAATGAACAAGACCTGCCAGCCGCGCACTTGCCGGTCGTGACCGTCGAAACCAAGCAGGGATGTAATATTCCAGAACCTCCAGCGTCCCTCAAATGAGGGCCAGGTCGAGGTAAGCAATATCGTATGCTGCAAGATTATGCTTCCTCGCGTCGAGAACGAATCCGTCCATTAGATGCGATGGCCTTCATGCAAAAGCTGACGAGTAACCGGTTCTCCCAAACTCAGCCTGCGGCGCTCACTAAATTCGATCATTCGCCGAACGGCCTCGCGACGATACTCCCGATCGAAGCGGCGATCGCGTGGAAGGCTGGCTAAAGCGGTGTCGAGCAGTTCATCCACCGAGCCGTAGAGACCGCTCGCTAATTGCTGCTGGATGATCCGCGCGTGTTCGGGTTTAAGTTCGATCGTCACAATACCAAGTTAGCCACATCGTCCTTGCCATGGCAGCGTGGAGCAGACGATCGGTTTTAGTCGTCCGCTTGCCCGCCTGACGTGCAGCGCAACGCCAGCAGTCCCGTAGCCTCAGCAAGATCGACGTCCGCGACGAGCATCCCCTCTTCACCGTACGGCTGATAGCACAGCAGCGTCCCATCCGGACGCACCACCGCCGAAGTAGTCGGCGACCCTGGGCTCGCGACATTCACCGTCGCGACATAGCAGGTGTTCTCCGCGGCCCGGCACAACATCGCCTTCTCATGAAACGAATTCGCGGGATCGGCAAAAGTCGCGGGCACATAGCCGCCGGGCTCGGCTTCATGGAAATGAGGGTGAAAGACGACCTGTGCGCCACGCCGCGCCGCCCATCGGACCGTTTCCGGATAGCGCCAGCCCTCATGGCAGATCGCGATCCCAAAAGTCAGCGGACCGGCTTGGAAAACCCGCCTCCCGGAACCGAATGAATAGGTGCCTTCCTCCGACGGATCGAGTTGGACTTTGTCCTGGAACCCTGCGATCGTTCCGTCCCGATTGACAACCAGTGCGGTCAAGAACAAGGCGTTGTCGAGGACGCGCTCCGTGCCCAGCACGACCGCGATATCCGCCTTTCCCGCCGCGGCAGCAATAGCGGACCACGCGCGTTCCAGGAACGCCGCGTCCGGAGGAGGCACGCTCTTGCCCTTGGCTCGGTAGCCGGGAACGTAGCCTTCCGGAAAGCAAACGATGCCAGCGCCCTCGATCGACGCTTGCACGATGGCTTGTTCCGCTAACGTGACAGACTCCTCGGGAGTCGCCGGGAACCGGATATTGGCCAGCGCAATACGAAAGCAACTCATTCCGAACCAATTCTATCGCCCGCGAGTCTTCAGACCAGAGTTCGCCTTGCTGTATCCTTGCCTCTGTGGGGATTGTGACGAAAACTTTGATCTTCGCTCTCGGTGTTGTCTTTGCGCCGGGCAGTCTGCTCGCCCAGAAGCCTGGCTGGCAGCCATCGCCGGGCCACACGCAAATACCGATATGGCCCGGCACTCCACCCGACGCGCAGTTCGGCCCGCCGCCCAACACCGAAACGATGCCGGAACCCGGAGAGGTCGACAACGTCTCACGTCCCACGATGACGGTCTATTCACCAAAGGGAAAGAACACGGGCGCCGCGGTAGTGGTGTTTCCTGGCGGCGGCTATGATATCCTCGCGATCGATCTCGAAGGCACCGAGGTCTGTGACTGGCTGACGCCCAAGGGGATCACGTGCGTGCTCTTGAAGTACCGTGTCCCGCATTCGGGGCCACAGTGGAATGAGCGGTGCAGATGTCAGAAGAATCCGAAAGCGCCAATGGCGCTCGAAGATACGCAGAGGACAATGGGGCTGCTCCGCTTCCACGCCGCAGAATACCATATCGATCCGCATAAGATCGGCGTGCTGGGATTCTCGGCGGGCGGGCACCTCTCGGCAGACATCAGCACGCACTTTCACAAGCGTTTGTATCCGTATATAGATGCGGCCGACAAAGAAAGCTGCCGCCCGGATTTCGCGGTGTCACTCTATCCGGGGCATCTCTGGATTTCCACTAACAAGTTTGAGCTGAATCCCGATGTTCCCGTGACGCGCCAGACGCCTCCTACTTTTTTGGTGCAGGCCGAGAACGATAACGTGGACAGTATCAATAATTCGCTGGTCTACTATATCGCGCTGAAGAACGCCGGGGTTCCGGTGGAAATGCATCTATACGCGGAAGGCAAACATGCCTTCGGGCTGCGTCCCACGAAGTTCCCGATTACGGGATGGCCTCAGTTAGTGGAGACCTGGCTGCGGACAATCGGGATAATTTCGTAAACGCTTCCGGCTTACTTCACCTCGGCCGCGGGCTTCGCAAACCTGTCGTCTGCGACCGGAACATTACTCTTCACCTCCGCAATCTGAATCGTGAAGCGTCCGTTCGGCCTCGCCAGAGTCCAACGAAACGGAATCTTGACACCGTCGGCATCGCGGTAATCGGCATAGTCGATCTGCGTCGGATTCCTCCCAACCGGTGTCTCGGCATAGCGCACCATGCGAATAAGCAGCCCGGATTTCTCATCGAAGTACAGCCGCACCGCAGGCCGTCCCGGGGCCGTGCCACTCAGCGTGTAGTATTCGACGCCGCCGACTATATCGTTCCTGCTGCGCCGTAATTTGGGAAAAATCTCTTTCAGCCGCAGGCCGAGATAAAACTCGGCGTCCAGCCCGCTCGCTCCGGATTCGGCGGCCGACATCTCTCTCGGCGTACGTCCCGTGCTGCCGAGCCATCCTGCGGTTCCATCGAACGCAGTAAAGCTCTCACTGCCCGGCGACGAGTGCGTGATTGAAATGCGCTTGTTGGGCGCCTTGGTGATCACCTCGATCGGCGAGCTATTGCCGGCCACTAGAATCGACCCAGTCGCGACCCGGCTCGCGATCTTCCGCATCGCGTCGGCGCCGCCGACGGCCGCAACATATTTTTCGATAATCTCATCCGCGGTCGGAGTCGCACCGTTGGGGGTTGCCGCTTTCGCCTCGGCCTCTGGCGTGTCCGATTCCCGAACCGGGGGAACGCCCGCGGGATGCTCGGCGCCGTGGTGGCACGAATAACAACTGATTTCCTGCCGTCCGTTGAAGCTGTCTTTATTGATGGCCATGGTCATGGCGATCATCTTGCGCGCGGTATTCTTCTCCGGCTTATCGTCGGCTTCCATCTTGCCCTGCACGTGGCAGAAGCTGCACTCGACATTCAGGGAGGCCGCGATAAACTGCATGGCTGGCAGCAACTGGTCCGCTGGCGTCCCCTTCAATTGAACGATGTTCTTATAAACTTCCTCCGCGGTCTTCGGCGTGGCCGTCTGGCCGCTCGCGATTTGCGGCGCCGCTGAAACCATCGTCCATAAAGTCACAGTGATAACAAACGTTGTACTCTTGCGCATGCTTTGCCCTCGTCTCTGGATTGTACAGCCTACGAACTTCCGATCAAAATGCCGGTGAGGAACACCAGCGCGCCGCCCAGACCCACTTGTAATGCGGCTGAAATCCAGGGCGTGTCCATATAGCGGTGGCGGATCCACGAAATGACGCCTAGCTCGATCGCCACCACGATCATGGCTGCCGCCATGGCGATTCGAAAATCGGGAATGAGAAACGGGATGGTGTGGCCGATGCCGCCGAGCGCGGTCATGAGGCCGCAGATGATCCCGCGGGCCCAGGGATGGCCGCGGCCGGTCAGGCTGCCGTCGTCTGAAAGCGCCTCGGCGAAGCCCATGCTGATGCCCGCGCCCAACGACGCGGCGAGCCCCACCACGAAAGCATCCCAGCTACTCTTGGTTGCGAGCGCGGCCGCGAACACCGGCGCGAGCGTCGAGACGGAACCGTCCATCAGACCCGCGAGTCCGGGCTGGACAATCTGCAGAACGAAAAGACGGCGATTCGCTTCATCTTCTTCGCGCTTGGTGTCCGGAGCCAGCTTGTCTTCTTGCAGTTGCTCCGCGCGATTCTCATGGTGGCGTTCTTCCTGCGCAAGATCGTCGAGCAACTGACGAGTGCCGGTGTCGGAAGCGAGCGCGGCGGCGTGTTCGTAAAACCGGCGGCTTTCGACCTCCATCGTGGCGGCCTGCTTGCGCACCGTCTCCAGCCCGAGGGGCTTGACGAGCCAGACGGGCCGGCGGTGGACGAATCCTTTCACATCCTGACGCCGGATCAGCGGGATGTGCGTTCCGAAGCGGCTTTGGTACAGCTCTATCAAGCGGCGGCGATGCGTGGATTCTTCATCGCGCATCCCTTCGAAAACCGCGGCAGATCCGGGAAAATCCTCGCGGAGACCTTCGGCATAGTCGGCGTATACCCTCTCGTCTTCTTCCTCCAGTGCGATTGCGAGCGCCAAAATCTCACGTTCTGAAAGACTATTGAAGTTTCGCATCTGCCTTTCAGGATGCGATTATCGGGCGGGTTGTGGCAAGCTGTCGATTTCAGGTTTTTCGAACGTCGTAAGATCGGAGAATCGAAATGCGCTACATGCTATTGGTCTACACGACTGAAGAAGCGGTCGAGAAAATGACGCCGGAACAGCGCCAAGAACTTTTCGACGGGCACCGGGCCGTGATGGAGGAGACCGCGCGCCGCGGCATCCTGCACGGGGCGGCGCCTTTGGAGCCTACGCGGACCGCAACCACGGTGCGCATGCAGAACGGGAAGGCCATGATCACCGATGGCCCGTTTGCCGAAACGAAAGAGCAGTTCGCCGGATATTACATTCTGGAGTGCAAAGACCTGGATGAGGCTATCGAGTGGGCTTCGCGCATCCCGAGCGCCTGCGGCGGGGGCGACGGATGTGTTGAAATCCGGCCCCTGCGATTCCAACCGTGAGATGAGCGATGCCAGGGCTGTTGTCGATCGCGTATTCCGCGAGGAGTCCGGCCGCATCATCGCCACGCTCATCCGGCTGGCGGGATCGTTCGACCTGGCCGAAGAAGCCATGCAGGAATCTCTCGCGTCGGCGCTTCTGTATTGGCCGGAGCGCGGCATTCCGGACAATCCCGCGGCGTGGATCACTTCTACCGCTCATCGGAAATTGATCGACAACCTGCGGCGCGAGCGGACGCGGCGTGAGAAGCAGGGTCCTTTGCTCTATGAATCGGAAACGCGATCGTTTCAAGATCCCGTTGCAGGGCTGGACGAAACTATGGCCTTCCCCGATGATCGTTTGCGGCTGATTTTCACCTGCTGCCATCCCGCACTGAATTTGGAGGCGCAGGTGGCGCTCACTTTGCGGACACTGGGAGGTCTGACCACCGACGAGATCGCGCGGGCATTCCTGGTTCCAGAGGCCACCCTGGCGCAAAGGCTGGTGCGGGCAAAACGCAAAATCCAGGACGCTCGCATTCCTTACGAGGTGCCGCCGAAGGATCGTCTGCCGGAACGGCTGGAGGCGGTCCAAACCGTCATCTACCTGGTCTTCAACGAAGGCTATAAAGGCAGTGCGGGAAACGAATTGATCCGGCGCGAACTCTGCGCGGAGGCGATCCGGCTGGCTCGAACACTGTGCGAGCTGATGCCCGAAAATCCTGAGAATCTTGGACTATTGTCCCTGATGCTTTTACACGATTCCCGGCGCGCGGCCAGGACGAATGAGCGGCAGGAGTTGCTCAGGCTCGACCAACAGGACCGTTCGCTGTGGGATCAAGCTCAGATCGCGGAGGGGCTTGGGCTAGTCGAGAAGGCGCTCAGAATGCGTTCCGCGGGACCCTACCAACTCCAGGCTGCGATCGCGGCCGTGCATGCGGAGGCAAGGCCGGCCGCGGATACGGACTGGCCTCAGATCGCCGCTTTATACGGTGAACTGCTGCGTTTGAATCCATCACCCGTGATCGCATTGAATCAGGCGGTCGCGGTCGCGATGAGCGGGAATCTGGAACAAGGGCTGGCGCTCATCGACCGGTCCAATGCGAAGGGCGAGTTGGATCGTTACTACTTGTTCCACGCGGCGCGCGCGGATACGCTACGGCGGCTCGGCCGCACTGAAGACGCCGCTTGCGCTTATGGCGACGCGCTCAAGTACGCGACGAATGCCGTGGAGCGCGAATATATTTCGCGGCAGCTATCTGGCCTGCGCGAAGCGGGCCTCGCTACGCGCGTCCAACTCAACAACATGCCGTAGTTCTTCGCCCGTATACGCCTGCCGCGGCCGAGCGATTTTCTGTTCCGGATCCTGCAGAAGCTCCTCCCATTGGGCGAGCCATCCGACCGTTCGGGGAATCGCGAAGAGGACCGTAAACATTTCGGGCTTGAATCCCATGGCCTGATAGATGATGCCGGAATAAAAGTCGACGTTGGGGTAAAGCTTGCGCTTGACGAAGTAATCGTCTTCGAGCGCGATGCGCTCCAACTCCAGCGCGATCTCCAGCTTCGGATTCTTGCCCGTCACTTCGAACACTTGCTCCGACGTCCATTTGATAATGCGTGCGCGCGGGTCGTAATTCTTATACACGCGATGGCCGAAGCCCATCAGCTTGCCGTTGCCGGCCTTCACTCGCTCGATAAAGGCGGGAATGTTTTTCTTGGCGCCGATTTCATCAAGCATTTTGAGAACTTCCTCGTTCGCCCCGCCGTGGAGCGGGCCGGAAAGCGCTGCGGTAGCCGCCGCGGTACACACAAACGGGTCGGCCAGGGCGCTCCCGACGCTGCGCATCACGTTCGTCGAGCAGTTCTGTTCATGATCGGCATGGAGGATGAAAAGGATGTCGAGAGCGCGCGCGAGCACCGGGTGCGCGACATATTTCGGTTCCACCATCTTGAACAGCATGGCCATGAAATTTTCCGTGTAGGACAGCAAGTCGTCCGGATAAACGTACGGGAACCCCAGGCTGTGCCGGTAGGCATGAGCGGCCATGGTGGGCATCTTCGCGATCAGACGGACTATATTGTGCCGGCGCACGGCCGGATCGGAGACGTTGCGGGCATCATGATAGACCGTCGAAAGAGCCGCGATGGTGCTAATCAGCATGTTCATCGGATGCGCGTCGTATCGGAAGCCCTGGAGAAGCGTCTTGGAGGTTTCGTGGAGCATGCGGTGATGCGTGATCAGGTGTATCCAGGACGCTAATTCCGATTCAGTCGGCAGCTCGCCGTTGAGGAGGAGATACGCCACCTCGAGGAACGTGCAATTCTCAGCGAGTTCTTCAATGGGGTACCCGCGATACCGCAGGATGCCTTTGTCGCCATCGATGTAAGTGATCTTGCTTTGGCAGGAGGCAGTGTTCAGGAAGGCCGGGTCGTAGCCCATGACGCCGAAGTCGTCCGGGTCCTTCTTGATCTGCCGGAGGTCCATGGTGCGGATATTCCCATTGAACAATGGGAATTCATATGATTTGTCGGTACGGTTGTCGATGACGGTGAGAGATTCTTTGCCCATTGGCATGGTCCTTACGCGAGCGCGCTTGTCTGTTAGGGCACTTTACGTGCCAATTTGAAAATGACGGAAAGACACAGGCAATGGGCGCAGAAAGGGGGAATTGGCGCAGGAAGGCGGGTGATCCTGCCGCCTCGCCGCTTGGCCGAATCATCGCCAGCATGCTTAACGGCTAACCGAACTATTAGCCTGCGACAAACTCCGATCAACGCCGATCTAACCGCGCAACCCGCACTCAGGGGTCCGAGCTTCCCGGGTGTCGCTGGATTTGAGGCGATTGCGAATGCCGGGGAGGATGGCGATGGGTCGGTCATGACGCTTATGGGGCGGAGGGGAGCGGGGCGCATGACGATTTGGTTTTGGCGT
>JBEKUT010000008.1:0-41302 GCA_049514735.1 Bryobacteraceae bacterium
ACCTTGGCGCAGGCGCAGGCGCAGATGGAACTGGCTGCGATCAATGTAAAGCGCGATACTCCATTGGCGGCCGCGCATGCGTTGGCCCAGAGCACGCTCGATACCGATATCAAGACGCTGGAGGCCGATAAGGCGGCGGTGACGACGGCGCAGGCGAATGTCGAGGCAGCGCAGCTGAACGTTGGATTCACCAAGGTGCGTTCGCTGATCGACGGGGTGGCGGGCTTGGCGCAGTTGCAGGTCGGGAGCCTGGTGGGAACCACTTCCGTGCTGACATCCGTGTCGCAGTTGGACCCGATCAAAGTCTACTTTTTCATCAGCGAACAGGAGTATCTGGCGCTTTCGACGCGCGTGCGAATGAGCGGACGAGGCGATCTGGTGAGCAGTGGGAATGCGGTTCCGCTGACCTTGACGCTTTCGAACGGCAAAGTATATCCGCACAAGGGGCGCATCATTTTTGTCGACCGCTCGGTGACCGCGCAAACGGGGAGTCTGAAGCTGGCGGCCAGCTTTGAAAATCCGGGGAATTTCCTGCGGCCGGGGCAATTTGGAAGGGTCACGGCGGAGACCGAGGTGCTGCGCGGTGCGGTCCTTATTCCGCAGCGGGCGGTGAATGTGCTGCAGGGGCTAGATCAAGTGGTGGTGGTGACACCGGACAATACGGCGCATGTGAAAACGGTTCAGTTGGGGCCGCAAAAAGGGCAGAAAGTGGTGGTTTCGAGTGGTCTCAACGCCGGTGACGAGGTGGTGACTGAGGGGCTGGACAAATTGAGGGACGGTATGAAGGTGGACCCGCGGCAGCCCGGCGCAAAGCCAGTGGCCACGGCGGCGCTCGTGCTGGCGCAGAAATCGAAGGGTAATTAGCGGTGTCGCGCTTCTTTATCGGGCGGCCGATCGTAGCTATTGTGATCGCGATCCTAATGGTGATCGCGGGAGCGGTGTCGATGCTGAGTCTGCCTACCGCGTTGTTCCCGAACATCGCGCCGCCGGAGATTCTGGTGCAGGCGACGTATCCGGGCGCCGACGCGCGAACTCTCGAACAGGCGGTGGCTACGCCGATCGAACAGCAGATGAACGGCGTCGACAACATGAACTACATGGTGTCGGTCAACGCGAGCAACGGCGTGACGCAACTCACCGTAGACTTCGACGTGAAAACCAATGCCGACACGGATCAGATATTGTCGGAGTTGCGTGTGTCCCAGGCGCAGAGTCAGCTGCCGGCGCAGGTTTTGTTGGCGGGGCTGACGGTGCAGAAGTCGCAGTATTCGCCGCTGATGTTGCTGGCGCTGTCGTCACCGCATGCGACGTACGACGCCGTGTTCCTGGCCAACTACGGGTACATCAATCTGGTGGATGAGATTACGCGCGTGCCGGGCGTATCTCGCGTGCAAGTGTTCGGAGCTGGCCAGTATGCGCTGCGGGTGTGGGTGGATCCGGATCGGTTGGCTGAACTAAGCGTCACGGTGCCGCAGATTACCGCGGCCATCCAGACGCAGAACAATGTAAATCCATCGGGACAAATTGGCGGCGAGCCTGTCCCGAAAGGGCAGGAGTCCACGTACACGGTGCGAACGCAGGGACGCCTGGTGAGCCCGGAGGAGTTTGGCAATATTATTCTGCGCAGCAATGCGGATGGCTCCGTCTTGCATCTGCGCGACGTTTCGCGGATCGAACTGGGCGCGCAGACTTACAATGTCGCGGGGCGTTTCAAAGGCGAGCCGTCGGCGATTCTCGCTATTTATCAACTGCCGGGATCGAACGCGGTGCAATGCGCCAAAGACGTACGAGCCAAGATGGAGGAACTCCGCGCGAAGTTCCCCGCGGATATGCGGTCCGACGTGGCGCTCGATACCACGGCGGCGGTGAATGCGGGCATTCACGAGATCGTGGTGACGCTGGGGATTTCGCTGGCGCTGGTGATTCTGGTGGTCTACATCTTTCTGCAGGGATGGCGGGCCACGCTGATTCCGTTGCTGGCTGTGCCCGTGGCGCTGATCGGCACATTCATGGTCTTTCCCATGCTGGGTTTCTCCATCAATACGCTGTCTCTGTTCGGCTTAGTTCTGGCCATCGGTCTGGTGGTGGACGACGCCATCGTCGTGGTGGAGGCGGTGGAGAAGCATATTGAAGCCGGCCTGAGTCCGCTCGACGCCTCGTATAAGGCGATGGAGCAGGTAGCGAGCCCCGTGATCGCGATCGCTTTGATTCTGACGGCGGTGTTTGTGCCCACGGCATTTATTCCGGGTATAACGGGACGCCTCTATCAGCAGTTCGCGGTGACGATTGCGATCTCGGTGATCATCTCGGCGTTTAATGCGCTTACGCTGAGTCCGGCGCTCTGTGCGCTGTTGCTGCAACCCAAGAAGGAATCGAAAGGACCGCTGGCGTGGTTCTTCGGCAAGTTCAACCGCGGGCTCGCATGGGTGACTAAGGGGTACGTGAAGACTTCGGGAATGCTGGTGCGCCGGTTCGTGATCGCCATTGTGCTGTTGCCGATTGTGAGTGTCGCGGTGGTGCTGCTGGGTATCCGCCTTCCGGGGGGGTTTCTGCCTACCGAAGATCAGGGCTATGCGTTCGTCAATCTCCAGTTGCCGCAGGGTGCTTCTCTGCAGCGAACGATCGAGGCGGCGAAGTCGGTTGAGGACGCACTCAATCAGGTGCCTGGTATAGAAAGTGTGACGTCGGTCGCGGGATTCAGCTTGCTCAGCCAGACGCAGAGCACTTACAACGGCTTCTTTTTCGTGGCGTTCAAACCCTGGGATCAGCGCAAGACCAAGGAGCAGCGGTTTGTGGGGCTGCAGGCGAATCTGGGGCGCGCGCTGAGTGGCGTGAAGCAGGGCATTGCATTTTCGTTTCCTCCTCCGGCCATCCCGGGGCTAGGAAGTTCGGGCGGCGTGAGCATTGTGCTCGAGGACCGGTCGGGCGGCAGCGATCCGGCGTTCCTGACCGCGAATCTGGGCAAGTTCCTGGGCGCGGCGTCGAAGCTTCCGGAAATTGCGGTAGCAATTCCTACTTACTATCCGTCGGCGCCGCAGTTGTATGTGGATGTGGATCGCGAGAAAGTGTCGCAGCAGCAGGTGAATCTCGGCGATGTTTATACAACCATGCAAGCGTTCATGGGTGGATCGTTGGTGAATTATTTTAACGTCTTTGGGCGGCAGTGGCAGACCTATGTAGAAGCCGAGGGCAACGTGCGCACGCATATCGAGAACATCGGACGCTTCTATGTTACGGCGGCGAACGGGAGCCGCGTGCCGTTGAGTGCGGTCACTACGGTCCGGCGTACTACCGGGGCTGAGTTCACCACTCGCTTCAATGAATATGAGGCGGCGCAGATCACCATCAATGCTAAGCCAGGGTTTAGTTCGGGACAGGTAATGAAGGCGCTGGAGCTGACCTTTGCTCATACCATGCCGAAAGGCATGGCTTATGAATATCAAGGCATGAGTTATCAGGAGAATAAGGCGTCGAAGGGGGTTCCTTCGTGGGTGGTCTTTGCGCTCTCGCTTCTGCTTTGCTTCCTGATTCTAGCGGCTCAGTATGAGAGCTGGTCACTGCCATTCGGGGTTCTGCTGAGCACCCCAGTAGCGATCTTCGGGGCCTATCTGGCCCTGACTTTGCGGCATCTGGAGAACGACGTTTATGCGCAGATCGGACTGGTGATGTTGATTGGGCTTTCGGCCAAGAACGCGATCCTGATCGTCGAGTTCGCCAAGGATGAGTACGAAGGCGGCAAGTCGATTTGCGATGCCGCGATGGCTGCTGCGAAGTTGCGCTTCCGCCCCATTCTGATGACGGCGTTCGCGTTCATTCTGGGTTGCGTTCCGCTGTGGGTTGCGACCGGTGCGGGCGGCGTGGCGCGGCAGATCCTGGGCACGGTGGTGATTGGGGGAATGCTGTCGGCGACCAGTATCGCCCTGTTCCTGGTTCCGGTTACGTTCTCGATGGCGGAGCGCGTATCGGGTCTCCTAGGCAAGGAGCACAGTGGCAGTGTCGACCAGCACTGCTCAGAGATAGATTTTGAAGCGGACGACGGCCCCGCTGTAAAGAAGGATGATCTCGCTGTGAAAAACGGTTCGGAGCTGAAAGTTGGTCCGGTCGCGAAAAATGGTTCTTCAGACAAAGATAGCCCTGCGGCGAAAGATGGCAAAGCATGAGGCGGACTGGAATCGTTTCGCTAGTTGCGTTACTTGCGTTAGCGGGAGGGTGCACGGTTGGTCCTAAATACCGGCGTCCAGCCGTAAATTCTCCAGCTAGTTATCGCGGGGTGACGGGCGCCAGCGAGGGCCAGCCTTTGGGCGCACGCAAATGGGAAACCGTTTTTACCGATCCTGTTCTGCGGGCACTGATCGCCGAGGCATTGAAGAACAACTTCGACGTGAAGATTGCGGCGGATCGAGTGCTGGAACAGGAAGCGCAGGTTGGGATTGCCAGGGCAGCGCAGTATCCGTCCCTCAGCGCGGGGGCCAGTATGGATGCTCTCGGCCTGCCGGCTGGGCTGCTGGGCGGAAGTTCCAGTTCCACCGCTTCGTCAGGCGGTGGCAGCAAGGGACACTCCTACATAAGCTCGGGCGGTTTCAGCATTGCGCCGTCCTGGAATCTGGACTTTTGGGGTTATTACCGGCGCCAAACTGAATCTGCGCGAGCGCAGCTTCAGGCCTACAAATGGGCCCAGCAGGTCACCTTCAGCACGCTGGTGGAAGACGTGGCTACTTCTTATTACCAGTTGCGTACGCTGGATGCGCAACTGGTAATTACGTGGAAGACGTTGGAGGATCGCAAACAGTCGCTTAACTTAACGAGGACGTTAGAACAGGGTGGCGGCGGCACGCTGTCGGATGTGCGGCAGGCAGAGGAGTTGTTCTTCACGGCGCAGGCGGAGATTCCAGACCTTCAGCGGCAAATCCAGCAGCAGGAGAACGGTCTGAGCATTTTGCTGGGGCATGCGCCAGAAAACATACCGCGCGGCGGTTCGATTGCGGATGTTCCGCATCCGGTAGAGATTCCCGTGGGGCTTCCCTCCGACCTGCTGGAGCGGCGCCCGGATATTCTGCGAGCCGAGCAACTTCTGGTGCAGGCGAATGCGAATATCGGCGTGGCGCGAGCCCAGTTTTTTCCCACCATTTCGCTCTCCGGAACAGGTGGCATTTCAAGCGACGCCTTAAAAGGACTCGTCGAGTCGAAGAATCTTTACTACTACGCGATCGGCAGCCTCACCCAGCCGCTCTTCGAAGGCGGGAAACTCCGCAGCAACCTGAAGCTGGCGGAGGCTGATCACAAGGAACTGACCGACACTTATCAACAGACGATCATCGGCGCCTTACGGGATGTGTCGAATGCGCTCGTGGCTTATCGCTTGACGCGAGACTACCGCCAGCAGCAGGAGAAGCTGGTTGTCTCAGCCACCGATGCCGTGCGGCTGGCACGTCTCTTGTATTACGCGGGTAATACCAGCTATATCGAAGTTCTTACTAACGACACAAATCTTTACAGCGCCCAACTCACACTGCTGACGGCGGAACAGCAGGAGGCATTGTCACTGGTTCAGCTTTACAACGCGCTTGGCGGAGGATGGTAGGTTCGGTCGTGAGGACTTGAATTACCACCAGTGCGCCAGGACGAACCAAATTCTCATCCGAAGGCGAACAACCAGAACATTCATGTTTCGCCCGCGGTAATTCAAGCTGCTTCGAAGGACGGGGAAGAACTCCTTCTGTCTTTGCGGACGAATCCGGCCGGCTTAACGCAGTCGGAAGCCGAAGAACGCTGCCGCGCGACAGGCCCGAATTCCGCTTTGGGTCTGACGAGCTTGCCGGGTCTGTATTGGCCGATCCTGCTGGAAACGCCACATTGATATAAGTGCTCCTCTACTTGGCTCCCGTGGACGCAAGAACAAATTCATCGTCCTCTTTGAAATGAGATCCGTCCGGACGCGCACGCCGTTGTGACGCAAATTCTATTACTACGCGAGACGGCACGTCGCCATGCTCGAGACGGTTGAAGATATGATTAATCGACGACAGCGGCTGTAGCTCGATATCGGCTTTGACCTTGCCCCCCACAGCGAAGGCGAGCGCTTCAGCCATGTCCTGGCGCGTTCCGACGAACGAACCGCGAATGGTAATACAGTTCGCCACTACATCGAACAGCGGGACGGGGAATTCACCCGGAGGCAGTCCGACCAGGACGCAGGTTCCAAGCTTACGGGTCATACCAACGCCCTGCTTGAATGCGATAAGCGAGGGTGCCGTAATCAGGACGCCATGAGCTCCGCCGCCGGTCTCCCTTTTCACGACGGCTGCCGCGTCGGAACTTTTCGCATTCACGATCATGTCGGCGCCGAGGCGTTTGGCGTGTGCGAGTTTTCCGTCATCAATGTCGATGGCGCACACCAGCAGTCCCATGCACTTCGCGTATTGGATGGCCAGATGTCCGAGTCCTCCCACGCCCGAGATGGCGAGCCATTCGCCTGGCCTGGCCTTGGATTCCTTGATTCCCTTGTAAGTAGTGATACCGGCACAGATGAGCGGCGCAGCTTCAGTGGAAGTAAGGCCGGCGGGCACATGGGCGACGTAATTCGGATCGGCGAGAAGGTATTCGGCGAAGCCTCCGTTCCTGGTATAGCCGCCGAACTGCGCCTCGGGGCACACCGTCTCGAAGCCCTGCAAGCAATATTCGCAATGGCCGCATGCCGAATAAAGCCACGGTACACCGACGCGGTCTCCCTCCTTCACGATCGTCACGCCCGCTCCAACGGCGGCTACCAGGCCGATGGCCTCATGGCCGGGAATAAACGGGAGCGTGGGCTTCAACGGCCAGTCCCCGTGCGCGGCATGGAGGTCGGTGTGGCACACGCCGCATGCCTCCGTCAACACCAGGATCTGGCCCGGCCCCGGAGTAGGAATGTCCAGTTCCCGGAGTTCCATGGGCTTGCCGAACTGTTCGACAACCGCGGCCTGCATCTTTAGCGTCATGGCTAACTCCTCGTTTCTTAAGTCAAATCGGTCAAATATCGGTTACGCGGGGCGTTGATCGGGACAACACTAAGCAGCTTCTTGTTAACGAATTCAAGTATCCCGAGGCCAGAGAGCTCGCGCCCGTAGCCAGAATTCTCGATGCCGCCAAACGGCAGCTCCGGCGATGTCCAGGTGGGAGGATTGACAAAACAGTTCCGGTCTGAATGCGATCGGCCACGCGTTTTCTCCGCTCTATGTCCGGCGGCCCGCTCGGTGAACGTCTTCGTTCGCCACATTGAAAAACAAGCTTCCGCTTGCGTTATTGCTGTCTCCAGCTCCGCGTCCGTGTGTTCCTCAAAATGTTTGATACGCTGGGTGCTATAGCGTTGATCGTCTCATAAGCCAATTAAATTCCTTCCGCTCAAGTTTCTTTCAACCAGCTCCAGGACAACGTGTAGGGCGGGGCGCGAAGGATTCCGGCCTTCTCCGCTCCAACGGCGGTGACCGGCCCCTCGCGCCGGGCCTCCACTTACTAACTTGTTGCCATGTGTTAACGCGGAGACAGGCCCGTCATAAGTCTGAACTCCGGCTAGTCGCGTCACACACGCTGGACACAACAAGATTGACACAGGAGTGCCGAAGAAAATACTGGGCAAACTACCGGGTTTGTCCGGAAGGAACCCCGGAACGAGTCGCCCCCGTTTGTCCGAATTACTATCCTGCAAGGCTCTTTCCGCGCCGTAACCAGGGACATGATGGATATTCAATCAGTTGCCTTCATTGTTACTGTAAGGGCGGCGTGGCTGGATACTCTCGATTCCCTTGCTTGCTAGTTAGTGGCGACGCGAATCCACGGCTGCTCTGCTTATAACTCGCGGGTGAATTGGTGCTCTCAGGGCTCCAGAAGTTTCGAACTCAAGCTTCTATATAGAGAAACGGATTGGATTATCTGCGACCCTGGGAACTCCACACAGCTCCCAGGGGCTCGCGCATAAAGACTAAGCAGCTCGCGGCGCGAGGCGAGGTGCACTTTCAGCCAAACGGAGCAAGGCGAGTGTATTGGTTGAGAAGATCTTTTCGCGGTCTCCAGCGTCAGCGATCGTGTCGTCTACCAGATCGATGTGCAGCTTCGGGCTCATCGGAACCGGCCCGAAATCGGTTCCAAACAGCACGCGGTCAATGCCGCACATTTCGATCATGGCCTTGAGGCCGATCGCGCTTGGACCCATGGTATCCACATATATATTCGACTTGAAATACTCCGAAGGCTTACGGAGGTTCTTATCTACCTTCTGGATCGGAGGGTTTTGAATGTTTTTGTAGTTCAACTCCCAGTTCCAATCGAGTCTGCAAACGATGGGCGCGAGGGCTCCGCCCATGTGAACGAAAAGAACCTTCAGTTTTGGGTACTTATCGAAGACGCCGCTGTAGATCATGCGAGCTGCCGACAACGCCGTATCGAATGGCCGGCCTACGGCTTCGATAAGCCTGTACTGCTGCATGGAAGCAGCGCCTATCGATACCAGGGGCGGATGAATATGAACGAGAACATCCTTGTCCTGCGCGTACTCCCACAGCCATTCGGCTTTGGGAGAGTCGAGAAAGATCTGATCTGGACCGGCTCCGTAGCTGGTCGAAATGCTGATGCAGCAAGCTTCTTTTTTGGAAATCAGCGGATCGATGACATCGCGCGTATTCTCTTCAAGCGCATGAGCGTTGGCCATGCAGGCAACGTCATCGGGGAATCTATCTCGAAGTTCGAAAGACTCGTCGTGCAGGAACTTCAGCGTGTCGACGGTGCTCGCTTTAATGATGTGCTGGGCGAACGTCTCCACCTCGCCGCCATAGCTGTTTACACAGGACGTAACCCCACTCTGCCGCTGAATCTCCATCGAATAATCAACGTCAACCGACTCGCGATAGAAAAACATTTCGCCAGCATTGGCCTGCGGCAACGGCTTCGAGTCGTCAAAGCCTATATTCTCAACGAATTTCTGACGCAGTTTCGGACCGAAAATGTGCCGGTGAGTGTCGATGATGCTTCTGGTCGTATGGGATTGGATCATTTGGATCTCCGTGAATTGGCGGATGCGCTTGCGCTGACGATTGACAGCACGGGAAGCGTGCGTTCGCGATTACTTCCAGGCGCGGCGGCTCGCAACACGATTAAGCGGCCGCGGCCATAGTTCGCATGTTTACCGATCTCGCCATCAAATCCACCAGGAAAATGCGGTAGAGATTGTTATTGTAGGTGACGTCGAGAAACCCTGGCATACTGCTCTGACCGATGAGGCTCAGTTGCGCATCAATGGGCAAGGTAGTTAATAATCCCCGTCCCTCGGGGCTGAATCGAATGCCAGTAATCTCTTTTGTAAGCCGAAACACGTCTGCCATCTGGTTTTACCTTCCTTGGAAGTATCAACGTTAACAGTCTTCCGGGGCAACAAGAATCCGGCAACCCCCTAGGGTTCCTTGGTCAATTCCCTAAGTCGTTTAGCAGACACTCCGTCGCGAAGTCATTCAAACGCCAAGGTTGTTCAGGCTGCTAGGCTTTCTCCTAGTTGTGGCAAGCCTGAAGCCGCTCCATGCTGAAGCATGGCAACCGCTGCCGTTCGGACGCGGGGACGATACTGCCTGTCAAGAGCAGGAATATTGCATCGGCCCGAGATCCTCGAGACCATCTTTGACCAACTCTCCGACGCATTCTTTGTCTATGACAAAGGCCTGCGGATTGTCGGTGTGAATCAATCCGCGCAGCGTCTTTTCGGTGTGCCGTGCGCGGAAATGATCGGTAAACACTGCCGCGAGTTGTTCCGATGTGCCGACCCCAAGCCAGCCATGCTGTCGACAGGAACGATCGCGTTGCATACTAAAGTCGGCCCGGATCGCATGTTGGTTGTGCGTACCGTTCAACTGCTCGATGACAGCGGGGCTGTAGAAGGCATGGTCGCTACCGTGAAGAACATCGCTCAGCAGGCGGCGCCCGGCGACGGGCGGATCGTGGCGGAATCACGGGCCATGCTCGACCTGCTTGAGTTTGTGCGGCGGGTAGCCATCAGTGAAGTTACTTCCATTCTGATCGAGGGTGAAAACGGAACTGGTAAGGACCTGATCGCCCGCGCGCTGCACTATCGGAGCGTGCGGCAATCCAAACCGTTCGTGGCGATCAACTGCGCGGCGATCCCCGCAACATTGCTTGAAAGCGAGTTGTTCGGTTACGAGAAAGGCGCTTTTACCGACGCCCAAGCCCAAAAGACCGGCCTGTTCGAGTTGGCCGATAAGGGCACGCTTTTTCTGGACGAAATCGCGGAGCTTCCTTTGTCGCTCCAGGCAAAGCTGTTGCGCGTGCTTGAAAACCAGTGCTTCCGCCGAGTAGGCGGCCTCTGCGACATTCCTATCGATGTCCGTGTCGTTGCCGCCACGAATAAGGACCTCCAGAAAGCAGTGCAGGGCGGAGCCTTGCGGCAGGACCTTTACTATCGCTTGAATGTTATTCAACTCACCGTACCGCCGCTGAGAGAGCGTCCGCAGGACGTATTACCGTTGGCGGTTTTTTTTATCGAACACTACAACCTGAAGTTCAAGCGGCAGATCGACGGCATTTCGGCCCGCGCCGAGAATCTCTTGTTGCTGCACCAATGGCCAGGCAATGTGCGTGAACTGCGCAACGCGATCGAGCGTGCCATGATCCTTGAAGATACCAGGCAAATCCGTCCTGCCAGCTTGCCCATCGCGGTCTGCCCCGCAAACGATCCTCAATTCACTTCTCAGCGGGAATGCCTGGCGGAGCAGGAACGGCGTTTGGTACTGGAAGCTTTAGAGAAGACCGGAGGTGACCGTCCCCAATCTGCCATGTTGTTGGGTATTACGCGTCATAGGCTGCGATACAAAATGAAAAAGTTCGATCTGCACTGATCGCTCTCCTGGGGAGTTTATAGTCGAAGACCATGCACTGTCCCAGCGTCGCCACGGGCCCGTTCTTGTTAACCTCGGCATGGACCTCAATGGTCCACAGAAAGTAGGAACGTATGCTCGGAACCATCCTGATCGTAGTTTTGGTGTTGATGTTGATCGGCGCTCTGCCGAGATGGAACCATAGCCGTCAGTGGGGTTACGCCCCAAGTGGCGGACTGGGGCTGGTGCTTGCAATCCTTCTCATCCTTTTCCTGCTCGGCCGGATTTAAACGGTATTCGCTGAGCATGCCGCGGCGCCCGAAGGAACGGCACCGCATTGGCCGCATCGGCTGGCTCCGCGCGGCAGTATTAGGAGCCAACGACGGCATCCTTTCGACATCGAGCCTGGTGCTCGGGGTCGCAACGGCCCACGGAAACCACACCAACATCTTGATCGCTGGAGTGGCGGGCTTGGTCGCTGGTTCAATGTCGATGGCGGCAGGCGAGTTTGTGTCGGTCCATTCACAGGCGGACATCGAAAATGCCGAACTCGATCTCGAACGCAGCGAACTCAAAGCAGACCCGGCCGGCGAACACTCGGAATTGGCCGCTATTTACGTCTCTCGCGGACTCGATCCTGACCTTGCGAAACAGGTCGCTCAACAGTTGATGGCTCACGATGCGCTCGGTGCGCATGCCCGTGATGAACTCGGCATCTCCGCGGCTTTCTTTCCGCGTCCGATTCAGGCCGGACTGGCTTCGGCCGGAAGCTTCGCGCTTGGTGCGGCGTTGCCACTCCTCGTAACTTCTCTAACGCCGGTTGCGGGTCTCATTCCGCTTGTCGCCGGAACCTCCTTACTTTTCCTCGCGTTCCTGGGTGGAGTGGCCGCCCGGACGGGCGGGGCGCGAATAATGACCGGCGCGATCCGTGTCACGTTTTGGGGCGCCTTGGCGATGGCTGTGACCGCGGGCGTCGGATCACTATTCGGCGCGGTTGCGTAACGGTTGCGTAACGGCCCGCCCCGTGCAGTACCCTTTGAAGGGAGGAATTACATATGCACGAAGAACATCGAAGGGCAGCCGAGTTGCACGACCTCGCGGCACACGCCCATCGCACTGCGGCCGAACACAACGAAAAGGGTGAATATTCATTGGCAGTCTGGCATTCGGAGCGGGCGTTGGACTACTCGGACCAAGCTTATAAGTTGGCAAAGGCCGCCCACTCGAAGTCGGGGCAGATCGTGAGTAATTAATATGTCCACTCGGTATAACAGCGGATCGCATTACGAGAATCATCAACGCGCCGCCGAATTACATGACGTCGCCGCGCATCAACATCGTGTTGCGGAACAGCAGGGGAAACAGGACCATCTGACCGGGCACGAGCATTCACGGCAGGCCTTGGAGCATTCTGAGGAGGCTCACCACCATGCTCCGATCGCAGCGGCCGGGCACGGCATCGCTACATTCGGACACGACGCCATAGCCGCGCTCGCCCATGAACTCTGGCAGGCTAGAGGCTGTCCGGAGGGGTCGCCTGAAGTGGATTGGTTCAAGGCCGCTGAAGAACTGCGGTCCCGCGCTCATACTGCTTGATCCTCCCGGCTGAGCCATGAGCACGCCGCTGCAGGTGCTGTATCTATTTATCTTGGCGCTTCCCATTGCCTCGATTGCGTGGACCGTCACCCATGAAGAAGTCGCTCGGGAGTTTCGGGATTATTGCATCGCGGAGAGCAAGACGTGCCGGCGCATCTCGGAACGCAAATTCTTCTATCTCTTTACTTGCGAATACTGCTTCAGCCATTACGTCACCGCCGCCTTTCTGATCGTTACCCGCTACAAGCTTCTGTTTCCGGATTGGCGCGGATATCTGATCGCCGGCTTTTCATTAGTTTGGGTGGCGAATGTATATATGGGACTGTTTGGCAGGATTCGCCTTGACTTGCGGAAAGAGCGCGTTGAAATAGCGACCAAAGAAGCAATCGTGGCGGGGACTAAGTCAGTCGAAGGCGGCACCGAAGAAAATCGTGGGCATCCGGTTGGACGCCCACGCCCTAATCTAAACTGAAGTCAGGGACAAAGAACGTGCGGCGTCATGCAGCCAATATGGCGGCCGGCCGTAGTGAGAGTGAAGTTGCTCTTCATACTCTCGAGTGATAGCGATGGATTCGTCGTATTTGGGGCCATTCTTAATGGCTTCCCGGGTCGGCCCGACGTACACCTTAGAATCCGCCCAGCTCACACGTTCAATCCACTCGGGTGAGACCAGGACCTTTTTGCCAGGCCACCAGTTCCGCGTCGCCACTTCGATATAACGGATCGCCCAGGCTCTATCGTCCAACACAAATCCGTCCACATGGCCGATTTCGCCATCGGCTGCGCCAATGTAATACCCAGTGACAGCTTCCGTGCTGCGAAGATGTGAATCGGTGGACTCTCGCCCGATCCTGTCCGCGATTGCTTCGGTGGCCGCGGTTGTTTGAAAAGTCCTGTCCGACGGATAGATCTCCGGTCCCCACAAAAATGGACCACCCCAATAATATGGATATCCGTAGTAACCGAAGTATTGAGCCTCATGCTGCCGCGAAACGGGCAGGTGTGTGTTGATGTCTGGGCTGTTCTCAACCTGTTTTTTCGTCAACGACACATCCAGCCGTTCCTCGTCCCAGTCGGTATAAATTACAGAGATGGGCGAGATCAGAACGGTCCGCCCGTCGAGCCAGCCTCCGGTGTCTACCATGAGGTACCGGATAGCCCAACTCTCATCGTCGAAATAGAACTGAGTTACGGTTCCAATCTCGCCGTCCGTGGCCCGGATTCTAAAACCTTTCAGAATCTTTGCATTCCTTAACATCGTTTGTCCTCCCTCCCGGAAAGACTCCTACTTTACGGCTGCTCCAACCATTTCGCCAGAATGCACTTCCGACTGCGTGGCCTTAGTAGTCCCGATAATTGTTTTTGCTCGCGCAATTTCTGAAGCGGAATCCCGTATCACGAGCAGAAAGTGATCTGTTTTGAGCGCCAGTTCGTACTGGACGACGCTGTCTTTCGGAATTCCGATGCCCACGAGTCCCGCGCCGATGGCGCTCAATCCACCAACTACCGCGGCGCCTTCCAATCCGCCTACGATCCAAGCAACCAGAGGGCCTGCCACCAGCATGGGACCGAAGCCGGGAATGAAAAAGAAGGCTGAACCGAACAGCATTCCCCAGAGACCGCCCCAAAAAGCGCCCGTTTTACCCCAGTATTTCATCCGGTCGCCAGTATTGTAGTAGCCCACCGGGTGTTCATCGGTGTGCGTATCTTTTCCCACGATTGACAACGTGTGCATGTCGATTCCACCGCGCTGAAGTTTCTTCACCGCTTCCTCGGCTTCGGCATGCGTGGCATAGACCGCTACCACTGCGTTTTGTTCTGACATTCCTGTCTTCGTTAGTGTTGGCATTTCTCTATGAACCCAGCACGCGCAGCGCCGTGCTACTTCTAACGCCGCTAACGGATGGGATCTCCGTACCTTAACGAAATACGGTCAACTGACCACGTACGGTCACTAAACAAGACGTCCGGCTGGCGTTCGCTCTCACAAGATCGCATCGACGAGGCAAACGACATGCAAGCAAATCCAAAGGCGTACCTTTTTGGGGCGGCATCGGATCGCTCGCGGCTGCGGCGTTCATGATTCGCGATGGTCATGTGTCCGGCCCAATTATCTCGATTCTTGAAATGGACCCTGATCCCACAAATCGATTCCCTCCCTGAACCAGGAAGGCAAGTTGTTTTCAAGGAGACCATTGCGTTCAATGAGGCAAGGATGCCATGAACCTTATACTGAAAGATATCAATGCAATTGCTGCTCTTCTTCGCGATGTTCGCTGCTCCTTCGAATAACGCCGTCGTATTACAGCCAGTCGCCAACATGTATTCGCAGGCGACAACGGATTCCGACGTTGTCTCGCAGGCGATCTACGCGGCTAACGTCACGATTCTCGAACAAGGCAGCGGTTGGCTGAAAGTCCGTACACCGGACGATTACAGCGGCTGGATGCCGGAAACGGCCGTACTGCGCACGCAACCCTATGCCAAGGGAAGTCACGTTGCGCAGGTGGAGGCGTTGTTCGCCAACCTCTATCGCGAGACGAATATCACGAAGCATCAGCCCGTGATTACGATTCCGTTCGAATCGCGGCTGGAGGTTGTTGGTGAACCTCAGGAAGACGGGCGTTGGATACAAGTCCGGCTTCCCGACGATCGCTCGGCGTGGATCCAGGCGGGCGACATCGCGCGGACTCCGCGCAATAACGCCGGCATCGCCGAGTCGATCGAGTGGAGCAAGCGCTTCCTCGGCCTTCCTTATTTATGGGGCGGCACGTCGACGTATGGCTACGATTGCTCGGGATTCACGCAAATGCTGTGCCGCAGGCGCGGCTATTCCCTGCCCCGCGACGCTGGTCCGCAGGCGCAATGGGAAGGCGCGAAGACGGTGGAGAAAACGGATTTGCAACCGGGCGACCTGCTTTACTTCGGATCGTCACCGCAACACATCACGCACACCGGGATGTACATTGGCGACGGACAATTTATCAACGCAACCGCGTACCAGCATCCCATCGTGCAGATCGACAACCTGAACGAAGAGCACTGGACGAAGCTGCTGGTAGCAGCGAAAAGAATCAAATGAATCGACGAGATCTTCTGAAGACAACCGCCCTCGCTGCCGCCACGGCGACGCGAGGCGTACGCGCCTCAACCGGAGCCGCGAAGTTCGAATCCGAGATCATGCGCATCAACCTGCGGCATACGTGGACCACCACGATGTCGTCGAGTTCCTATCGCGACACGATCTACACGCGCTACTCGCGGGACGGCATCACCGGGCACGGCGAGGGCGCGCCCATCGTGCGCTATAACGAAAGCGCCGAGTCGGGGCGCAAAGCCGTCGAATCCGTGCGCGATCTGCTGATTTCCGCCGATCCGTGGCAGTTCGAGAAGATTATGGCGCAGGTGTTCGAGCGGATTCACGGCGAGTATGCAGGCAAGGCGGCCATCGATATCGCGCTGATGGATTGGGTGGGCCAGAAGCTCGGCGTTCCGATCTATCGCTATTTCGGGCTCGATCCCAAGGACACTCCAGTTACCACGTTTTCCATTGGGATCGATACGCCGGAGGTCACGAGGCAGAAGGTGAAGGAAGCGGCGGCTTATCCTGTTTTGAAGGTGAAGGTCGGCTTGGATTCGGACGAGGCCACGATCGATGCCATTCGCAGCGTCACCGACAAACCCATCCGCGTGGATGCGAACGAAGGCTGGAAAGATCGCGAAGTCGCGGTTCGAAAAATCGACTGGCTCTCGAAAAAAGGCGTCGAGTTCGTGGAGCAGCCCATGGCCGCGGACCGGCTCGAAGACATGCGCTGGATCAAACAGCGTTCCAGTCTGCCTTTGATGGGGGATGAATCGGCGCAACGGGCCAGCGACATTCCGAAGTTGGTTGGGATTTTCGACGGCATCAATGTGAAGCTCGACAAGGCGGGCGGGATCTTGGAAGCTTTCAAAGAGATTCAGATCGCCAAGGCGTTAGGCTTCAAAACGATGCTCGGCTGCATGGTGTCCACTTCGGTTTCCGTCACTGCCGCTGCGCACCTTTCGCCGCTGGTAAACTACGCGGACCTGGATGGAAATCTATTGATCTCGAACGATCCATTCTCCGGAGTCCTGGTGCAGGAAGGCAAGCTGATCCTGCCGGATCGGCCAGGGCTCGGATTGAAGTAAGCGGGGCCTGATAACCTAGTAAGTACCGTGCCGTCTACCGAAGTGGCCGCTCCATCGGGCCAGGTTGAGCAACTCTACTCTGAACTGGCGCAGAAGATTCGTGTGTTGCGCCCGAATGAAGACCTGAGCGGGCTCGACAAAGCATTTCGCCTGGCGCTCGAAGCACACAAGGGACAAACGCGCGATTCCGGCGAACCCTACATCATGCATCCGCTGCGTGTAGCGCACATCCTAGCCGACATGCAGATGGACATGACGTGTCTCGAAACCGGGCTGCTGCACGACACGGTGGAAGATACCACGGTCAAGCTGGAAGATATCAAGAAAGAGTTCGGCGAAGAAGTGGCCCGCTGCGTGGACGGCGTCACCAAACTGACGAAACTGCATCTGTACTCGCGTGAAGACCGGCAAGCTGAGAGTGTTCGCAAGATGCTGCTCGCCATGGTCACCGATATTCGCGTAGTGATCGTGAAGCTGGCGGACCGGCTTCATAACATGCGCACGCTGGCGTCCGTATCGCGGGAGCGGCAGGAACGCACCGCGCAGGAGACTCTGGAAATCTATGCGCCCATCGCGCATCGCCTCGGAATGGGAAAGGTGCGCGGCGAGTTGGAAGATCTCGCGTTCAAGTTCCTGGAACCCGAGGCCGCGGAGGAGCTGGAACGGGAGATTGAGTCGAAGCGCGAGCAGAACGAAGCGTCCCTGAAAGAGATTCAGCGCAGCGTAGAAGTGAACCTCGCGCGGGAGGGCATCAAGGCCAAGGTCGATGGGCGCGTCAAACGCGCTTATTCCGTCCACCAGAAACTGAAGCGGCAGAAGATCCCGCTCGATCAGGTTTACGATTTGCTGGCATTGCGCATCATTACGGATTCGGTGAAGAACTGTTATGCGGCGCTGGGCGTGATCCACAACGAGTGGCATCCGATTCCCGGGCGCATCAAAGATTTTATTGCGATCCCGCGGCCCAACCTGTATCAATCGCTGCACACGTCCGTGATGGGTCCCAATGGGCAGAGCTTTGAAGTGCAGATCAGAACCGAAGAGATGCACCGACTGGCGGAAGAAGGTATCGCGGCGCATTGGAAATACAAGGAAGGACGCAAGGGCGTCGACGGCGACGATCAACGTATCACGTGGCTGC
Source organism: Bryobacteraceae bacterium (assembly GCA_049514735.1). Lineage (GTDB taxonomy): Bacteria > Acidobacteriota > Terriglobia > Bryobacterales > Bryobacteraceae > JAICMB01. The sequence goes on from JBEKUT010000008.1 coordinate 17,761, forward strand.
GCCAGCTTGTGGAGTGGCAGCGCGAACTGCGCGACCCCACTGAGTTCATCTCGACGCTTAAGGTGGACCTGTACCCGGAAGAAGTTTACACCTTCACGCCCAAGGGAAGAGTGATCGTTCTTCCCCGCGAAGCGACGCCGATCGACTTCGCTTATTCCATCCATAGCGATGTCGGCAACTCCTGCGTTGGAGCGAAGGTGAATGGGCGCATCGTTCCGCTGCGGTATGGGCTGAAGAACGGCGATGTGGTCGAGATTCTGACCCAGCCGGGCCACCTTCCAAGCAAGGACTGGCTGGCGCTGGTCAAGACTTCGAAGGCGCGCAACAAAATCAAGCACGTCATCAACACGACGGAGCGCGCCAAGGCGATTGAGATCGGGCAGAAGTACTTAGAGAAGGAAGCGCGCAGGCTGGGTGTTTCGCTCGGGCGGATTACAAAGTCGGAGTTGGAGGCCGTGGCCGGCGAGTACGGCTACAGCAAGATGGAGGATCTGCACGCCGCCCTCGGATACGGCAAGTTCTCCGCGCGGCAGGTGCTACAGAAGCTCGCGCCGGAACAGGTACAGCAGGTGGAAGCGGTAGAGCCGCCGAAGCCTCCACCGACTTCGACTCCCGGCGCTCCCGCCGACACCGGCGACCTGGTCATCAAGGTGAAGGGCATTGACGACCTGATGGTCTATCGCGCCAAGTGCTGCAATCCGATTCGCGGCGAGTCCATCGTTGGATATGTCACGCGCGGCAAAGGCGTCGCAGTGCACTCTACGAATTGCACCAATGTGCAAAACCTGATGTATGAAGTTGAGCGGAAAATCGATGTGGAATGGGCCCGCGCCACCATCCAGAACTTTCCGGTCAAGGTGATGGTCTACACCGACGATCGCCCGGGCATGCTGAATCAGCTCACTTCCGTGCTGTTCGCCGAACAGAGCAATATTCGCAGCCTGGAGGCTCGCGGCGACGACAAGCGCAATGGCGAGGGCGCGGTGATCGACATGACGGTGGAGATCAAGGACAAGAAGCAACTGGAACGCGTCGTGTCGGCCATCCGGAGAATTTCCGGCGTGCGCGATGTGGAACGAACGCAATGATCGCAGATCCTGAACACATCGCAATTTCCAAATCCAAAGGCATCAAAATCGACTGGAAGGACGGGCATCGCAGCGCATATTCTCTGGCGTACCTGCGTGACGAATGCCCCTGCGCGAGCTGTACCGGCGCGCACGGAACGGAGCCGCAAAGGACCAATTATTCCGCTCCCGCAGCAGCGAATCCATTTCAGATGTTCAAGCCGACACTAAAGATGGACGGCGTGGAAGAGGTCGGCCATTACGCGGTCCGCATCTCGTGGAACGACGGGCACAACACCGGAATTTATTCGTTTGAGCATCTGCGCGAAATCTGTCCCTGCGCGGCCTGCAAGGCGCCGCTCCGTTCCGAGCCGTGACAGGCAGGAGCGGTCCTCGACACACGTCGCAGAACTGCGACCGTGAGGGCGCGTGAAGTAACCTCGGCATTCGTTACGCTCGCTGAGGCGCGCGGCTCAGTATCACTCTGAAAGGGTTGGACAGAGTTGCGGAGCCGCGACCGTGTGAGGAAGCGGATTTCCCACCGCTGCCAACGAAAAGAGGGCAGCCGCTTTGGTGAGCGGCTATGATGGTGTGAAAGGGTCTGACATTCGAGGCTATGTCGTCGTTGCCCACTGCGAGTATATCGGCCCGCAGGCCGGTCAGCGCCAGCTTCACGGTTCTGGCGACAGCCGCCGTTATTGCGCTCCTTTATTTCGGACGCGTCTTCTTCGTCACGGTGATGGTAGCCGTCATCATTGCTTTTCTCCTCGATCCTCTGGTCAGCCTCGTCATGAAGCTCAAGCTGCCGCGCGCGTTTTCGAGCTTCATCGTGTGCAGCATCGCTCTGCTTTTTCTGTATCTGGTCGGCTTGGGCATCTACACGGAATTTGCAAACCTGGTTGAGGATCTTCCGATGTACAGCCAGCGCATGAACGCTCTGGCCGACAACGTCGGAACGCGCGTCGACGATATGGAGAAAAAAGCGTACGAGTTGCTGGTACCGAAACGTTTTCAAGACCAGCCGCAGATCCAGGCCGCGGCGATCGCACAGGCCAACGCCAAGCGCGGGAAGAAGAAGGCCAACACGCCCGATACCGTCCCGCTGCCTCCTACAATTCAGGAAGTCCATATTCACAGCGATCCCAAACCGCTTTATTCGTATGTGTATGGTTATATCCGATCCTTTTACGACATTTTGTTAATGGGCAGCTTCATTCCCTTTCTCGTGTATTTCATGCTGAGCTGGCGCGACCATCTGCGCAACAACTTCATGCGTCTGTTCAGCGGCGAGAATCGCAAGATGGTGGGCCGCACCTGGGAAGGCGTCGCAGAAATAGCGCGAGCTTACGTCATCGGAAACTTCGCGTTGGGATTGCTGGTCGGGTTTTTCACTACCGTTTTCTTTTTTGCGATTCGTCTGCCTTATTGGCCGCTCATCGGACCGCTGAGCGGTTTCCTGAGCATGGTGCCGTATGTCGGACTTCCACTGGCTATCGCACCGGCGATTCTGGCGGGCGTCGCAATCTACGATCAGCCGACGATTTATCTCCTGATCGCCGCCGTGGTGGCGCTGTTGCACCTGGTCGCGCTGAATTTGCTTTATCCGAAAATGGTCGGCGCGCGAGTCCATCTTAATCCGCTGGTGGTGACCGTGGCCCTGATGTTCTGGGGAACGTTGTGGGGGGCTGTCGGGCTGCTGCTGGCGGTTCCAATCACGGCTGGAATCAAGGCCGTCTGCGATAATGTGGGCAGTTTGCAGGGCTATGGCAATCTTCTGGGAGATTAGAGTCGCCGATTATGTCTAAAACTCTGGCCATCTTTTTTGGCGTGGGCGTTCTGGTGGTCGCTATCGCCGCCTTCTTCATCTTCTATGGCAATGAAGAGAATCACCTGGAGTTGAAGGGGCAGATCATCAAGATCCGCACGGGCGCAATCGACGAACACAACAGCGCCGCGGTGCTCGATTTCCGGCTTGAGAACCCGTCGAATGTGGTTTTCGAGGTGCGCGAAGTAAAGGTCACAGCGGAGCAGCCGAACGGCGACAAGCTGGAAGGCGACATTATCTCCAAGACCGATTTCAAGCAGCTTCTCGACTACAACAAATTCCTGGGCAAACAATTCAACGACGGTTTGTCGCTGGGCGATAAGATCGGGCGGCATCAGACCGTCGATCGTATGGTGGCCCTACGCTTCGAGGTCCCGCAGTCCGAGTTGGAGAAAGCCAAGCAGATGCGGCTGTGGATCGAAGATATGGATCGCGTGGATTTTGAGACGGTCAAGAGCCTCAGATAGGCATAGCGTTCTTGGCTACCTGCGAGAGCGCCGCCCGCCTCGTGAGCGCTTCATTCCGAGCCGTGACCGGCAGGGAGCGGTTGACCCAGTCATGCTCGTATGTCACTCGCGGCCCGGCTTTTCAAACGCGTTGGCCAACCGCTAATGCCGGTCACGGCTCGGGTTGGCGTGAAACAGGCTATTGAATTTTCAGTGGCGCCGTTTGAGAAATACCAGCAGCGGTCGCGGTAATCGTCACGGTCGTTTTCGATTGCACGGGCGCCGTCGGAATCGTGAAGGATGCCGACAACTGGTTTGCCAGGATGCTCACGGTTTGTGGAGGTTGGGCATGCGGATCGCTGCTGGTCACGATTACTGTCAAACCGAACGCTGAGGCTGGAGCGTTGAGCGTGATCACTCCGGTGACTGGATTCCCTCCCGTCACCGTAGCCGGCGTCAGCGTCAGACTGGCCAACTGCGCGGACCCCGGCGGATTCACGGCCAGCGATACGTTCTGCGTAACGCCAGAGTAGCTGGGCGACGTGACCGCGATAGAAACATTGTGAAGCGCCGTAACCGCCAACGTGGTGACTGTGATCACGGTTGAAGACTGTCCCGATGGAATGTACACGGAGGACGGCAGTTGCACCACCGGATCGGTGGTCGTGAAGTACAGAGTCAAGCCCACAATCGGAGCGGGCTGGCCGAGAGCAATGGCGCCGGTCACGCTGCCGCCGCCCGTGACGCTGCTGCTCGCGAGCGTGAGCATGAACGGAGGCGCCAGCGATATAGTCGCCTGCTGCGTTGAGTGGCCGGACGTGGCCGTCAGCGTGACCATTTGAGTTTGCGTCACTACGGAGGTCGCTAAAGTGATGCTGGCCGTTTGCTGTCCAAAGGGAATAACCAGAACCGCCGGTGACGGCAATAAGACGGCGGCATTATTCGACGCAAGTTGAACGGTGACGCCGCCCGCGGGCGCGGCTGCATTCAACGTTGCGGTGGCCGTGATAGAGACTCCGCCCTGCAGACTCGTCGTCGCGGTAAAAAAAGACGTTAACTGCGCGGCGCCGGCTGGATCGATCTCGAGCGAAGCGGTTTGCGTTACGGTTCCAGTTTGCGCCGTCAGCGTGACGTTCTGGGTCGAAAACACACTGCTTGTCGGAACCGTGAACTGCGCCGACGTTTGTCCTTGTTGAATGTTGACTTGGAAGGGTGTCTGCACGGCGAAGTTGTTGCTTCTGATGGAGACGTTGAAGCCGCCTTGTGGCGCGCGTCCGTTCAGGCTCACGGTCGCCGTGACGCTGCCGCCCGCGATTACATAGTTTTGCGAAAGCGTCAAAGAATAAAGTTGAATGGCGCTCGCCGGAAGGCCGTTCACGAGAAACGTCACTGTGTTGGATGATCCGTCGGACGTCGTCACGAACAGGGAAACAATACCGGCATCGTCCAACTCCGCGGGAAGAATTAGATTCACCTGGTCGAGTCCGAAGAAGCCAGGCGCGGCTCCCGCGAACTCGACAGTGTAGGAGTTGCCGGCTGCGTCGTGAGCTTGCACGGTGATGTCCGAATTCGTGATCGATGGATCGTGATCCGGATTGCCGGAGTAGCGAATGCCCGTGCCATAAACGGTCAGGCGAGTGCGTTTATCCGTGCCTGGATTCGCAGCTGTTTGCACCAGGAACGGCGGTCCCGCGAAGTTGACGCCATTCAAGATAGCGCCCGGACCACTCCCCGATCCATTGATCGCGAATAGCCCCGGGGCACTCACGTTCACCAGAACCGTACCTTGGATCGCGAAACCGAATCCTGTCTTCACGGCGATGGTAGCGACGCCGGTGGTGGTGTCGTCTGGAACCACAAGGTTGATCTGCCCGGGTGAGACGTAGAGCAACGGAGCGTTTTCGCCGTTCACCTGGACCGTCACGCCCGCGAGAGTTGTCGGAAGCTGTCCGTTCGCATTCAAGGCCGCCGACGCTGTTGAACCCGACAGCGACGAACCAAAAACGCTGGCCAGGGAATTGGGAGCCACTGCGGGTAGATAGCTCGCGGCGGAGACCACGCTAAGAGAACCGGATTGAGCGCTGGCCCCGGCTGCCAACGTTAGGCCCAAACACACGAAGCCGAAAGTGATCGAACCTGGCACTACAGGAAGAGACGGAATACATTATGAAAAAGACGAGCAAGGTCCACGGTTGTGGCATTATGAGAAGCATCGCAATTGCCCCGCATCTTCCTTCTATCCCCGGCGAACGCCGGCGGCGAACGCGCCAAAATGATCTTGAACGATCGAGCGCAGTTCGATCTCGCGGTCAGGCTGCGCGCTGAGGGCGCCCCGCTCGGCGAACTGTACGCGTTCGTTAGCGGTCTCTATTTCCGCGGCAAACTTGCTTATGCTGGCGCGTTCGCATTGCCCCCGCCGGGGCTCCCTGGCGCGCTTGTTATCACGCCCGGCCGCGGTCTGCTCGCTCCCGAAACGAACATCACATTGGACGATCTCAAGGCCATCGCGGAGGTTCGAATAGACATCGAGGATCCGCGTTACCGCGGCCCGCTGGAACGAGACGCTCGAATTCTCGATCAAACTGCCGGCCCCGACTGCATCTACGTGCTGCTCGGCAGTCTCGCAACGCCAAAATATACCGCGCCGCTTATCAATATTTTTGGCGAGCGTCTGGTCGTTCCAAGCGAATTTGTCGGGCGAGGCGACATGAGTCGGGGCGGGTTGATGCTCCGCTGCGCGCATCATGGGACGGAACTGAAATATACACCCGCGCGCAGCACGATTCCGCACGGACCGAAGCCTCCCAAGCTGGCGAAATGGAAGCCTTAATCTGCCACAAGATCGAGGAGTTCATCGAGACTGCCGAATCACTGGAAAACCCGCATCCCGGACCAGCTTCCACGCTGCCTCCCCCACACTGAGCCAAGTTACAAGCGGCAGGATTAGGTTCGCGGTTCCCCAACGTTTTCGCATCCAGCGACATTGGATGTGCAAAACCAGAACGCGCAGCCTTCCTGGTTTCATGCGCACGGCTGCCGCGTCCGGGAATGCGCCATGAATCGCGGAAAGAGCAGATCCAACAATCGCGAGTGCCGCCGCGGTTGCAGATCGTCGCCTAGCGATAACGTGCCGTCAAAGGGCTATTACTATTGAACCGTTGGCGAGAATTTTCCGGATCGTTCCCACCAAGTCAGGCACTGCTGGATCTGGGCCTCGGCGGTAACTTCCGCCGCTCCCGATTCCGCTGGAATGGTGCAAGCAGGCTCGTGTGTAATCTCTCTCATCCCGTTCAGTGCCGCGTAACGGACACCGCTGTCGGGATCATTGAGGTGCGAAGCAATGACCGGCAGAGCTTTGACGGCCTTGATCTTTTCGCCCAATGCCGATATCGCAGACATCCGCGCATTCTCATTGGGAGAATCCGCAATTTCCACTAAACCAGCAGTTGCACTCTCGTCCTTGATACGGGCCAATGCAAGAGGGATAAAGAACCGTGCTACGTCGGAATTGCCGCTGCGCAACAGGTCCCGCGCTTTCGACAATACGCTCGTGTCACCCGTGCGAAGCGCCGCATATACGGCCCACTCCAACTCGTCCGTGTTCCCGATTTCTATGACACGTTGCAAGGCCGGACGAGAGGATGCCAACTTCAATCCACCAAGTCTTTGAACACTGATAACCCGCGCCGCCGGGGCCGCGTCTTCCAGCCCCGCTATGAAGTCCGCTTCCATCTGAGAAATCGGATCGGTTCGAGGCGGCGCAGTATCGAGGAGCGGGGACACCCTCACGGCGCCAGAACAGTCATGGACAAGTTCCAAATGCCCGCTCTCGTTTGTGGCGAAGACCAGCCAATGAGTCCCAGGTTTGAAATCGATACAGTTATGTCCATTAATCGCATCCTGAAGTTCATACGGCGTGAAATGCACCGCGGGGTCGACACCAAAAGGATTGCGATACCAGCGGTCCACTTGAAACCGCGCAACCATTGGCGCGCCTGTGTCTTCCAGCAGCGCGCGGGAAACGTCGAGAACGGTGCCTCGGAACATGACTGGGGACGCCGTGTGCTCGGTCAAATCGATAATGGCCTCCGGCTCCGGAATGCGCGGCCACAGCGTAGCCGGAAGTCCAAGAAACACGGCCGCGCCCAGAATTGCGACGCCAAGGCGACCTCTCAAGTGAAAAGCCATAGCCCGTCATTCCTATAGATAGCGGTCAAGACGTAAAGCCCAACCAATGCTACCCCATAAAGAACCACGCCGATCCAGACTCGCGCGGGCCAGAGAAGTTGCCGCTCATAAACGACGAGCGCCGTCAACGCGAACGGAATGAACCCGAGATAGCCGGGCAATGGCATCTGAAATAAATGTGGGGCGTGAGGCAGAATCAAATACTCCCAATGCGTGCGCGCCCAGAAGTTGAGAAACTCCCAAAAGAATCCTGCGATCAGCCCGCTTGAAAATAGCGCTACAACAAACCCGCGCGGTTTCGTGCACGCGCGAATATCGGCAAACGGCAACAGCACAAGAGCGGGCGCGAGCCAGATCCCCTGGTTGAACCAGAACAAACGGTTGAAAAGCGGGGTCGCCGCAAATGCCAGCCCGGCCAGGATCGAGAGCGACGGCAAGTTATGGAACAAGCGCGAGAATGCTGCTGGAAGGCAGAACTCGCCGCCCACCAGCCAATACGATTCCACCATGATCGGGATCACTGTCGCAAAAGCGATGAACCCGAAGAATACCTGTGTATGCAGGCTCTCGATTCCGCCCCGATACCGCCATTGCGGCGCAGCGAGATTGAAAATCTCGAACAGCAGCCACAGGAGCACCGACATGGGAATCGTAATCAGCGCAAAATGCCGAACCCTGCCGCTCCACAGCGACAGCCCGTGCCGATGCCTATTCCATGCGTCGATGATCGGAAGCAGGCCCCACCACACGATCGGATACGAGTAGTTGGTCAGCGGAGGAATGAATCCGAAGGTGGCGGCGACGCCGATCGCGAGCACCGTCATGCCTACCAGAATATGGAAGCGGTTTCTCACCGGCATGCGTCACTCGGCGTCGAGTGCATCCAGATCGGCCAAATCCTTTGCCCGGCCGGACGCGCGTTTGTTCCGGATAAGTTCCTTCCGTCCAATGAATCGCACTGCTATCCCATCAATGGCGCCGTCCACCGCATTTCGCCAGACTGAATCCATGTCAACCCCACTAATCGAAGTGAGCAAATCGATTCGATTCGGAGGATAGCCTAACTGAACGATTGAGTCAGGTTTCAGGAAGTCGTCGGCCGCAATGCCAAGCGATGCAAATCCGAAGGCTGCGAGGGCACTCAAAATACGGCCGGCATTCTCTTCCGTCGATCGGATAAGAAAGTCGATGTCTCCGGTATACCGCGGGCGGCCATGAAACGCGAGCGCAAATCCGCCGACCACCACATATTCAACGCCGCTCGAATTTAACAATTCGATAAACGCGCGCAAGTCCTTCTGGAGCATTTGTCATCTGCCGGCGCCGCTCAATCAACTGAAGCAAAATCTCGATCCGCTCCGCCGGCGAAAGCTGCGCATAATAACGCCGTTCCGCTTCCTCGGCCTCTTCGAAACTCGAGAACTTCGCAACCGTGCGCTCGATCATAGCATCCCGGAGAGCGATGCCGTCGGCTGCTCCTGCAGTAATTCCAAGAACGCCTGCGCCGCGCGATGGAAGCGCTTTTTCCGGCGATGCACAATCCCAACCGGACGGTACAAATCCGGGGCAGCAATCGAAATGGGGATCAAGCGGCCTTGCGCGACCTCGGCCGCCATCGCGCGCGCCGGCATGATGCTCACGCCCGACCCGTGCGCTACTGCTTCCTTGATCATTTGCAGGTTGTCGAAGTGGAGTGTCATGTTGACCTGGACGTGATGCTCGCGCAGGAACCGGTCGACCTCTCGGCTGATTGGCAAATCCGCGTCGAACCCGACAAAATCCAAACCGGCCAGATCTTTCGGCGAGACCTCGCCTTTCTCTGCCAGGGGATGATACGGCGATGCCGCGACAACCATCTCCTCCAGCCGCCACGGCAGCACCATTACTTCCTTGGTTGCTTCCGGGTAACTCATCAGCCCGAGATCGGCCCGGTCCGTCGCCACTGCTTCGTAAACTTTTTCTGGCCGCAAGTACTCTACTTCGAGCGTGGCGTCCGGATAACGCCGCGAAAATTCTTGCTCCAGATGCGACATTTCGGAAAGGCCCACGGAGTAAATCGATGCTACTCGTACGGTACCCTCCACCTGATTTTTCAGCCGGTCCAGCGCAGCTTCAAATTCGGAATACCGGCTCAAAATGTCCCGCGACATCTCCAGATATAGCTTGCCAGCCTCGGTTACCTTCAGAGGACGCGTTGCACGATCAAGCAGCTCCACGCCCATCTCCCGTTCCACTTCCTGGAGGTGTTGGCTGGCGGCAGATTGGCTCACGCCGTTCAAGGCCGCTCCCTTGCTCACGCTGTTGTTGAGTGCTATATCCTTGAAAAGCTTGAGATTCTCGAACGTCATCCCATCTGTAATACTATTATGAAATCTGATGATGAGTCAATGTTTAATTTCGATTGTATAATACTATCTTGAGCTGGTATACTAGGCGAACATCCCTCGATCCGGAGGCTGTACCCCATGAACGGACTGCCGCACAAGCAAGGATTGTACGACCCCGCCAACGAGCATGATGCTTGTGGCCTAGGGTTTGTAGTTAACATCAAGGGCGAAAAGTCGCACGATATTATTCTCAAGGGAATCCAGGTTTTGATCAACCTGACGCACCGCGGCGCATGCGGATGCGACCCCGAAACCGGCGACGGCGCAGGCATTCTCATTCAAATTCCCCACGCATTCTTTACGCGTGAATGCGCCAAGCTCGGGTTCACACTTCCGCCGGCGGGCGTTTATGGCGTTGGCATGGTTTTCCTTCCGGTCGAGCCGCAGCATCGCCTTTTGGTCGAAGGCGTTGTCGAACGAATCGCGCGCGAAGAGGGTCTCACGGTTCTGGGATGGCGCGACACACCGGTGAACGCCGGCGCTATCGGCCGCATCGCCCGCGGAACGCAGCCGTACATCGAGCAGATCTTTGTCCGTGGCCCGCATGGCATGTCCCAGGATGAGCTGGAGCGCAAACTTTATATCGTGAGGAAGCGCGCCGAAGTAGAGGTCGCCGCTTCCGACATCCACGACAGTAGCTTTTTCTACATCCCGTCGCTCTCGTCGCGCACCATCGTATACAAAGGTCTGCTGCTCGCGCCGCAGATCGCCGAGTTTTATAAAGAACTCTCGGACCCCGAAGTGGTCAGCGCCATGTGTCTGGTACACCAGCGCTTCTCCACCAATACATTTCCTACCTGGCAGCTTGCTCATCCCTATCGCTACATCTGTCACAACGGCGAGATCAACACCGTCCGCGGCAACGTGAACTGGATGTACGCGCGCCAGAGTATTTTGTCGTCGCCGCTTTTCGGGGACGATCTCAAAAAGCTCTTTCCACTCATCCAGCCGGACGGCAGCGATTCGGCCTGCCTCGACAACGCGGTCGAGCTGCTCACTCTCGCCGGCCGGAGCCTTCCCCATGTGATGGCCATGCTGATCCCCGAAGCATGGGATGGCGACAGCGCCATGGACCCGGATAAGAAGGCGTTTTACGAATATCACGCCTCGCTGATGGAACCCTGGGATGGTCCCGCCGCCGTGGCCTTCACGGATGGCCGCTACGTTGGCGCCACGCTTGATCGCAATGGTCTTCGTCCGGCGCGCTATCTGGTCACCAAAGATGGTCTGCTGATAACAGCATCCGAAACGGGCGTCCTGCCGGTGAAGCCCGAAGACGTCCAATACAAGGGCCGCCTGCAGCCGGGACGAATGCTCCTTGTCGACACCGAGAAGGGCCGCATCATACCAGATGAAGAGCTCAAGCGTACTCTCGCGAGCCGGCAGCCTTACGCCGAATGGATTCGCGAAAATCAGATCAAGCTCGACGATTTAGCCGAACCGCCGCGCGTGTACGGCTTCGCTCCTGAAACATTAATTCCCTTGCAGCGCACCTTCGGCTACACCGACGAGGATCTCAGGATTTTCCTCGGCCCGATGGCCACCACTGGGGACGATCCCGTTGGTTCCATGGGCACCGACACGCCGCTCGCATGTCTCTCGGACCGGCCTCAGCTTCTGTTCAACTATTTCAAACAGTTGTTTGCGCAGGTCACCAATCCGGCCATCGATCCGATTCGCGAAGAACTCGTGATGTCGCTCACCAGCTACATCGGAACGGAGCGGAACATTCTCGACGAAACGCCAAAGCACTGCCATACGCTGAAGCTGCCGCATCCGATTCTGACCAATCGCGATCTCGAAAAACTGCGGCGCGTCTCGCACGGCGATCTGCTTTCTTCCACGCTGCCCATGCTGTTCCGTGTCGATGGCGGCGAGAAGGAACTCGCCCGCTCTCTCGATGGCTTGTGCCGGCGCGCATCGCTCGCTATCCGGTCAGGCTACAGTCTCCTGATCCTTTCCGATCGCGGTGCTGACGAAACCGACGCGCCCATCCCCAGCCTGCTTGCCCTCAGCGCCGTTCACAACCACCTGGTCCGCGAGAAGACTCGCACTCAGGTAGCCCTGATCATTGAATCCGGCGAGCCCCGCGAGGTGATGCATTATTGCCTTCTGATCGGCTATGGCGCCAGCGCCATCAATCCCTACCTGGCTATCGAAACGTTGGAAGACATGGCGTCGCGCGGTCTATTGGCCGGCGGCATCAACTTCGAAACGGCTCTGAAGAATTATAAAAAGGCCGTCAATAAAGGACTCCTCAAAGTCTTCTCAAAGATGGGCATCTCAACTCTGCAAAGCTATCGCGGCGCGCAGGTGTTTGAGGCCATCGGCCTGAACAAATCGCTGATCGACCGGTACTTCACCGGCACCGCATCGCGTATTGAAGGCGTCGGGCTCGACGTGCTCGCCCGCGAAGCGAAGATGAAACACGAGCACGCCATGGAGCCGCTGACCGAATCCAGTACGGAACTGGCTGTCGGCGGCAATTATCAATATCGCGTCAACGGCGAACGCCACCTCCTGAATCCCGCCACGGTAAGTAAGATGCAGCATGCCGTACGGCAGAACAGCTTCGAGACGTTCCAGGAATTCACGCAGATGATCGACCAGCAGAGCAAGCACCTCTGCACACTGCGCGGGCTGATGGATTTGAAGTTCGCTCCCAAACCGGTTCCGCTCGAAGAAGTCGAGCCGGCAACCGAAATCGTTCGCCGCTTTGCTACCGGCGCCATGTCGTTCGGTTCCATCAGCAAGGAAGCGCATGAAACGCTTGCCATCGCGATGAATCGGATCGGCGGCAAGTCTAATACCGGCGAGGGCGGGGAAGACGAAGAGCGCTTCAAGCGCGACGCTAATGGCGATTGGCGGCGCAGCGCCATCAAACAAGTGGCGTCCGGCCGCTTCGGCGTCACAACGAATTACCTGGTCAATTGCGATGAGTTACAGATCAAAATCGCCCAGGGCGCGAAGCCCGGCGAGGGCGGTCAATTGCCCGGCCACAAGGTGGATGAAGTCATCGCGAGAGTGCGCCATTCTATTCCTGGCGTTCCGCTCATTTCGCCTCCGCCGCATCACGATATTTATTCGATTGAAGATCTGGCGCAGCTTATTTACGATCTCAAGAACGTCAATCCCCAAGCTCGCATCTCGGTGAAGCTCGTGGCCGAAGTAGGCGTTGGCACGGTTGCCGCCGGCGTCGCCAAGGCCCATGCCGACGTGGTGCTGATTAGCGGCTATGACGGAGGCACGGGCGCTTCCCCGCTCACCTCCATTCGTCACGCGGGCACTCCCTGGGAACTGGGGCTCGCCGAAACCCAGCAGGTGCTGGTGATGAACGACCTGCGCAGCCGCATTCGCGTCCAGACCGACGGCAAAATGCAATCCGGCCGCGACGTCGTAATCGCGGCGTTGCTCGGAGCCGAAGAGTTCGGCTTCTCCTCCGCGCCCCTGGTAGCATTGGGCTGCATCATGATGCGCAAATGCCATCTGAACACCTGTCCGGTGGGCATCGCGACGCAAGATCCCAAGCTGCGCGCCAAGTTCTCCGGTCAGCCGGAGCACGTCATCAATTATTTCTTCTTCGTTGCCGAAGAGGTTCGCCAACTCATGGCGAAACTCGGCTTCCGGAGTTTCGACGAGATGATCGGACGCGTGGACTGCATCGAAATGCGTGCCGCGGTCGATCATTGGAAGGCGCGGGGTCTCGATTTCAGCTCCATTCTGTTCAATCCGCCCGTCCCGTCGCGCGTCATTCGCCGCTGTGTTATTGCCCAGGATCACGGTCTGAATCAGGCGCTCGATTACAAGCTGATCGATCATGCACGCGAAGCGATCGACACCGGTACGCCGGTCGAGATCAAGCTTCCGATTCGCAATATCCATCGCACCGTCGGAGCGATGTTGAGCGGAGAGATTGCGCGCAAGCACGGGTCCGAAGGCTTGCCGCGAGACACCATCCGCTTCCATTTCACAGGCTCGGCCGGACAAAGTTTTGGAGCGTTTCTCGCGCCCGGCGTCACGCTAACGCTGGAAGGCGACTCCAACGACTACGTGGGCAAAGGACTCTCGGGGGGCCGGCTCATTGTTTATCCGCCGAGGTCTTCCACGTTCCTTCCCGAAGAGAACATCCTGATCGGCAATGTCGTGCTCTACGGCGCGACCTCCGGTGAAGCGTATTTCAACGGCATGGCTGGCGAGCGGTTCGCGGTTCGCAACTCCGGTGCTACAGCTGTCGTTGAAGGCGTCGGCGATCACGGCTGCGAGTACATGACCAAAGGCCTGGTAGTTGTGCTCGGCCGCACGGGGCGCAATTTCGCGGCCGGCATGACCGGCGGCTTTGCTTTCGTTCTCGATGAAAGCGGCGCGTTCTCCAGCCGGCTCTGCAATAGAACCGGCGTCGACCTGGAGCCCGTCACGGATCCCACTGACATGCAGGCGCTCGAGAATTTGATCATCAAACATTTTCAGGCGACGGGAAGCCCCCGCGCCAAATGGATTTTAGAGAATTGGTCCTCCATGCTGTCGCGCTTCGTCAAAGTGTTCCCGCATGAGTACAAGAGAGTGCTTGGAGTAGGAAGGTTCGCAAAGCCTGCGGCGCGCCAGGAGGTCCATATTCCACAAGCGGCGGTGGCCGCCGGTGAGGCCCGCCATGGGTAAGACCACAGGCTTCCTCGAATACGAGCGCGAGCTGCCCACGCGCCGCCCGATCGCCGAACGCATCAACGATTGGTTCGAAATCTATAACGATTTCCCAGCCGAAAAAGTCCGCACGCAGGGTGCGCGCTGCATGGATTGTGGCATACCGTTCTGCCACACCGGCTGCCCGCTGAATAACATCATTCCCGATTGGAACGATCTCGTCTTTCGCGATCGCTGGCACGAAGCAATCCGGGTCCTGCATGCGACCAACAATTTTCCGGAGTTTACCGGCCGCATCTGCCCCGCGCCTTGCGAAGCCGCGTGCGTGCTCGGCATCAATGAGCCGCCCGTCACCATCAAGCAGATCGAAAAGAGCATCGTCGATCACGCGTTTCGCGAAGGCTGGATCAGACCTGAGCCCGCTGAAATGCGTACCGGGAAACGAGTCGCGGTAATCGGATCGGGTCCCGCGGGTCTAGCCGCCGCGCAGCAACTCGCGCGCGCGGGTCACAACGTCACCGTCTACGAAAAGGCGGACCGCATCGGCGGACTGCTGCGTTACGGCATCCCCGATTTCAAGATGGAGAAGCATCTCATCGATCGCCGTATCGCCCAGATGGAGGCCGAAGGCGTGCGTTTCCAAACCAACGCGCACGTCGGCGTCGATATCCCCGGCCGGTATTTACTGACGGAGTTCGATGCCGTGCTGCTCGCAGGAGGCGCCGAACATCCGCGCGACTTGAGGGTCCCCGGCAGGGAACTGAAGGGCATCCATTTCGCGATGGAGTTTCTTCCGCAGCAGAACAAGAAATGCGCCGGTGACGAGGTCGACAACCAGATTCTGGCGACCGGCAAACGCGTCATTATCATTGGCGGCGGTGACACCGGAGCGGATTGCCTGGGCACATCGCACCGGCAGAAAGCGGCCTCTGTTCATCAGTTCGAGATTATGCCCTGCCCGCCGCCCGATCGCGCGCCGCAAACGCCGTGGCCGCTGTGGCCCTTGCAATTGCGTTCGGAAAGCTCGCACGAAGAAGGTGGCCATCGCGATTGGAGCATCACCACCACCGGCTTCACCGGCGACGAGCATGGCAACGTGAAAAAGTTGCATGCGGTTCGCTGCTGTGCGCCTCCGTCGTTTGAAGTGCAGCCTGGAACCGATTTTACGCTCAACGCCGACCTGGTTCTGCTGGCCATGGGCTTCACCGGACCAGTCAAATCAGGTTTGCTCGAGCAACTCGGTGTGCACCTCGACGCGCGCGGCAACGTCGCAACAGACCAGAATTACATGGCGTCCGTGCCCGGCGTTTTTGCGGCTGGCGATGTGCGCCGCGGCCAATCGCTGGTAGTCTGGGCGATCGCCGAAGGCCGTCAGGCCGCTGCTTCCGTCGATCTTTATCTTCGGACCGTTGCGCGTGAAAATTGAAACGCTGGCCGTCCACGCCGGACGGCACATCGACCCTGGGACCGCAGGCATTACGCCAGCCATCCATCTCTCGACAACTTTCGAGCGCGGAGCGGACGGCGAATATCCGCTCCATTTCACCTACTCGCGCGAGGAGAATCCCAATCGCGAATCTTTGGAAACATGCCTGGCGGCAATCGAGGGCGGGACCCGGGCGCTGGTCTTTTCCTCGGGCATGGCGGTCGCTACGGCACTATTGCAAGGGCTGGAGCCCGGCGATCACATCATTGCCGGCGACGATGTATACTTCGGACTCCGCAAACTGTTCCAGGATGTGTTTGTAAAATGGCCGCTCGAGGTTTCCTACGTCGACCTGACCGACCTCCCGGCCGTTCGCGGCGCAATGCGGCCAAACACTCGTCTGATGTGGATCGAATCGCCATCGAATCCGATGATGAAAATCGTCGACCTGGCGGCGCTTGGCGAGATCGCCAGAAAATCGAACGCGATCAGCGTGTGCGACGACACGTTCGCAACGCCGGTTCTGCAACACCCCTTCGATTGGAACATCGATATGGTCATGCACTCCACTACCAAGTACATCAGTGGGCACAGCGATGTAATCGGAGGAGCGCTGATCACCAAGCACGAGAATTATCTCTTCGAACGGGCGCGTAAATCGCAGATGTTCGGTGGGGCTGTTCCCTCGCCGTTCGATTGCTGGCTCACATTACGAGGCGTCAGCACGCTGCCCTGGCGAGTCCGCGGGCATTCGGAAAACGCGATGCGCGTTGCGCGGTTTCTCGCTCAGCACGCCGCCGTCGAACGCGTCCTATACCCAGGACTGCCCGATCATCCCGGCCACGAGATCGCCGCCCGACAAATGCAAGGCGGATTCGGAGGAATGTTGTCCTTCCAGGTGCGCGGCGACCGCGAAACCGCAATGGCCGTCGCCGCCAAGGTACGCATCTTCACCCGAGCCACCAGCCTGGGAGGTCCCCACAGTCTGATCGAGCACCGCGCGTCCATCGAAGGCAAGGAATCAAAGACGCCACAGAACCTACTGCGTTTGTCGATCGGCCTCGAGAACGCCGGCGACCTGATTGAGGATCTCGACCAGGCTCTAAACCGGTAGCTCTTTCGCCGACGGCATCCCATGCTGCTCCCGCCCAACGTTGCCGTCGTACTTCACGGTGGTCTTGAAAAATTCCAGCCGGCCGTCTCCCGCGTACGTCTTGCAACGGTCGCGCAATTCCTGCATCGCCGTGGACGTGAGCGGCTGAAATCCCTGGACGATTTCGAGATTCTGCTGCAACACAACCAGCGTGTCCATACCGCTGATTGTCGTCCCCACCGGCAGGCTCATCGCATAGTGCAGCGCCTCAGCGGGTGTCACCGCGCCCCACTTCAGCATCTCGCCGCTGCCACCAAAACTCTTCATTCCGAGCGGCGTGATTCCGCGCCGCTGCAGTTCCGGCAACACGTTCTGCTCAAAACTGCGAAACGTAGCATCGAAGCAGTTCAACGGCATTTGAACAGTGTCGAACGGAAAATTATGCGAGAGCATCTTGAGATGAATCGCCGGACTCTTGTGACCCGTAAATCCAACGAAGCGCACCTTGCCCTGCTGTTTGGCAAGCGCCAGCGCCTCGGCCGCGCCATTTGGCGCGAAGATTAGATCCGGATCGTTGTCGTAAATCACTTCGTGGATCTGCCAGATGTCGAGGTAATCGGTCTGGAGACGGCGCAGAGATTCTTCGAGCTGCCGCATCGCAACATCTTTGCCGCGTCCATGCGTGCAGACCTTCGTCATCATGATTGCGTCTTTGCGTTTGCCCTTCAAGGCGTTGCCGACGTAGGTCTCGCTCTTGCCGTCGTGATACTCCCACGCGTTGTCGAAAAAGTTGATGCCGGCGTCAAGCGCATGGTTCACCAACTGGGTCGCCTCGTCCTGGTTCTTGGCGGTTCCGACGTGGTATCCGCCCATGCCGATAATGGAAACATCCAGCCCGGTCTTGCCCAGCGGGCGATGCGGTACGGTGTCGTTGCTTTGAGCCATCAGACTCGCTCCTGTTGCGGCTGCACCTGCCAGAAAATTGCGACGTGAAATCATGTTGCTTATTGTGCCTGCGGAACGTACTTGGGATAAGGCTTGCCGTCGTTCTCGGCCGCGCCCAGCATCTCTTTTACTTCCTTCGACGTGATGTCGAGCGGGAAATCGTGCGCCATGCGAGCCTCGGGATTATCGAACTTCAACGAAACCTTGTACAACTCGATATGACCGTCGGCGGCGAACGGCCGGCAGCGATTCTCCAGCGCTTCCATCTCCGCGCGGTCCATGGGTTTGAAATTGTGCAGGACCCTCAAGTTCTGCTGCAGCACTTCAAGCTTCTCGACCCCGCTGATCACCGTCGTCACCGGAAGGCTCATGGCGTATCGCAAGGCCTCGTCCGCCGAAAGGATCCCCTGTTTTATGGCGTCGCCAGTGCCGTTGAGTGGTTTCATGCAGAGCGCCGCGATTCCGCGTCGATTGAGTTCGGGAAGCACGAGCTTCTGAAAGCTTCGGTAGCTCGCGTCAAAGGGGTTCAGCGGCATCTGGACAGAGTCAAACGGATACCCCGTGTTGAGCATCGCGAGATGGATATGCGGATCTTTGTGGCCCGTAAATCCGACAAAGCGAACCTTGCCTTCCTTCTTCGCCTGGTCGAGCGCTTCGGCCGCTCCATTCTTGCGCATGAACAGCTCCGGATCGTTTTCAAAGGAGACACCGTGGATTTGCCAGAGGTCGAGATGATCGGTCTGCAAACGCCGCAGCGATTCATGCAGCATCTTCAGCGCGAGATCCTTGTCGCGCCCATGCGTGCAGACTTTCGTCATCAGGAAGACGCGATCGCGCCGGCCCTTTAATCCACGACCAAGCCACTCTTCGCACTTGCCGCGATGGTATTCCCAGCAGTTATCGAAAAACGTGATCCCGCCGTCCACCGCTCCCTGAATAATCTTGATCGCGACGGACTCGTCGTCGAGGTCGCCATAGTGGTGGCCACCGAGACCGAGGGCCGACACCTTGACGTCGTGTCGTCCGAACTGACGCATGGGAACGGAACCGATACCATCTTGCGGCATACTGAGTTGACGCCAATATTGGCGTCCCGTTTCGATGTTACCTGTCGATCTTATCCTGCCTGATGTTATGGCCGCGCTGAAGGCGTCTTCTAACCTTGTGTTAGAAGCGCCTCCCGGAGCGGGGAAGACGACGCGTGTTCCTCCCGCTCTGCTCAAGCTGCTTCGCGGCGAGATTGTGGTGCTCGAACCTCGACGCATCGCAGCGCGTCTGGCAGCACGCCGTGTCGCGCAGGAATTGGGTGAGAGGCTCGGCGAAACGGTCGGATACCAGGTGAGGTTCGAAGATGTGGGCAGTCGGGCCACGCGGCTGCGTTTCGTAACTGAGGGCGTATTGACGCGCCGTTTCCTTAGCGACCCGCGGCTCGCCGGGGTGGATGCCGTCATTCTCGACGAGTTTCATGAGCGGCATCTGGAAAGCGATCTTGCGCTCGCGTTGCTCAAACATCTTCAAGCCGAGGCGCGGCCCGATCTGAAGCTGATCGTGATGTCGGCGACCTTAGAAGCAGATCCGGTTGCTCAATATCTTGGCGGCTGTCCCATTCTGCGATCCGAGGGGCGCCTGTTCAATCTGTCGATCACGAATACTCCATATTCCGCGAAGCCGCTCGAAGAGCAAGTTCGCACTGCGCTGGAGCTGCTGATCGAGGAAAAACATAAAGGTGACGTTCTGGTTTTCCTGCCCGGGGCCGCGGAAATACGCCGCGTAGCGCGAGCCTGTGAAACTCTGGCCAGCCGTCACGGACTTGTGCTACTGCCGCTGCACGGCGACCTTTCGCCTGAAGAGCAGGATCGTGCTGTCGCGCCGGCATCGCAGCGCAAGGTGATCCTCTCTACCAACGTCGCCGAAAGTTCCGTGACCATCGAAGGAGTAACGGCGGTCATCGACAGCGGTCTTGCGCGCATTGCTTCCGATTCGCCCTGGACCGGCCTGCCAACGCTGGATGTCGCTCGCGTCAGCAAGGCGTCCGCTACGCAACGCGCCGGCCGCGCGGGACGCACCGGTCCCGGCCGCGTGATTCGTTTGTATAGCGTCGAGGATTACCAGCGCCGTCCGGATCACGATGCACCCGAGATCACCCGTCGCGAGCTCTCCCGGCTGTGTCTGGATCTGCGGGCTATGCGGATCAACGAGTTGGAATGGCTGGACCCGCCCCCTCCTGCCGCGCTGCAATCAGCCGAAGACTTGCTACAGCGGCTCGGCGCGTCAGGCAAGATGGCGGCCCGCATGGCGCGATATCCGCTGCATCCGCGGCTTTCTCGCATGCTCATCGAAGCGGTGGAGCGCGGTGCTGGCGAGGACGGGTGCATCGCCGCCGCGCTGCTTGGATCGGGTGCGAGGCTCGGCTCCGTCGATCTGCTTGCGGCCATGGACTCCGATTGGGACTACCGCACCCGGCTGCACGTCGAGCAACTGCGCCGCATCGTTCGGCCGCCACGACCGACTCGCCACGATGAGAGTGCGCTCCTCATGTCGGTGCTGGCCGGGTTCCCCGATCGTATTGCGCGGCGGCGGAAAGGCAATCAGGTGCTGCTATCAGCCGGCGGCTCGGCCGAGTTTGCGGGTGAACCGCCGCCTTATGAATTCATGGTCGCCATTGATGTGGAGGATCGCAAGGACAAGCCGCTGCCGCTCATTCGGCTCGCCTCCCGCATCGAACCCGACTGGCTCATCGATCTGTTTCCCGATCGAGTGATCGAAAGAAACGGCGTCGAGTGGAATCGCACTGCGGAACGCGTCGACCCCGTCAGCGCCCTGCTCTACGATGACCTCGTGATTCAAGAATCGCGCGATGCCGTGCCGGAACCCGAGCAAGGCGCAGCCCTACTCGCGGAGAAGGCACTGGAAGCAGGTCTCGCACGCTTCATCAATCCTGACGAAATGAACGAATTCCTGGCGCGGGTCGAGTTTGCAGGATTGCCCGAGCCTGACATAGCCGCAGCGCTTCGAGACGCCTGCATCGGCCTGCGAAGTTTCGCCGAACTGAAAGCGGCATCCGCGGGGCTTTTGGATCGAGTCGTAGAACCGCGAATACTGAACGATCTTGCGCCCGCACGCCTCCGGTTGCCCAGCGGCCGTCAGACCAAGATCCACTATGAACGGGGCAAACCGCCCTGGATCGCGTCAAGATTGCAGGATTTTTTCGGCATGAAAGAAACGCCACGCATCGGCCGCAATCGAACGCCGCTCGTGGCGCATCTTCTTGCGCCGAACCAGCGCCCCGTGCAAACCACCAGCGACCTCGCCGGATTCTGGGAACGCCTTTATCCGGAACTTCGACGCGCGTTGAGCCGCCGGTATCCCAAGCACGCTTGGCCGGAAAGACCTTAATCGCGAAGCTTGAGATTAACCGCGGGATCCTTACGGTCGTTGAACTCCGAAAGCCGCTTCACCGGACTCGATTTGCCCTTGTACTCCGCGTGAATCTCGTAATCGACGTTCGTGCTCAGTCCGGCAAAGTGATAATCGCCGTCGCCCTCAGTTATGTAAGAACGCACATCGAGCGTCCTCGTGTTCTCAAGTTGCACTACTGCTCCCTTCACCAACCTGTCGGATGCGTCGTACACGCTCCCATGAACGGAACGCAAGTTGGGATCGTCGTTGAGCGGTTTGTTGTGTTGTGCGAGTAAGGCTGCGCTTAGCACGATCGCGATAAACGGAATCACTCTGTTTCCCATTACTGCTCCGCGGGCGTATAACGGTACTCGCCGGGAAGAGGTTTCACATGCCCCGTCCAATCCATCGGATCGGTCCATGCCACTTTGCGGGGCTGAATCAAACTGACCAAATCGATCAAGTCCCACCGTAGCGCGAAGCCTGGAATCGCCGCGTCGTGCAGGTCGCGGGCGAGCGGCTCTTCGATCGCGGCTCGCAATGAATAAGGAGCTGAGTTCACAGCCACAGCCTTAATCCTGGCATCGACGGCCGCGGCCATCAATAGCCACACTCCCGCGATCCCTCGCGCTTCGGCGCGGATGTTCGAGCCATCGACGTCCGGCCGCCCCGCAAGGATGCTCACGCCGTCGATGATATCGCGGGCGCGCATGCCGGGGAGATTCGCGCCGATCAGCCAGGCGCGCGTATTCATGATCCATGCACCCGAAAATTGGCGGCTCGTTTCTTGCGGATCGGGTTCACCGCGCGGCAGAAGAATCTCGACAATATTGCCGGCTCCTACCAGCTTGCCGGCTTTCTCCCTAAGCGCCGAGTTCTGGCGTGTGTCGACCAGCAATACCGCCTGATGCTTGCCGCCGGACCGCGGCGTCATTATCTCTCGCGTGACCGTTCCGAACGGAGTCGCGCCTTCCGGGTCTGCCATCCACTGCAACAGCGCCTTCGACAAATCCTCTTTTGTACCTTGCGTTCTTTCCTTCTCGAAGCGCTCGCGAATCACATCGTAGATATCGCGGCTGCCAGGTAAATCCGAAACTTGCCCCGTTTGTGTGACCCACAACTTAAACTCCGGCAGGACCGGCACGTCCTGTTCTTTCGACGAGCCTTCGCCATTGTTGAGCCAGCGAATCATCCAACCATAAATGGCTTCGCGAACCACCAGCGGCGTGCCGTGACCGCCGGGACCGACCACCCACTTCAACCGATCCTCCGCGCCAAACATCTTGTACCATCCCCGCGCTTCTTCGTACGCCATTTTGCTTCCGGCGATTGGAAAAAAATCTTCTTCCGTGGAGCCGATCAGCCAAGGCTTGGGCGCAAACGATTCAACATAGTCGACCTGATCGAGACCCGAAGAGATGAAGCCGGGAATGCTCTGCTCGGAATCGCCGACAGCGCCACGGAATAAATCGCGGAATGAAGTGATGTAACAAGTGGGAGCGGCAACCTTGACGCGCGGATCGAGCGCCGCGATGTAAGTGCTCAGCGTGCCGCCGCCCGAGCAGCCGGTCACGCCGATGCGGTCCTTGTCAACCTCGGATCGCGTGACTAAATAATCTAGAGCCCGCACGCCATCGAAAATGCGATCGCGTGCAAAGCTCCGGCCGATCAGAATATCTTTCGCTCCGGCTAGAAAATGTTGTTCCGTGGACCCGCCGAGCAGAGACGCTTCAATGCGCCGGTCGTATGCCTGTTGACGTTCGCCCTGGCCGATGGGGTCGTAGGTCAACACGACGAAGCCCTTTAGCGCGAGATTGCCCGCTATCACTTGCACAGCCGGCTTCCCATATTCCCAGTGACCGAGAGGCAGGAGCACGGCGGGGAAACGTCCAGGCTTGTCGGGCCGGTACAGGTTCGCGGTTACGAAAAGGCCAGGCCAGCTTTCGAACAAGACTTTCTCGATTACGAAACCCGGTTGATCGATGTGTCCCGTGGCGACGGCATGTAGCGGACCGGAATAATCGGGTATGCCGCCGATCAACTCCAGTACCTTGGCGCGCACGAATGCCTGGCGCTTCACCGCGTCTTCTTTCGTTTGAATCTTCGCCACGGTTTCCACCCGCTTGGC
>JBEKUT010000009.1:0-39897 GCA_049514735.1 Bryobacteraceae bacterium
ATTCTGCAAGGACGCGGATAGGACATTGAGGTCGGTTATCTTCATCTTGTTGTCCATGGGCTGACGTTCCCGTTCATATATCGATCAGCCCGCCAGTCCATTTAAGGTTTTTATGTCGAAGACCGGCATTTCGGCGTCTTTTTGATCCGCCTCGAACGTCCGAAGCACAATCTTGTGAACTTTGAGCAGCAGGAGCACTTCTCCCCGCGACAGCCGCAAGGTGCTGGAGATTTGATCCACGGATTGACCCAGCCTATGCATTTTCAATACTTTCGCGCGCATCGTCGCGTTGCTGCCGGCGCTCAGAGGAACCGCCGGCGCCGCTTCGGCCGTCGCATCCACCTCGCTCTTCAGCGTGGCCAGAGCTTTCGACAAAGACGCCGCTTCGGCCTTCACCTCTTCGCTGTTCCTGACGATTTGCGCCTCCAGGCGCTGGATGCGTCCCAGCGTTCTGAGGAACAGAGGCAACGCCGCCAGGCTGATGGCAGCCGGCAGCACGTACTGCAGAAAAATCCCGATTGCCTGGATCCCATACGCGGCCTTCATCAGCGGACGCCCTGCAGCAGATTTACGAGATCCCCAACGGGACCATCGGCCGAATCGCTCGGCTTTAGAATTTCCGTAATGCGGATCCCATAGCAGCCCTCAATGACCACCACCTGTCCGCGCGCGATCACGCGGTCGTTAATCACGAGTTCGACGACGTCGTCGGGTGCGCGGTCCAATTCCACGATCGATCCGGAACCAAGCTTCAGCAGGTCCTTGAGGCGCAAATTGGTCCGGCCGAAAAGAACCTTCACCTGGAGCTTCAGATCCATCAGCAGACCCGCGGTCTTGGAGAAAGAAGCTTGCGGGTCGGACACCTGCGCCGAGGGCGCCATGAAGCTTTTCTCGATGAAATCGCGTTGCTGGGTCATCGGTAAACGCCTCTCGTGCTGGGCCACTTTTGAAGCATGTATGTTCTCAGACGCATGACAGCCTGGGATTTCAACTGGCAGACTCGCGTCACATGGATTCCGAGAACTTCGGAGATGTCACGCAGGTTCTGGTCTTCTTTGTAATACAGGGTCAGAATGGTGCGCTCCACTTTGGGCATTTTCCCGATCGCCGACGCTAGCAACTTCTGCAATTCCGCCCTTTCCAGAATGCGGGCCGGAAGATTCTCCTCGTCCTGCGAGATGAATTGCAGCAGCCGGTTCTCCGAGCGCCCTTCCGGAATCTCGTCCAAGCTGCCGAGGCTGACGCCGCGCAGTTCGAGCAGCGTTTCCTGGTACTCCGCGACCGGCATGTTTAACTCGGCCGCGATCTCTTCTTCCGTCGGCGTCCGCTGCAGACGATTCTCCACCGCGGCGATGGCCTGGCTCACGTGCTTCAGCAACTTGCGGCGGTGCGCAGGGATGCCGTCCAAACCGCGAATACTGTCGAGAATCGCGCCGCGGATTTTGTGCTCGGCGAACGTCTTCAGCTTGACGTTAAACGCAGGATCGAAGGTATCAACTGCATTGATGAGCCCGATCACGCCGGCCGAGATGAGATCTTCCAGATTCGCATTGCCCGTCAGCTTTTCGTAAATGCGGGTAGCAATCCAACGCACCTGCGGCAAGTGTTCGATGATAAGCCGCTCGCGTTCCTCCGCGTTAACGGCTGCCGGCGATGTATAAGCAAGTGCGTTAGAAGCCATTTGTTATGCGGCGCTTGCTACTAATGCAGCCTCCCCCGCAAAGAGCCTTTCAGAGAGCGTTTCCACCCTGGCATCCTCGAGATCTTCGGGAACGCCCTGTCCGGTTGAAAAAAACGAGAGCGGCTTGCCGAGACGCAGCGCTTCGGAAACAATCGATCCCACCGACGCGGTCTCATCCAGCTTGGTGAAGAGCAGCCGGCCGGGCTTGAAAACGGAATAAAAATCGGAGCAGGTGGCAAGATCGGCGCACTTCATGGAAGCCGGCAAGACAAGATGAACCTCGCGCCCGTCGATGCCTTCGAGCGCCGCCGCGAGATCGTTGGCCGCGGCGCTGTCACCCGCTGAAAATCCAGGAGTGTCGAGCAGCGCGTAATCTTTCCCGCGGGTCTCATGCAGCGCGTCGCGTAACTCGGCAAAAGAGTTCGCGGCAGTGAATCCGATGCCCATAATCCCGGCGTACATCCGCAAACGCTCATGTCCGCCGACGCGGTCCGTGTCGATGGAAACGATCCGGACCGTACGGCGCTGCGACAGGCATTGCTGCACCGCGAGTTTCGCAATCACCGTGCTCTTACCCACTCCGGGAGGTCCGACGAACACAGCGGCGTTACCTCGCCCCGATGAATTGAGCGCGGGCGATACCTGCAGCTTGCGGCGCAAACATTCCGAAACCACCTGCCGCAGAGGATGCCTTGCGCCGGAAGGAAGCGTGGGCGCCAGCGGACCACGCCAGATCTCTTCAGCGGTGTCCACCAGGTTATCGACCACCAAGGGATCCATTCCAAAGGCCACCAATTCCCGCAGCAGTTCTTCGACTTCGGAAGAATCGTCGGTGGGCGCCGGCGCCGGCTGCATGATCTTTTTCAAATCGTTTAGCTGCGACCGCAGCATCTGTAGTTCGACCGCAAGGTCGTCGCGCCCCGAGGTCTCCGGTGCGGATTTCTCCGGATTCTCTTGGCGATTTTCGCGGCCCTGTTCCATTACGCCGAACACGACTTCCATACGCCCCAGATGCCGCGATCCAGCGTTCGCGGGACGCGACTCGATCAACATCGCCTCCGGTCCGAGCTCGTCCGCGGCCTCCCGAATGGCCGCCGCAACGGAGTTCTTGTAGTAGGATTTGATTCTCATGCGGCCAGCCCCAGCGGTTTCACTTTGGTTTCCGGCGGCACTTCGTTGTGCGAGAGCACCGTCACCTGCGGCGCCACGGGTTCCAGAATCTGCCGGACGAAGTAGCGGACGGCGGAATTGGTGAGCACCACGGATGGATTAGCGGCGTCGAACTTGCCCGAGATTTTGTTTACGACGTCGCGCATCGCTTGCGGCGCCAGGCCCAGGACGCTGTTGTGCTCGCCATGCTCGATCACGCCTTCGATCATTTGCTCCGTGCCGGAGTCGAGCATATACGCGGCTAATTCGCCTTGTGGATTGACATGCGCCTTCACCAGCGTCCGGCGGATCGCCTGGCGTACGAATTCTGTGAGCAGGATTGGATTCTTGGTCATTTGAGATCCTTCACCCAGAGCTTCGAGAATGGTCACCGCATCGCGAATGGGAACACGCTCGCGAAGAAGGTTCTGTAGAACTCTCTGGATCAACGACAGGGAGAGCATTTTCGGAACCAAATCCTCAATGAGTTTCGGATTGTTCAAACCGACGCGATCGCAAAACGCTTTCGCGTCCTGGCGCGTGAATAATTCGTGCGCATATTTGCGGATCGTTTCAGAAAGGTGCGTCCCCATCACGCTGATTTCGTCGACCACCGTGTAGCCAGCCAGGCGCGCCTGTTCGGCACGCTCCACGGGAATCCAAACAGCGGGAAGACCGAAGGCCGGGTCCTTCGTCGGCTTGCCTTCGAGTGGCTGGTTATTGCGGCCCGTGGGGATCGCAAGTTCCTGGCCTGCGGGCAGTTCGTAGCGCGCGATCTCCACGCCCTTCAGCAGCACGGTGTATTCGCGCGAACGCAGCGCGATGTTGTCGTTGACCTTGACGGGAGGCAGCACATAGCCGAATTGCGAAGCGAGATTTTTCCGTATGCCCGCGATACGCTGCAGCAGCGGAGAGTTCTGCCCGCCCTCCACAAGACGAACCAATCCCATGCCGACTTCGACGGCCACAGGATCCACTTGCAGCAGCAGGTCGATATTTTCCTTAACCGCCTTCTGAGGTATTTCCGGCGAAGTTGCGACGGTAGCGGCGTTTCTTCGACGCATTCTCCATGAGATCGCGCCGAGGCCTCCGCCCAAAGCGAGGAAAGGCAACGTAGGAAGTCCAGGGAAAGCGGCGAGGGCGACAAGCACTCCGCTAGCCAGCAAGAGCGGTTCGGGTTTGGTGAAAATCTGCCCCTTGAATTCCGTCCCCAGCCGGGTGCCGGAACTCGCGCGCGTGACGATCAAACCGCCGGAGACCGAAATCATTAGAGCCGGGACTACTGTGACCAGCCCGTCTCCGATGGTGAGCACCGTGTAGGTCTCGAGCGCGTGCCGCAGATCCATGCCGTGCTGCAGGACGCCAATCAGGAAACCTGCGATGATATTTACCGCCGTGATGATGATGCTGGCTACGGCGTCGCGCTGCGTGAAGCGCGAGGCTCCATCCATGGCGCCGTAAAACTCCGCCTCCGTGCTCAGTTCTTTGCGCCGCCGCCGTGCTTCGGTTTCGTCGATCAAACCGCTGTTGAGGTCGGCGTCGATGGACATCTGTTTGCCAGGAAGGGCGTCCAATGTAAATCGCGCGGTCACTTCGGAAATGCGGACGGCGCCGTGATTGATGACGACATACTGAATCGCGATCAGAATGCAAAAGATCACCGCGCCGATAATGTAGTTGCCGCCGACCACGAAGCTGCCGAACGCTTCGATAACGTGTCCAGCCGCGCTGGTGCCCGAATTTCCATTCAACAGAATCAATCGCGAGGATGAAACGTTTAACGCCAGGCGGAAAAGAGTGAGCAGGAGAAGAACGGTGGGGAAAACGCTGAACTCGACGGGACGCCCGATATACATGGCGACCATCATCACGATGACCGACATCATGATGTCGGTGACGATCAGAAAATCCAGAATGAAGCCGGGAAGCGGGGTGATCAAAGCGACGATGATCGCGAGTACGGCAATGGGCACGCCCAGTTCCGAGATCATGGACATCGTCGCGACGGATAAGAGTTTCGGCGGCATCGCGAGCGCCGTACTTTTTACTTCAGCCATCTTTACGCGCAGCTTTGCAGTGCTTTGAACTTCGACACCAGCGTGGTCCGTTTCATGTTCAGCAGGTCGGCGGCGCGGGCCTTATTTCCGCCGCACTTGAACAGCGCGCGCTCCAGCAGCGTGCGCTCGATGCTGACCATAAGTTCTTCGAGGTCGAGCCCGCTCTCGGGAACATCCAAATCGCGGAGCATACCAATGCCGGGCGTGGTCTGTTCCTGCGGCAGCCGGAAATCCCGCGGCAGCAACACACGCCGCGGACCGCTCAGCGCAATCGCCGATTCCACGGCGTGCTCGAGTTGCCGCACGTTGCCCGGCCAACTATAGTTCGCCATGTACTCCATGGCTTCTTGCGATACGAATTTCTCCGGGCCGCCTTCCAGGTCGGAAATCTTGCGGATGAAGTGTTGCACCAGGGCCGGTATGTCGCACAGCCTGTCTCGCAGGGCCGGCATGCGCAACGGAACTACGTTGAGGCGGTAAAACAAATCCTGTCGAAAACGTTTCTGCGCGACGGCGGCTTCCAGATCGATGTTCGAGGCGGCGATCACGCGGACGTCGATGCGAATAGTTTCCGAACTGCCCACGCGATGCAATTCGCGTTCCTGGAGCACGCGCAACAGCTTGGCCTGCAACGGCATCGGCATTTCTCCGATTTCATCCAGGAAAATGGTGCTGCGATTGGCCTGCTCGAACAGTCCGACGCGGGCGTTTACGGCCCCCGTGAATGCGCCCCTGGTGTGTCCGAATAATTCGGCTTCGAGCAAGTTCTCCGGAAGCGCGGCGCAGTTGACGGCCACCATCGGAAGATGCCCTCGCGTACTGGCCATGTGAATGGCGCGAGCCGCGATCTCTTTGCCGGTTCCCGTCTCGCCTGTTAGCAGAACCGTCGCCCGGCGATTGCCTACCAGCGCGATAGTCTCCACAACTTCGCGCATCACGCCGCTGCCGCCGACCAGCAGTTTGCGCCATGGCTCGGAGTGGGACAGCCGCTTTAATTCTTCGGCCGGATCGGGCGTTAGCGCAGCGCTGAGGCAAGCCAGCAACTCTTCGCTACTCGCGGGTTGCCCGAAGTACTTCGACGCGCTGGTCCCACTCGCCGCAAAGAGGAGGTTCTTGCTTCTGTGGGGGTCATATAAGATGACCGGAATGGACGGGCGCGCCGCCGAGATCTCCGGCAGAATTTCGCGCGGGACCCAGCCGTTGCCCGAGGGCGACACCACGACAGCGTCCGCCTCCATTCGCCGCACTGTTTCTATTGCCCCGGCGACGCTGTCCACGGGGCAAACCACAAAATCCGAGCCCTCCTGGAGACACCCGAGTCCTTCGGGTGGCGGTCCTTCCGGAGGAAAGAGCCAAACGATGTGCTTCAATTGCTTTCAGCCTTTGAAGGAGAATGTTGTTACTTCCTAGTCCTGAAAGCTTTAGATCGGACTGTTAGCCTCTATACCCTAGGGTTTACCGGTAACTCTTATGAGGGGGTAGCGGCAGCCCCGAGTTTGTGGGTAGAAGTACTGGACCAAAAAACATTCGAAAAGCTCTCCCGCATTCTCGATATGGAAGCTGCACGTCATGGAAACCTACACGCAAAACGGTTATGTTGCCGAGCGGGTTCTCACCGCTTCTCCAATGGAGCTTACTCGTCTCCTGTACGAAGGCGCGCTGGGTTCCATCGATCTTGCTATTGAAATGCTCCACGCCAACAAGATTATCGAGCGGGGAAACGCTATCACCAAAGCCGTGAACATCATCCACGAGTTGCGGGGGTCTCTGAACAGCGCGGCGAGTCCTGAAATCGCCTCGCGTCTGCTGCGGCTCTACATCTATATTCAGAACCGCCTCTTCGATGGCCACGCGCGCAAATCCGAGCAAGCCCTGCTCGAAGCGGCGCAGCTTCTGAGGCAGCTCTACCAGGGATGGCTCGATGTCATGAAGCGTGCGGCCGCCGAGTCCGCTACCGAGCAGCGCGCGGTCATCGAGTGCCGTGAGATCCCAATTGCGGTAATGAGCCCGTACGCGTCTGCGTTTGATTTTCCGTCGCCTGGCCGGAGCTGGGCGGCGTAGGGCTCTGTCCCGAGCCGTGACCGGAAGTAACCGAGCCGTGACCGGAAGTAACCGAGCCGTGACCGGAAGGGAGCGGTACAGCATTGAGCGGTCCAGGAGGTTTACTTAAGTTCTTCACAACCATTTTCGCGATTCCTAGTCCACCGCTTTGCGCCATCGCCTGACCCAGGTATTCTTCCGCCATCTGAATCGCAGTAGAAGAGGACTCATCGTCGTCTCCGGCCCCGAACCAGCCTTCGGAATCGGACCCGTGAGCCGCCTTCATCACCTGCCCGATCATGAGGGCTTCAAAACCACGAGCCGCTTTCGCGATCTTCTTCGTGTCGCCACTTGGCGCGGTAGCCTCGTCGAGTGCGTTCTTGAACGCGCCAGGCCTCTTCTGCGCGGTAACATCCCGCGCCGCAACCGACCCGCCTAAGACAACGCCATTTACGGAATTCATCACATCACTTCCAGTTCGGCCTCCAACGCTCCGGCGCTGCGCAGACTTTGCAGAATCGCGATGATGTCGCGCGGCGTCGATCCGATGGAACCTAGCGCGCGCACCAGTTCTTCAACGGTCGCACCTTCCTTAAGCACCAGGTTGCGGGATTTCTCTTCCTTTGCCGATGTAGACACCTGCGGAACCACCTCGGTCTTCCCACCCGAAGCGAACGGCCCCGGCTGCGAAACCACCATTGTCGTCTCGATTTCCACCACCAGATTTCCGTGCATGATCGCGACCGGCGCAACCTTGACGTCCTTGCCCATAACGACGGTTCCAGTGCGCTCGTTCACCACCACTCGAGCCGGCGTGTCCGCTTCAACTTGCAGCTTTTCGAGTTCGGCGATGAACTCCGTGGTGTGCGTTCCGAATTTAGCGGGCACCGTCACGGAGACGACGCCGGAATTCTCCGCGCGTGCAACGGGCGTCCCAGGCACTGCGAAAGCCTCATTCAGCACCGCTGAGATTCGAGCGGCGGTGGTAAAGTCGGCCTGTTTGAGCTGGAGTTTCACGGCGCTGGTTGGTGCGATCGAAGGCGCCGCCCGCTCCACCGATGCTCCCGATGGAATGCGGCCGACCGTGGGATGATTCACCGTCTGGGTATTTCCTCCCCCTCCCGCGACAAATCCTCCCGTAATCACCGGTCCCTGCGCCATCGAATAGATCTGGCCGTCCACTCCGCGCAGGCTCGTCATTACCAATACGCCGCCTTGTAGATTGCTGGCGTCGCCGATTGCGGATACCGTTGCATCGATTTTCGCGCCCGGTTGCGCGAACGGCGGCAGCGTTGCCGTCACCATCACAGCCGCGATGTTCTTCACCGTGATGGCGGCTGCCGGAGAGGATACGCCCATCTGCTGAAGCATGTTGGTGAGGCTCTGCACCGGGAAGATCGTTTGCTGCCGGTCGCCAGTGCCGCGCAACCCCACCACCAGGCCATAGCCGATGAGCTGATTGTCACGCACTCCTTCGAGCGAGACCAGGTCCTTCAAACGAGCCAGTTGTGTTGCGCCGGCCGAAGCGAAGACGAACGGCATGCAAGAGATGAACGCTATGATTTTCATGATGTCTTAGAACGGAAGGATGCCCATCAGAAGGCGCCACAGAATAAATGGGCGCTTGATGGAATCGCCCACCACGCCTTTGCCGTTAACCCGCACTTCCATTTCGCTAATGCGGTTCGACGGAATCGTATTGTCCATCTGCACATCCACCGGACGGATGATGCCGCGGACGACGATGGTCTGATCCTCGGAATTCACCTGGACGTGTTTCACGCCTTCGATCACCATGGTGCCGTTGGGCAACACGCGAGTGACGTGGGCGCTCATGGCCGCGGTAATTGTGGTTGTGCGTGTTGTCTCGCCAGTTCCGGCGAGTTGCGTTTGCGTGTTCGCGCCCGCCAGATTGTTCAACGGCCCCGTTGCTTTCATGATTCCAGCGGCCGCGCTGATCGAACTGCTCAGCGTGGATTGCCGCTGGGTCTTCACATCTCCGCTCGCCACCGCGCTGGTATTTTCGGAAACCAGCACCGTGACGATGTCGCCCAGGCGGTTCGCGCGCAGATCCATCGCGAGCCCCGTGAATCGGGAATCCGGAGAGAATAGCGAACCCGGAGACGTGGGAACGACGTTGACGCTGGAGTTGGCGTAAGTCTGGCCGAGATACTTATCCAACGGCGACTGTTGGGGCGGCGTAGCCTTTTTCTTTTTCTCCGCCGACAGCGGTGCAAGGATTAATAGGATAACGATCAAGTATCGCAACATAGTTGTTAAAGGAAGGACGTTATTGAGAAATAACAAGCGCTTTGTCCTCCGCCTCTACTTTTGCGCGGAAGGTTTTTCCGCTCTTCGGATTTCGCAGCGCGATCATATCGCCGCGATGTCCGGAGCTTTCCGCCAGCGCCTGCAGTTTCAGATGCGCGTTTCCGCTCTTAACGAACACGTCGACCAGATCGCCGGTCTTTATCACGATCGCCTCCGATACGTCCGAGCGCAGCACCGCGTGACCAGCCGCGAAACCGAACCTGGGAACCCAACCGATCACTTCGTCCAGGTTGCGTGCCGCATCGTTAGACAGGGGGAAATCGTCGACCGTCTCCAGCTTCACTTCCGCCGCACCGATGGGACGGCCGGCTGGAATCGGAGTCACTACGACCACGTGGCTCATCTGCGCTGAGATCTTAACTCGCGCCCAAACATCGAACCGCCTCTCGCCGCCATAAAGCACATAGCCTCGCCACAAAGCGGTACCAGTGTGCCGGTTCGCGGGCGGAATCAAGCTGGTCACTGGAAATATAACTTCACCGCGCGGCGTGACACGCTTGCTCAGTTCGATAACTTCGACGCGCGCTTCCGGCAGATTGAGCGACAACCTCATGGCCGCGATGGCCTGTTCACGGGACAAAGGAGCGAGCGGCCACTCAAAGCAGGCCTCGCGCTTTCCCCCGAGTTCGACCTGGAACCGCGTGGCCAATCGGCGCAATTCGTCGATTCGGAAAACACGCCGCGAACCCGGCGAGGGCGCATAGCCGATGTCGGCGTCCGCCGGAGCCCTGGAGAACTCCGGAATAGCGCGCGCAAGGTCTCCCGCGACGATATTTTCCGATGCGATCGGCGTGCATGCGGGCGGCTGAAGTTGCATCGCCAGTACAATCCACCACATCATTGGGCGTTGATATTGTTCACATCCTGATACATCTCGTCGGCCGCCTTTACCACTTTCGAATTGGCTTCATAGGCGCGCTGGCTGGTGATCAGGTTTACGAACTCGTCCACCACGTTCACGTTCGATTGCTCGACGTAGCCTTGCAGCAGAGAACCGAGTCCGTCCGCTCCGCCCGGCACTCCGACGATCGGGTCGCCGGACGCCGTAGTGGGCGTAAACAGACTGCTCCCGTTGCTGTTCAACCCGGCGGGGTTCTGAAAATTCGCGAGTTGAATTTGCCCCGCCGTCTGCGACGCGGTTTGGTTCGGCAGCGTAAAGCTCACCGTTCCGTCCGGTGCGATGGTTACCGACTGGGCATTGTTTGGAATCGTGATCTGAGGCACCAGCAGGTTCCCCGCCCCCGTCACCAGCGCGCCGTTGGCGTTCAACTGGAAGCTGCCGTCGCGTGTATACGCCAGTTCCCCGTTGGCTTGTTGAATTTGAAAGAACCCGTTTCCTTGGATCACCACATCCAAGGGGTTGCTTGTCGATGAAAAATCTCCTTGCGTGAAGATAATCTCGTTCGACGCCGCCCGCGTCCCGAGTCCGAGTTGCAGGCCTGTTGGAACCGTAGTCTGTGACGATGCCGCGGCCCCCGGCTGAACTATGTTTTGATACATGAGGTCCTGAAACTGCGCCCGCCGCGTCTTAAAACCGTTGGTGTTGGCGTTCGCGAGATTGTTCGCGATGTTGTCGACGTTCAGTTCCTGGGCGGTCATACCGCTGGCCGCGCTATATAGTGCTCGAATCATATTCGTTCCTCCCCGGCGCGCTTATGAAGGAATGCGCGCTACTTCGCTAATGCCTTTTTGATCCATGTCCATGGAAAGCTTGATGGCCTTCTGCAACATTTCAAATTGCCGCATCACTCCAACAAGCTGTACCGCCGATGCCGGCGTGTTCACGTTCGATGCCTCTAACTGGCCTTGATGAACCTGCACGTCGGTGGCAGCAGTTGGAGCCACCTTCGGATCTCCGTTTTGATAGTAGTTATTGGCTTGCTTCGACAGAATCATCGTGTTGGCGAAGTTGACCACATCCAGATCGCCGATGCTTGCGCCGCCCTGTTGTACATTTCCATCCGGGGTCACTTCCAACGGCAATGCCGAATCGACCTTGATGGGCTTACCGTCGCGCGACCGCACCGCATACCCCTCGGCTGTGCTCAGAATTCCGGCCGGAGAGACCTGAAAGCTGCCGTTGCGCGTGTATAAAGGACCGGACGGACTGTTTACGGTGAAGAAGCCTTTGCCCTGCAGCGCCATGTCCACGGGGTTGCCGGTGGTCTGCAAAACGCCTTGGGAGAAATCCGTCCAGCGCTTGTCTATCAGCGGCACCGTGGATTTGTTTCCCTCTTCGTCGGCTTCCTCCCGATCGCCTGTGAACAACGTATAAAACTCGCGATCCACCTTGTATCCGGTGGTCGACGCGTTTGCCAGGTTATTCGCCAGCAGGTCGAGAGACTCCATGCGGGAGCGTATGCCGCCCGCGGCGAGAACACTCAGAGGATCCATATTGAAGTTCCAACGGATGCACGTTCTCCGCCAAAACGCGGCGCGAATATTTTCTATATTTCCGGTTAGCTTACGCGATATGTACGGCGCGAAGACTCGCGCATCCCGGCGAGGCTAAGTCGCTTTCCGCCGAAGTCTCGTCGAAGCGAAATGCTAACTCGATGAAACTTTGATTCTTCACCGTGGAGTGTCACCTGCATAAGCCAGCGTGTGACTGCGATTAGCTCCGCTGCTCCCTCTTCCCTGCAGACCGTGATTCCAGCGCTACCCGAATCCAAGGCGCAATCGCAGTCCACCTTCAAGAAAGTTTTCAAAGATCTTCCCGAATCCGACGAACCGGACGAAGCGCAGACGACTGCTAAGAGTAAGAAGAGCAGTGAACAGGCCGATTCGTCCGTTCCGCTTCCGTTCATCGCCGCACCGGCCAAGCTCCTGCTCCCGCTCTCGTTGCCGCGTCCCGAGTTTCAAGCGGGGACTCCAAAGAGTTCTCAAGACCCGGCGGACGCTGAGGTCCTCGACAATCCGAAGCCAAACACCTCGGCTCCGGCCGGAGAAGTCGCATTTGCGGCCAAGCTAGTCGATACCAAGTTAGTTGACACCAGGCCGGTCAACGCCGGACCGCCGCAATTGGCTGCTTCGGGACTTCCCGCGATGGATTCAAAGAGCGCCGGCCCGCAAACTTCGACGCCTAAATCCAAGGAGCCTTTGTCTTCGCAACCGCAAACAGATCGTGATACGGCGCCCGCGCCGGATCAGCCGGAGGCTCCGTCAACGCAGGAACAGACGGTGGTAGCGGCCGCAGCTACGGCAACTCGGGACGTCATCGCCGCATCGGCTCCGCCGCAAACCGCCGAACCGGTGTCGGCTTCCCATGCTATCGATCAGGCAGCTCCCGTTGAAACAGTTTCGAAAGCCCCCGCGGCGCCGGTGAACGAGATCTCCGTCCGCGTCGCCGGACCGGACCAGACCAGCGCGTCGATTCACATGGTCGACCGCTCCGGCGAGCTGACCGTTGCCGTTCGGTCTTCCGACACACAACTCGCCGATGCTCTGCGCGGCAACGTGGAGCAACTCTCCGCGCGCCTGAACAGTGGCGGATGGAATGCCGAAGTCTGGCGTCCGGGAACCGTCCAATCGGCGTCCCGCTCTGAAGCTTCCGCGCAGGACACTGCCAGAGACCGTCAGGAATCTCAGCCCCAACAATTTCGCGATCCGTCACGTCGCGATTCTCAGAATAATCAAAAGCGCCCTGATTGGGTGGAGGAATTCTATGCTCGTAACGAATAGCCCCGACCAGGCGGCAGCCGCAGCAACCAACTCGCCGTCCTCGGATACCTCTTCATCGCCGTCTTCGTCGAACCCCCTCGGCGACGAACAAACATTTCTGCAATTGCTTGTAAGCCAGATTCAGAATCAGGATCCGCTGAACCCGACCGACAGCACGCAGTTCGTCAGTCAGCTCGCTCAGTTCAGCTCACTCGAGCAGTTAATCGGCATCAATCAGGGCGTCTCGACGTTGGACACCGATGCGGCGCCTGCCACTAGCAGCACCACTCCAACAACGCCGTCCACGTCCAATTAAGGAGAATTGAAATGGGTAATTATTCCATCGCACTGAGCGGATTGAGCGCGGAAGCCCAAGCGCTCAACGTCGTCAGCAACGACCTCGCGAACCTCAACACCACGGGCTTCAAAGGCAGCACGGCCTCCTTTCAGGATTTGGTTACGGAGGCCATGCAAAGCTCGTCTCCCAATGGCGCCGGAGTTTCTTCGGTGGCGGCGGAACAGGACTTCACGCAAGGCACCGTGCAGGTCACCAACGGGGCGTACGACGCCGCTATCGAAGGAAGCGGATTCTTTGTCGTTCAGAACTCGCAGGGCGAGCAGCTTTACACGCGCGCCGGAAATCTGAACGTCAACTCAGCGGGCAATCTGGTGGATGGGGCCGGTTCCGAAGTGCTCGGCTGGACTGCAACCAACGGCGTAGTGAATCCGAGCGGAGCGGTGGGCCCAATTACCATCCCCGTCGGCATGTCGACCACGCCTGTGGCGTCCACACAGTTCACCATAGCCGCGAATCTCAACGCCGCCGCCACCACGACCGGAGCAACCAGCACCTTCTCGACGCCTGTACAAGTGGTCGATTCACTAGGAGAAACCCAGACGCTGACGGTGACTTTCACGAACACCGGTCCCGGCGCGTGGAGCTACAACGTCACCATTCCGGGTGCGGACGTTTCTGGCGGCACCGCGGGAACGCCGAGCTCGCTCACAACCGGGACTTTGAACTTCGATTCCAGTGGAAACCTTACCTCGCCCGCGGCCCCAGCCACAGTACCCATTGCGATCTCAGGGCTGTCGGATGGCGCCGCCACCCTCAACGTGACCTGGAATCTGGATGACACGAGCGGCAATCCCGCGATCACGGGGTACGCTCAGACGTCCGCCTCATCGGGAACTACCGTCGACGGGACCGCGGCCGCGCAGCTCAGCCAGGTATCGATCGCAAACGGCGGCACTATCGTCGCGCAGTTCTCAAATGGTACGCAGCAAGTGGTCGGTCAGATTGCCGTCGCCGGAATTGAAAATCCCGATTCTCTGGTGTCGACCGGGCAGAACGAATATTCGCTGACGGCCACCAGCGCCACTCCCAGCATCGGAGCGGCCGGCACGGGTGGCCGCGGGCAGATCGAAGCCGGAGCGCTGGAAACTTCCAACGTCGACATCGGCACGGAATTCACGCGCCTCATGACTTATCAAAACTCATACCAGGCGGACTCCAAAGCCATCACCACCATCGATCAGATGCAGCAAGATCTCATGCAGATGAAGCAGTAGCGATTCACAATGAGCGACACCCCCGAAAATCTCGATCGCTTCGATCACGTTCCCTTTCCCGTGGAGCTGGAGTTGGGGCGCATCGATATCGATCTG
Source organism: Bryobacteraceae bacterium (assembly GCA_049514735.1). Classification (GTDB taxonomy): domain Bacteria; phylum Acidobacteriota; class Terriglobia; order Bryobacterales; family Bryobacteraceae; genus JAICMB01. Next base: position 14,587 of record JBEKUT010000009.1, read on the forward strand.
GAAAGCATTCTCCGGCTGCGCGAAGGCGATGAACTTCGTACCAGTCAATCCACGGGCTCGCCTATACGCGTCTTCGCGGGCGGTGTGGAGTTCGCCTTGGCGGATCTGGTAACCGTCGAGGACAAAGTGGCGGCCCGCATCGCGAAAATTTCGGTGCACACGGTCCGCGGAGGAGACGATGGAAATCCTTGAGCAGATCACGATGATCTTCATCGTCTTCGTTCTGCTCGGAGGCATGCTTTGGTACCTCCGTCATAAAGGGATGGCGTCGTTCCGATTCACAAACAGAAGTTCGGGCAGCGGCAAACAACTCGAAGTGATCGAGCGCCTGCCGCTGACCCCCACCCACTCCGTGCACCTGATTCGTTTTGCGAATCGCACGTTGCTGATAGGCGTCGCTCCCGGCGGCTGCACGCTGCTTGAAAAATCCGAGTCCGCACCCGGCTCCTCCTTGGATGCTGCCCCTTTTCGGATGCCGTCCCAATGATTCGCATCACTGTTCCAGCAATCCTTCTTTTCTTCAACTCGACGGCGCTGGCCCGTGTCGCCGCCAATCCGTCGGTGCCCGTTTTCGGAAACGGCCCCAACGGCGGTATCACTCTCAGCACGCCGATGCAGATCGCCATCTTCATGACGCTGATGGCGCTGCTTCCTGCGGCCGTCATGTCGATCACGCCGTTCTTGCGAATCTCGATTGTTCTGCATTTCCTGCGGCAGGCGCTCGGCACGCAAACGGCGCCTTCCAATCAAGTCCTGGTGGGACTATCGCTCTTTCTCTCGATCCTCATCATGCAGCCTGTGGTCACGGACATGTATCGCAAAGGTTGGCAGCCAATGGAGAGCGGCCAACTGAGCATGGAGCAGGCCTTCGATGAGGGCTCCAAGCCTCTCAAAACATTTCTGATCCGGTTTGCGCGCGAGAAGGACATCCGCACGTTTCTGGAAATCTCCAGATCCGAGCAGCCCCGGACCCCGGCCGATCTCGAACTTCAGATACTTGTCCCGGCATACATCCTCTCCGAATTGAAAGCCGGATTCCAGATCGGCGCAGTTTTATTTCTTCCGTTCTTGATCATCGACCTGGTGGTGGCATCTGTCACGCTGTCCATCGGCATGGTGCAACTGCCTCCCGCCATGATCTCGGCTCCCTTCAAGATTCTGCTGTTTGTTCTCGTCGACGGCTGGAGCCTCGTCATCGGATCGCTCATGAAAAGTTTCTTCTAAGGAGCAACGAATTTGACCCCCGAAGCTATCGTTCACATTATGGGCCAGGCCTTCTGGACCGCTTTCATGGTTTGCTCGCCGCTGCTGCTGATCGGCTTCGCCGTTGGCATTTTGGTCAACCTGATCCAGATCGCCACATCTCTCCAGGACCCCGCCTTCAGCACCATTCCGCGTCTGGCCGCCTTCCTCGCCGGGTTTCTCACCATGCTTCCCTGGATGCTGAAGCACATGACCGCGTACACCATCGGCATTCTCGGCGACCTTGGCCGCTATGCACACTGATGCTGTTCTCAGCATCTCTACCCTCTACGCCTTCGCGCTGGTACTGGCGCGCATGGCGGGCCTCTTCGTGTTCCTTCCGATACCCGCATTTAATACCGGACCCGCCGCCGCACGCGCCGCGCTCGCCCTGGTCGCGACTTTCTCACTGATGCCTCGCTGGCCCGATGTCCACAACGGACCCGCGGATATCGGCCAGTTTGCCGCGTGGATGATTGCCGAGACCGGCTTCGGGCTTGCCATCGGCCTCGCGGTTTCCTTCATCCTGGAAGCTTTCATGATGGGCGCGCAATTGATCGGCGCGCAGGCCGGATTTTCCCATGCTTCGTTCATCGATCCCACCAGCAATGCCGATTCGATCGTTCTTGTGGTTATAGCTCAGCTCACGGCCGGGCTCTTGTTTTTCGGCGCCGGCCTGGATCGCCAGGTGATTACGATTCTTGCGAACAGCCTCGACTCCGCGCCACCCGGCTCGTTTGCGTTCGCGCGTCCCAATGTCGAAGCGCTTCTTATGACTGGCGGTCTGATTTTCAGCACCGGCGTGAGGCTTGTTTTGCCCGTGATGATAATGATGTTGCTGGCGGATATATCCATCGGCCTACTGGGACGCCTCAACGCGCAATTGCAGCTCTTCTCGTTGTCGATGCCGATCAAGCTGCTCGGCTCGCTGGCCCTGATGAGCACTTCGATGATCGTTTTTCCGCGGGTGTATACGCAGCTCTCGACGATCATTTTCGGCGTCCTGCGCCGCCTCCTGGGAGTTTAGAGCGAATGTACCGCCTCGCGCCGTTCCGTAATGTTCACGTTTCAACCGCTCCCCGCCGGTCACGGCTCGGAACGGAACCGCGACCGTGAGGGGGCGCCCCTCGGCCCATGCCTGACAACAACAGCAAAACAGAAAAAGCGACACCACGCCGCCTCCTGAAAGCCCGCCGCGAAGGTCAGTTCGCAACTTCCAAAGATTTTGTCGGAGGCCTGCAATTCACCCTATTTGTCGCGCTCTTCGCCGCCTATGGCGCGCAGTGGATCTTCATTCTCAAACAAAACGCCCGCTTAGTGTTCGAGCGCGCTTTCAGCTCCGATCTGCAGTCGCCGCAATTAATCGAGCTATTGTCCACAGTATTGCGCCAGACGCTCGGACCTTTGCTGATCGGGGGCGGCGTACTGGTCGCCACCGCGCTTGCCTTCCAGCTCGGGTCGACGCGCCTGGGCGCAAGTCTCACCAAGCTCGTTCCCTCCTTCAAACATTTTCAGCCGTTCTCGAAGATCAAGAACATCCCAAGTCAAGGCATCCCTTCCGCCCTCCAGGCGGTGGTTATGCTGGCGCTGTCCGCGGGCGTTCTCTATATGCTGGCGGCCCAGAACGTCCAGGCGCTTTTCATGCTCCCGCTGAGCAGCCTGGAAGTTGGATTAGAGAAGATGCGGACGGCCTGCTTCGAAGTGCTCTGGAAGGGCGCGGCGCTGCTGCTGCTCTTCGGATGCATCGATTTATTCCGCCAGAATCGCCGCTTCGCGAAGCAGATCCGCATGAGCAAGCAGGATATCCGCGACGAGCACAAAGAGACCGAAGGCAATCCGCAGATGAAGGCCCGCGTCAAGCGGCTGCAGCGCGATTTTCGCCGCCGCAAGATGATGAGCGAAGTGGCAAGCGCCACGGCCGTCATCGTCAACCCCACGCACTTCGCCGTGGCCATTCGCTACCAGCATGACGCGATGAGCACGCCAGTGGTGGTCGCCAAGGGCAAGAACTTTCTTGCGCTCCGCATCCGCCAGCGCGCCGTCGATCACCAGGTCCCGCTCATCGAGAATCCGCCCCTCGCGCAAGCCCTTTACAAAAGCGTGCAAGTCGGCCAGGAGATTCCGCCGAACTTCTATCGCGCGATAGCCGAGATCCTGGCCTACGTCTACAAGATCATGGGAACCCAGATGCGGTAGCGCACGCTACGTTGTTGGTTCGTCGTTGTTGGTTCGTAGTTCGACGGGCAGCGTGCATTCTTTCCCCTTCCGTTAACCGAAGACGCGAACGTCGAACCACGAACTAACAACGACGAACCAACAACGCTTTAATTAGACGAACCAACAACACTAATAACAAAAAGACGGCGGCGGAGCCCATAAGAGCCATCCGCCGCCGCAAACGTAACGAGTTTTTTAGTCTTACTGAACAACCATCGTGACGCCGCTCTGGCTGGTTGCAGTTCCTACTGAAACTACCACCGGTACCGCGCTGCCCGATGTCACCGTTGTCGGAACAACCGCGTTGATCTGATACAACCCGCCGATCGAATCGGCCACAAATCCCGCGTAGCTTACCGTCGCCGCTTTGCCGCCGATGGTAACCGTGGGAGCGGTCGCGAAGCAGGGTGCATAGTGGCCGGCCGCAATATTGGCGCTTGCGATCACCGCGCCGTCGATCGTGGTCCACAGTGGACTGGGTTTCACAGTCAGCCCATTCACGGTCGCCATGTAGTTGGCGGTCGAGATACACGCTGCCGGGTAAGCCGCCGCTGTCGTGCTCGCCGTATTGGCCGCCGTGCTGGTGGGCGCGCCCAATCCCGAGACATAAATCAGCACGGTGTTGCCCTTCACCGCCATATTTGTGCTCGAGTTGACCGCGTAGGTCGACAACAGAATCGCGCCCTGGCCCTGTCCGGAAGCGCTGGTCGTGAAGATACCAGGGTTTGCCGCGGCTTCGGTGGCCGTAAACGCGGTGCCCAAATTCGTTCCATCGCTGATCACGATCTTCACGGTCGCGTTCCCAACCACGCCGGAAGGTACGATGGCATTAATCTGTGTGGACGAGACATATAGCAGGTAAGCATTCTCAATCAACGTCACACCATCCGCTTTATAGAAGGCCACAACGACGTTAGAACTGGTGCCAGTGCCGTCGTCCACCGCATTCGAGTAACGGCCGAAGCTGTCCGTTGCGCCTAGAATGGGAGATGCTGGACCGAAGTTGGCCCCGAAAATACTGATCAGCTCGTAAGGCGCTACCGTCGGAGCTGTCCCTATGGGCGCCTGGATGTAGGAAGCCGTGTCGGTGATCGAGTCAATGATTGGATCGGTCGTCACGGTCAAGTTTATTGTTGTCTGATCGGCGGTTGCTGGCGGATTATAGGCGCCGATCGTGAGCGTCCCGGCACTCGCCATGTAGGTCGCGGCGGGAAGGGTAACAACAATTGTAGTCGGACTGGTCACCGTCACTCCTGATGTCAGTGCCGTCGTGGTGGTGCCGCTGGTCACGTCTACAACCGTCGCGTCCGATCCGCTTCCGACGAATCCCGTACCGGTAAGAACCACGGTAACGTTTCCACTCGAAGCAACCGGCGTTTGGGTTGGATAGATATGCGTGTAAGCTGGCGAGGGTGGCGCAACCGTGATCGTAAACGCAACGTCCACTTCCGATCCGCCAGCCGGAGTGATTGCGACGGTTCCTGTGAGATTGGTGCCTACGGTCGCATTGTCCAATGCCTGTTGCAGGAACGTTACGGCGATCGGCGTGCCGAAGTTATAGGCCACCGCGCTGCTGTGATTCACAACAATCCAATTGGCCGGCGTTGATGGATTCAGATTGGTCACGGCGATCGTGCACGCGATCGGCTGCTCGCTCGACAGGAGGGTCAATGTGGCAGTAGGATACGCGGAACCTTGTGTCCAAGTAATCGCCTGCGTGTCTCCTTGCGAGACGGTCAATGTGGACGCGACGTCTTTTACCACCAGAGTCACCGGTACCAACGCGTCGGCGTACCCGGTCACCTGCAAATGTACGGTGGTGCCGAACGTGCCCGCGCCCAACGAAGCGGCGATCGCGCTCGGACTAAAAGTAACGGTCAAGCCACCGGAGACCGCGTCTCCGTTCCATGTATCGAGTGACAGCCAAATCGGTACCGTCGTCGGATCGACCGTGAAATAGGTGGAGGTTGTAGCCGTAACCTTCACGCCCACTCCGCTTCCCGGTGTCGAGGGTTTCTGGTAGGACAGTGAAACCGAGGTGGGAGCCGCGGTGAGCGGGGAGACCGGCGTAGTGGCATAGACGATGCCCGGACTCAGCGTCAACGCTGCGCCAGCCAGAAGCATCTTTGAGAATCGAACATTCGACATCGGGCTTTCCTTCTTCCTTTCGCTGCTAGTACTTCTCTTCGAATAGAACTATCTGTTTGAGTACATACACATATCGCGAATGGACGCCGTCGAATTTAAGCTTTTATCGATTTTCTTGGAGACTGCGCTATCGTGCTTCGCGCCTAAAAAGAAATTTCGCGAAGGAATATGCGGCCCGTTTGGTCGATAGGTTTGGACGGGATGGCAATCACCTGCGTCTCTGGCTAATCACGCGATAAGCATCGGAGGAACCACTAGTACCGGCGATTGGTCCAGGCTGCGCCTGCCCGAAGAATCGGGATATTGCTTCTATCGCGAGTCATCGCGAGTAAATCGCGTCGACTCAAGTCCGGCAGGCTCCGATCAGGAAGACATCAAGAGGCCCGTTCGGCAGGTGTGAGCCGTTACGCGCCTTAGACAATTTCATGAACAACTCCGCAAGTGGCGAAGCGGGAAGCACCGACGATCAATAAAGAGTTGCAGCGATTTTGGCACGAGGCGGGATGCCCCAGTCGTGCATTGCGTGGTGCCTATGGCTTTTTCTGTCGGACTCCTTGCTCGTCAAGGCCGAGCTCGCGTTGCCGCGTCGTTACACGACTCATCACCGCCATATACGCGGAAAGTGGGTTCCCTTTGTTTAGGGCATCGCTGGCGAGTGCAATTCCACGCTTAAGTTGCTCTTCCGTTTCAGCGTAAACGACCTCAACAAATGCTCTCGTGTTCAGTGCCCTCGGTCGGAGTTGGGGAGGTTCTTCGCAGGCTTCGATTGCAAGTTTGCGGGCGCGGCCGGCATTCTTGGGATCGCCTTGCTCGGCAAGCTAATATGCAAGGCTGTTCTTGAATTTGATGTTGCGCTCCGCCGGCGACTTCGTCATGCCGAGTTCGCAGACCTCAATTGCCTTGTCAACATGCCCATGTTTCCAGAACTGAAATGCCAAGGGCAAGAAGTCGGCCGGATCAGCAGCCCCGGACTGAACCAGGAGCCGTTGGGCCTGGGACCAGTCTTCCGGATTCAACGATTCGACGAGCTTTGCGATTGCTGACTGCCGCATTTGGGCCAGTCCTTGCGCGGCCGTTTTCTCGTTAGCCTTTGAGGCTAGCGCATTCGGCAAGGTTTCCTTAACCTCCCGTGCGACGATTGTGCCCATGACCTGCAGACCTTCCAAAACCGACGTCGTTATTCCCTTTTGAAGTGCCCCAAAGAATTCCTGGGATGTTTTGGCCACCTCCTTGCCGATATGTTCAGTAATCTCATGGACGAGGACGAGTCCTACTGCCGATCCAACAAGTATGTAGAGAAGCACTTCGTGCATAAGCTTGGCCTTTGCGAACAGATCAGCATTTGCCCAAGGCCCCGTTTTAGGTTGAGCCGCTCCTTGCTCCGGCAGAATCAAATAAATGCAAAATAAAAAGAATAATGCCGCATATCAAACTCTTTGTGAGCGACTCATCGCGTATCGGAGGATCATATCAAATCCGAATGCAATATGGTTGAAAGCAAGCTTCCTTACTGCTGTTTGTCGGTGTTCATGGGCACACCAGCACTGAACCTTTCGTGGAGTACTATAGTGGTGGCCGGGGTTCAGGTCACAGTTTAACCCATGCCCTTCGAGTTATAGCCTTACCAACACACTTCCAGACGAAAGTTCCCCTTGGATCGCGCCGATGTCTATGATAGTGTAATTTCTGAAACTGCGGGCGGGATTCCCGGTTTGCAGGCTTGGCCGTACGTCCCCCGAACGAATGAGTCTCAGTTTCGAACGACAGCCGACAGCAGGGCCGCCTTCGCCCCTTGCAACCCGTCCGACGTTGCGTCGATCTTGATCTCGCCAGGCTGTCCGGCGCGCGCGCGGACAATCAGAAGCGCCATCCCGCTGAAGGCCTTGCGATGGTCGGCCTGGAAGGGCTCGACTGTCGCGGCGTTGCCGTTATCGACGGCCGCAATGCTTCCCGCGCCATCCACCTTGAATTGGACTAGATTGTCGGCGGACGGGCAGAGATTGCCGTCTTTGTCCTCAATGCGGACGGTCACAAACGAGAGGTCTTCGCCATCCGACGCTATGGTCGAACGGTCCGGGCTTAGACGAATGCGCGCCGGATTCCCAGCAGTGCGCACCTCGTCCACCGCGAACTGTTTGCCGCCCTTGTAAGCGACGGCGCGGAGCGTGCCTGGCTGATAGGGAACATCCCACTCCAGCCGATACTTCGAGGTAAACTTATGCGTGGTGCTGACATTCCCGCCTGCGGGAATCTCAACAGTATCGACGCCAAGCTTCTTGCGTCCCATCGATCTGCCGTTCAGAAACAGCTCCACTTCTTCGCCGTTTGTATACGCCATAACCGGGATCAGCTCGCCTTCATGACTGGCCCAATTCCACGTTGGGAAAACGTGAACCATGGGCTCCTTGGTCCACTGGCTCTTGTAGAGGTAATAGCGGTCTTTCGGGAAACCGGCCAAATCGACAATACCGAAGTAAGAACTGCGGGAAGGCCAGTCGTTACGGCTACCGTAGGGCGTCGGCTCGCCGAGATAATCGAAACCCGTCCAAACAAACTCTCCCATGACGTTCGGAAAGCGATCCTGCGCGTCGAACTCCACATCCGGGCAATTCGCCCACGGAGGAGCCACCACGTCGTAACTCGAAACCTGCAACGACGGGTCCTTCTCGAAATTTTTCAACGGCAGGTGATACACGCCGCGCGAGCTGATGCAGGAAGCCGTCTCCGATCCGAAAATAGCCCACTTCGGATGCTCTTTAAGGATCTGGCCGTAGTATTCGGGTTTGTAATTGAAACCGGGAACATCCACTTCGTCGGCGAGGCCGTTCTTGATTGCGTCGGACCAATTATTAAAAGCCGAGGTCGTTGGACGCGTCGGGTCTTCCTGGTGCGCAATGCCTGTTAGAAACTTGGCCGTCTGGGCGCCTTCCGGCCTGTTTTGCTCGGGGATTTCGTTCCCGATGCTCCACATGATGACACTCGGATGATTGCGGTCGCGCCGGACGAGATCTCGCATGTCGGTCTCGGCCCATTTCTCGAAATACTTGGAATAGCCGTTCTTGACCTTGGCGACGCGCCACATATCGAACGATTCGTCCATCACAACGAGCCCGAGCCGGTCGCAATATTCCAGCAACTCGGGCGACGGCGGATTGTGGCTCGTTCGAATGGCGTTCACGCCCATGCTCTTCATGATTTGAAGCTGGCGTTCCGTCGCTCGCCGATTGACCGCGGTACCCAGCGCGCCCAGATCGTGATGATTGCAGACGCCGTGAATTTTCACCTTGCGGCCGTTCAGCAGGAAACCCTTGTCGCGATTGAATTCGATGGTGCGGATTCCGAACGGCGTAGTGTAACGGTCCAGGATCTGGTTGCCGGACCTCACCACCGTGACCGCCTGGTACAGATACGGTTGATCGATGTCCCAGCGTTGCGGATTGGCGACCTTGATGGTCTGGCTTGTCGCTTGAGATTGTCCGCCGGCGATATTTAAGTTGTCCCGCTGAACTGAAACCTGGCGGCCGTTCGCATCGCGGATGGTGGTCTCCACGGCGACTTGCGCCGCTTCGCTCTTGCGGTTGCGGACTTCGCTGCGAAGAACGACAGTCGCGCTGGAATCCGACACGTCGGGCGTGGTCAAATACGTGCCCCAGTGCGCGACGTGAATGGGTCCGGTTGTGACGAGCCAGACGTTGCGATAGATGCCCGCGCCCGGATACCATCGCGACGAGTCTGGTTCAGGATCGAGCCGGACGGCAATCACGTTATCCTGTCCGAAGTTGAGGAACGGCGTGAGATCGAGCTCGAAGCTGCTATAGCCATACGGCCGTCCTCCGAGTTCGTGACCGTTCAAGAAAACCTGCGAGTTCGACATCGCGCCGTCGAATTCGACGCTGTAGAACTGGCCGCGTCCGGACGCCGGAATCGTGAAATGCTTGCGGTACCAGGCCACGCCGTAAATAGGCAAGCCACCCGTGTTGGGACTGTATTTGGAATCGAACGGGCCTTCGATAGCCCAGTCGTGCGGAAGGTCCAGCTTGCGCCAGGAGGTGTCGTCGAACGCGGAATTGGCTGCGTCCATGGCGTCGGCTTTCAGGAAAAGCCAGTGGTCGTCGAAAGAAGCTCGCCGCTCGGCCCCAGTGATGCTTCCCATTGCATACAGGGCAAGGACGCTCAAGAGAGATTTTATGAGCATTGTTGAAATACATTTCTAACACGTCTCGGTCGAGAACGTGACGTAGGGAAAAACTTCCGGGATGTGCGAATCGTAATGGCCGTGCCGGTTCCAGGTCCAGCCGGCGCAGGGGTCGAGTTCTTCGCCGTCCCTTCCGATTTTCTCGAAACGGGAACAGTCGATGCGCCACACGTCGCCATCCTTCGGCGGCAACGCCCGCTCATCCGCGAGCAGTTCCATTCCGCGCCAGGGAAACGCCAATTCGACAGTCCAGCCCTTGTCCGTATGATCGCGGCGGTTCAACGCTCCGTCGATATGAATGGCGTGGCGCAGCCCCGGATAATCCCAGTCGAGAAATCCCCAGCGTTCGCCGCGTGGATGCACGTGGCCGCCGACGCCATCGAGTACCATCGTGCGCTGCGCCGCCGGATCGAACTCCGGACGTCCGTGGTACCGCGAGCCGGGCTTCAGGATGTCTTTCCAAATCCAGAAAACTTCGTAGATGGTATTCCGCGCGTTGATCTCGAACTCGTAGTATGCGTCGCGCCCGGCGATAAAAACTTCCAGATCGTTCTCTTCGTAAATCTTGGAATCGCGCCCGGTCAGCGTCGCCCAGACGTCCGTCTCTTGAGCGGTGAAGCCGAAGTAGAGATTCTCGTCGTCCCACAGCATCGCGACGCGCGTCTCGAACCAGGCCGGTTCGCCGGTCACAATGTCGACGAAAGGCGTCGACTTCGGGGCAAGCTGCCAGGAAGGCTCGTCGAGCCTGCCGTCGATCGTGATTGGGCCGGCTGCCCGGTAGCAGGTGTAGCGCGCGGGGTCGATGGACAAAGGACTATTCTACTTTGTCGCCTTCTTGCGAATGGCCTCCGCAATCACATCGCGAACCCGGCCCAGCGGAACGCGCACGTCATCCAACCCTTTTGCTGAACCTTTGCGATCGGCGTAGAGGCAGCCGGCAACCACCCTTCCAGTCACGATCGGGAGCAGGGCGAACAAGTCCGGCGCCAGTGCCGCCACCAGTGCCGAGGCATCGTAACGGTCATCGCGAGCCCGGTCCACAAGCAGGTCGGTTTTGCGCCCGAGAGCCGCGAGAATCGGGCCTTCCGCGTGGTCGATCGGGAATTGGAAGCGGTCCAGAATTTCGTCAAGGCGCGCAGCGCTGGCAATCCGGCCCCGCACAGAGGTGTGCTTGTCGTTGATCAGACCGAACACTGCGCGGTCGAACCCCGCCTCGTGTACCGCATCCAGAAGGTCCTTAATTAGAATCGAGAGGTCGAAATTCTTTCTTTCCAGACTACGTTTAGCGTTCGCGACTGCGTGGCTCAACGCGTGCACAGAAACCGCGTCGAAAACTGGAACGGACGCGAGAACCCCGCGGGCGCGCTCTGCCTGTTGGTCCAACAGCAACCTCTCCATCGGAATATTCAGACTCGAGAAATTCTGCTTGATCTCGGTGGCCGCGCCCTCCACAACGCGCGCCAAATCGCGCATGGGAACGAGCACCTGCTCGCCTTGGGGACCAACCACACATCGCAGGCTGAATGCGTCAATAGCCTTTCCGCTTCGATACAGGGAGTGCGTGAGGTCGCGCGCATAGCCGGTTATTGTAGTGAGAGATTGATCGGCTTTCGGCACCGTCCGGCCACACGATGCCGCCAGGCACGAGCGTACTTTCGACGGCATATTCCACTCCTGCGCCAGTTGCAAGCCGACTTCATCCCACGAAAAATCGAGGATGCGCAGGCAGGCGGCCCGCGCCGGAATCTTGTCGGTGTTCATGGCCACGATGACTCGCGAGTATTCGAGTGGATAGTAACCAGCCACCAGCACTTCTCCGAGATTCTGAAATAGTCCGCAAATATAGGCCTCGTCGGGATGTGCGTAGCCGGCCGCCAAGGCGATGTCGCGGCTATGCACTGCGTTCAGAACGGAGAGCAGCATCAGTTCGCGTAACGCCGAAGAACCGTTTGCGAAATGTTCGACAAATTGAATCGCGCTTAACAGATTGCGCACCATATCCCAGCCCAGCAGGATGATGGCGTGCGCCACGCTCATAATGGGACGGTCGGAATGTTTGTACAGCGCCGAGTTCGCAATCTTCAGGAGTTGTGAGGTGATTCCGAGATCGCGCAGGATGACGCGCGCGATTTCGACGCAACTGCTATCGATATCGAGCGTCTGCCCCATGATCTGCTTCACGTGCTCGCGGAATCCAGGCAACCCCTCGTTCTGGCGGATGTGCGTCACCCAAGCTTCGAGCTTTTCGGCCCGGCTGGTGCGTTGTTGATTTGCAGTTTGAACTGTCGCTTGAAAACTCCTGATTCCATCCATCTCTTCGGCAGAATCCTTCCCAATTTGAATTCGACCGCAAGTTTCAGGTAGTGCGCGCCTATTCGAAACGGGTACAGTGGGCTTGTGTTTCGAAAGACCTTACAAGATGGGGCTCGAATGGCCCTGGAGTACCTAGACAACCTCAACCGGCAACCAGTCAACGCCACTGTCGACGCCGCCACGCTGCGCCAACGTATGGACCGGCCACTCTCCGACGAAGGCATTGATCCGGATCAGGTAGTTTCCGACTTGGCGCGCGATGTCGAGGGCGGCATCATAGGATGCGCGGGCCCTCGATTCTTCGGCTGGGTGATTGGAGGATCTCTGCCCGCCGCTCTTGCCGCGGACTGGCTCACCTCGGCTTGGGACCAGAACGCAGGTTTGTACGCTTCCGGTCCGGCGGCGGCGCTTGCCGAAGAAATATCCGGAAAATGGCTGAAGGAGATCCTCGGCTTACCGTCCCATGCGAGTTTCGCCTTTACGACGGGCTGCCAGATGGCCCACGCGACCTGTCTCGCGGCGGCGCGCCATGCGTTGCTTGAAAATCGTGGATGGGACGTCGAACGGCAGGGCTTGTTCGGCGCGCAGCCAATTCGGATTTTGACCAGCTCGGAAGCTCATGGATCTTTCAAGCGAGCCGTCCGTTTGCTCGGCTTCGGACTCGGGCAGATCGAGTATCTTGCGGCTGACGAGCAGGGTCGACTTCCCGAGCAGACGCTCGCCTCGGCGCTGGATGAAACAAAGCCCACCATCGTCGTTCTGCAGGCCGGCGATCTCAATATTGGAGCATTCGACGATTTCGAGACGCTGATTCCAATCGCGAAACAGAGCGGAGCGTGGGTGCACGTGGACGGAGCTTTCGGATTGTGGGCCGCCGCTAGTCCCCACCTGCGCCATTTCGTGAAAGGCGTGGAACAGGCCGATTCGTGGGCGACGGACGGCCACAAGTGGCTCAACGTTCCCTACGATTGCGGCTATGCATTCGTGGCTGACGTCGAGGGCCATCGCGCGTCGATGTCTCACCGGGCGTCATATTTAATTCATGATGCGACTGCGCGCGATCAGATGGATTGGAATCCGGAATGGTCGCGTCGCGCTAGGGGCTTTCCCACTTATGCCGCGCTGCGGCAGCTTGGACGCGCCGGCGTGGCCGATTTAGTCGAGCGATGCTGCGGCTTTGCCCACGATCTTGTCATGGGAATCGGTGCGCTGCCTGGCGCCCATGTTCTTTGGGAGCCCACCATCAACCAGGGCCTGGTCCGTTTTCGCGATCCCAAGCCCGGCGCCACGGAAGAAGACCACGACCGGCGTACCGACGCTGTGATCGCCGCTATTGTAGCCGACGGCGTGGCCTTCTTCGGAGCAACAACGTGGCGGGGGCATCGCGCCATGCGCGTCAGCGTGTGCAATTGGATCACGTCGGATGAAGATGTGCGGCGGACCATCGCTTCGGTAGCCAAGGTTCTTGCCGCATGAAACTTGAGGAAATGGATATTCGCGCCAGACTGTGGAGTCGCGGCTACAGCCGTCTCGGCAACGTACTGAGCCAGTCCGAATGCGAGGATCTGCGAGCCCTCTACAATCGGCCCGAGCTGTTTCGCAGCCGCATCGACATGGCCCGGTATCGTTTCGGGCGCGGCGAATATCAGTATTTCGCGTATCCGCTTCCAGCGCTGGTAGATGAGTTACGACACGCGCTATATGGCCAATTATTTGGGCCGGCGAACGGGTGGATGGAGGCGCTGAAAATCGACAGCGATTTCCCGCCGGATCTCAGCAGCTTCCAGGAACGTTGCCATTTGAAAGGGCAAACCCGGCCGACTCCGTTGCTGCTGCATTACACAGCCGGCGATTTCAACTGCTTGCATCAGGATCTTTATGGCGACATTGTTTTTCCATTTCAAGTGGTGTTCTGCCTGAGCGATCCGGAGCGGGAATTCACGGGAGGCGAACTGCTATTGGTGGAGCAGCGGCCGAGGGCGCAATCGATCGGCAACGCCATCCGGTTGGACCAAGGCGAAGCCGTGGTGATAACCACGCGCTACCGCCCGGTGAATGGGTCGCGCGGATATTACCGCACCAATGTGCGGCACGGAGTGAGTCCGATACACACGGGAGAACGTTACACGTTGGGCATCATCTTCCACGATGCCGCTTAGGAGGTCTGTCATGTTAAATTCCGATCATTGCTGGGAAGCGCTCGAAAAGCGCGACGTTTCCTGCGATGGCCAGTTCTTCTTCGGCGTTCTGACCACGGGAGTTTATTGCCGTCCGTCCTGTCCCGCGCGGAAACCGCTGCGCAAGAATGTTCGATTCTACGCGGCGCCGGCCGACGCCGAAAAAGACGGTCTGCGTCCCTGTCTCCGCTGCCGTCCGCTCGCAACGCTCGGAGCCGATCCCAACACTGAGCGAATTCGCCGCATCTGCCGCTATATCGAGTCGCACAGCGAAGAGCCCTTGAAGGCGGCCGATCTCGCGAAGAAAGCCGAACTGAGCCTCTATCATTTCCAGCGCAGCTTCAAAGCGATTGCTGGTGTCACGCCGCGCCAATATGTGGAGGCCGCGCGTCTGAAGAATCTGAAAGGCAGCCTGCGAACTTCGAAAGACGTAACGGAAGCGGTGTACGACGCTGGCTACGGATCGTCCAGCCGCGTTTACGAACGTGCGGATACGCGTCTCGGGATGACGCCCAATCAATATCGACAGGGTGGCCGCAACGTCGCGATCACCTGCGTGACCGCAAATTCTCCGGTCGGGTTGATGATGGTCGGCGCCACCGACCGCGGATTATGTTTCGTGCAATTCGGCGAGAGCCAGAAAGATCTGGAGGCGCAGCTTCGCCGCGAGTACCCGGCAGCGAAGATCGAAGCGATGCAGGAGCCCTATCCGTCGGAATTTCAAAAATGGATGGACGCGCTGCACGGGCATCTGGAGGGCGCCCAGCCACGCCTCGACCTCCCGCTCGACATTCGAGCCACGGCTTTTCAGATGCGCGTCTGGAATTATCTACAGTCGATTCCATACGGTGAAGTCCAATCGTACGGCGAGGTCGCATCGGGGATCGGACAACCAACAGCGACAAGAGCTGTGGCGCGTGCTTGCGCAAGCAACACCGTCGCCGTGGTCATACCCTGCCATCGTGTGATTCGAGGAACCGGTGAACTGGGTGGTTATCGCTGGGGCCTGCCGCGCAAACGGGCGTTGATCGATCGGGAGAGATCGGGAAGGGTTGTATGCTGAGGGCTCTATTATTGTTATCGGCGTTCGCCGCGGCCTGCCACAGACAGGACGAACGCCGCCGATCCCAAGCTGCCAGCGGAGGTGTGGTCGAATCCAGACGGCGGGAACAAGTCAAAACCTCCTATGTTGAATAAATGGGTGCATTACTCGGGTCCGCCAATCACCTGTCCCGGCTCTTGACGCCTTGCGCGGCGGCGTCCTATCTGTCACGATAAACCTTTAAACAGTTTTGTCGCCCATTGAATCCAAGCCGCGCGCCGGTGTCGCCCGAGCCGTCTTTTTCCTGCTCGCTGCTACCTTTGTAGTCATTCGTCTCTGGAATATCCAAACATTTTGTCTGGATTCCGACGAGGTCTTTAGCTTGGCCTGCGCTCAGGCACCCTGGACCGCCCTTTTCCAGAAAGCGGCCTTCGATCTCGTCCATCCGCCCTTGTTTTATATTCTGTTGAAGGTCTGGATAGGCATCGGCGGCGATAGCCTCGTCTGGGTGCGGCTGCTGCCGGCCCTCTTCTCCTTCTTGTCGCTCGTTCCGTTTTACTTTCTCTGCCGCGGCCTGGGACTGAGCCAATGGCAGATGAATTTCGCCCTCGCGCTGCTCTGCCTAGATCCCGATCAGGTGTTCCATTCTCAATATCTGAGAATGTACAGCCTGCTCTTCTTTTTGAGCCTGTGCTCGTACTGGGCATTTACGCCTCGGCGCAACTTGTGGCTGCTAGGCACAATCAACGTGGTGCTGGTTTACACGCACTATTATGGTTGGGCGGTGATAGCCTCCGAAGGCCTCTACATTTTATGGGTCGAACGCAAAAGACTTCCCGGATTCCTAGCTTGCTCCGGAGTTGTCTTCGCGGCCTTTGTCCCGTGGCTGATGTTTGCAAGTCAATTTGCGGTGATGCGTGGAGGACTATATGAAAACCTCGGTTGGATCAGGCGGCCCAGCCTCAGCGATTTATTCACGTTCTATGTAAATCTAACCACGCCCCACCAATCCCTATATCTGTCCGCTGCATTCATGCTCCTCGCCGCACTTTGCGTCGTCTTATCCCAGTTCATCGGCGTCCATCGGCGGCTGAATACATTCTTATTAATCGCCGCGCTCCTGCCACCTCTCGCCAGCTTCGCCATCTCCCAGTTCTTTCCCCAATCTGTCTGGGGTACGCGGCACCTGATAATCGCGATCGTACCGTTCTATTTACTGCTCGCCATCTCATTTTCTATAATCCCACTTCAGAAACTGCGCCCGGCCGCCGTGGCTTTCGTAGCCGCGTGGATCGCCCTCAGTCTGCCGCAACTCATCCATCCCCGGCCTCGCATAAACTATGAAGTGCTCGCCGAAATGATGATCTTGCGCGAGCCCGGAGTCGATCGCGTCCAACTACTCATCCCCGACCGGTTCCTGAAATTCCCATTGGCCTATCAACTCGACCGGCATGATCCCGGCCGCTGGGACGCCCGTACCATAACGTCGCTCGATTCCGGATTAATTAACGGTCACTTCTGGGTCGCTTATCACCGCGATCGATGGAAAGGCGCAAAGTCACCCGCCCAGTTACTCCGCGAGCGCGGCTATAGCGTAGGCCCGGGCATATGGGTTAGTGACGACTGGCATCGTGTGATTGCCTTACCTGTCTGGCCTCCCGGCAGTGAGATAGCTGCGTCTTCTATCCGCCGCCCTTGATCAGCATCGCGAACCACGTCAGCGTCAACCCCATCATGATCACAACGGAGGCCCACGCGATGGCATTATAGAAACGCGTGTTAGTCCATTCCTTCATCAGTCGCTCGCGGTTAATCAGCAGGATCATGTAAATCAAAACGAATGGGAGTAACACGCCGTTGATCACCTGCGAGAACAGGATCATCTGAATCAGCGGAAAGCGCGGAATTAGAATCACGCCGGCGCCGAAAACGATCAGCAGCGTAAACAGCCAATAAAAGATTTTGGCTTCCCCAAATCGCTTGCCAATCCCCGATTCGAAGCCCATCCCCTCGCAAACTGTGTAAGCCGTCGAGAGCGGCAGAACGCCCGCCGAAAAGAACGACGCATTGAACAGGCCGGCGCTAAAAAGTAGATACGCGTACTTACCGAACGGCTTCAAACCCAGCGCCGCGTCGGCCGCGTTCTCGATATCTTTAGGACCATGCGACCAGATTGCGCCGGCGCACGCAACGATAATGAAAAATGCCACCACATCGGTCATGATGCAGCCTACAATCACTTCCAGCCGCGATTGAATGTACTCTTTCGCCGTAATCCCTTTCTCAACCACCGCCGCCTGAAGGTAGAATTGCATCCACGGCGCAATGGATGTCCCCACCATGCCAATCAGCATGTAAATGTAGCCAGTGTCGAAAATCAATTCGGGCTTGACGCTGTAAATAGCAGCCTGTTTCCAGTCCGGGCGGATGAGAATACCAGCGATGATGTACGTGACATAGAGAGAACACGCCACCAGAAACACACGCTCCACGATCTGATAACTCCCCCGCACCACCAGTAACCACACTGCCGCCGCGGCCAGCGGAACCGAAATATAAGGACTGACATGAAACAGTTGCAAACTGCTTGCGATGCCGGCGAACTCTGCGACCACGTTCAGGTAATTCGCGATGACCAGCGCCATCATCATAAAGAACGTCGTGCGCAATCCGAATTCTTCCCGAATCAGGTCCGACAGTCCCTTGCCCGTAACCGCACCCATGCGCGAGCACATTTCCTGCGTGACGATCAGCAGAATCGTGATCGGGATCAGCGTCCAGAGCGGCAAGTAGCCGTATTTTGCGCCGGCCTGAGAATAGGTGAGGATACCGCCCGAGTCGTTATCGACGTTGGCGGTGATTAGCCCAGGTCCGATCACGGCCCCGAACAACGCAATTTGATACCGGAACCGTTTCAGAAACGCCATTCGCTTCTCTATCGATTCCTCAAAACGGAGATGATATCGTCCGCGGTAATCACGCCGGACAACTTGCCGTCCTCATCCACCACTGGCACGGTAAGCAGGTTGTATTTGTCGAAAAGTTCGGTCACCCGATCCTGATCCTCCGTTTGATTCACTTGAATGAGCGTGTCCGAAGCGAGATCCTTGAGCGGCGAATCGCCGGCTGCGATGAACAGCTTCGCGAGCGGTATGGTGCCCACCAGCCGGTCCGAAGCATCAACTAGGAAGATCGTGTTCAGCGTCTCGAGCAACTCTTCGTTCGCTCTCAACTCGATCATGGCGTCCGCCACGGTCGTGTCGTCCCGCAGCGCGACATACTCCGTATTCATGAGGCCGCCGGCGGTGTCTTCTTCGAATTCCATCAGTTCGCTGACATCGGTCTTCGGCTCCGCTTCCATCTCTTCGAGAATTTCTTTGCTGGTCTCTTCTTCGAGTTCGGCGAGAACATCGGCGGCTTCGTCCGGCGACATCTCCTCGATGATGTCCGCGGCCTTCTCAGTCTCGAGCGATTCGAGAATGCTCGCCTGAATACCGGGGTCGACCTCCGAGAGTGTGTCCGCGGCGACCTCGTCGTCCAGAGTCTCGAAGACCGCCTCGCGATCCTCCGGGCTCAGTTCTTCGACGATATCGGCAAGATCCGCGGGGTGCATCGATTCCAGCAGTTTGCCCGTGATATTCAGCCTCAGCCGCCGCTGCGGATCGGGCTCCAGAATATTGCAAAATTCCCACCGAATCGAGTTTGGCGGAATAGTGCGCTGCAGCTTGCGAATCCAGAGCGGCGGTAGAACGCCCCGAACCAAGCGTCGGAAGATGCTGCGCAGCCCGATGTCGACTTCGAGAATATCGAGAACGTCCGACCCGTCTTCTTGCCGCAGATCGAAAGTGACATCCGTGACCCGAACCACCTTACGCCCCTGCGCGTCGATGATCTGCTGGTCGAGCAGATCGCGAACCACGCGAAGCATGTATTCGTCCGAATGATACGGCGTGAGCTGTTCGTCTTTTAAAAAGATGCCGTCGAAAGAAATGGATTGGATCTGGTCGTGCCGAATAGTGAGCCAGGCCCAGCCGCCTCCCACAAGATAACGGTCGACTCTGGCGGGATGGACAAGAGGAACGATGGCGGCGTCTTTGAGCAAGCCGAGCTTGCGCCCCTTCAGGTCATAAACCTGGAGGCCCAGCAGCTCGGTGAGATACAGGATGCTTTCAGCCATCGAGAATTGCCTGTGCCCATAGACTGCGATGCGAGCGCGTACAGACTCCCATCCCCGAAATGCCGAGGATTTTGGCTTCGTCCTGTATCGCCGCGCTCTACATGCCTTCGCCTGTATTTACTATGCCGCAACTGTTTTCGCCAAAGCAACTAAAATGCAAGGGTGCGAACATTTATTCCCTTCATGTTGTTTGGGTGCATCGCGGCCTCGTCCGGAACGGACGTAACCAGCCTCTGGGAACTGAAGCAATCAGCGAGAATCAAGGCCGTCGACGATTCCCTCAACGGCGTCCTGGGCGTTGCCACCATCGACCTGACTTCCGGCCGCGTCTTCGTCTACAACGGCGACGCGGTCTTTCCTACCGCCAGTTCCATCAAGATCCCCATCATGATCCAGGTTTTTCGCGATGAGCGCGCCGGAAAGTTTTCGTTCGCCGACAAAGTGACGATGGGCCCCCAAGACAACGCCGGGGGAAGCGGCGGGCCCTTGCAAAAAGCGCTGGATCGCGGCGCGGTCACCATCAACGTGAGGGACCTGCTGGAGGACATGATCCAGTACAGCGATAACTCCGCCACCAACAAATTGATCGACCTGGTAGGCATGGATCGCGTGAACGCGTTGATTCACGAATTAGGATTCGAGCAGACGAAACTCCGCCGGAAGATGATGGATACCGCGGCAGCCGCCCGTGGCGACGAAAACGTCTCCACGCCTTTAGAGATGGTGCGAATCGTGCGCCTCATTTACGAAAACAAGGCGGCCGATGCCGAATCCTGCAAGGACATGCTGTCGGTGATGAAGAGAGTCGACGCCTACATGCGTCCCGTCATTCCAGGCAGTATCGAGGTCGCCTCCAAGCCCGGCGACCTCGACGGAGTGCGTACCGAGACCGGTCTCGTTTTCCTGCCGAAACGCCCATTCATCGTAAGCGTGATGTCCACCTACCTGGATGATCGCGTGAACCCGGTCGGCGAAGTAACCGGAATCGTGTTCGACTACTTCAATAAGCTCGCCCATGCGAATCAGTACGGCCGCAGGCTGGATTGAACATCGGCGTCGATCGGAGTTAAGCGGCGGCCGGTAATTTCATTCAGGGTGTTTAGATTTCGCACGGCAGTAGCATAGTGCATCCCCGCGCCCGGTCCGATGGCGATCGCCCGCCGCGCCATTCTCATCGCATCCATATAGCGCCCCTGATCGGCGAATATTTCCGTCAACACATTGAGCGGAGCCACCAGGCTTTCGTCCCCAGGTCCGAAGATAGATTCCAGAATCCGCGCCGACTCTCTCGCCTCGGCCTCCGCCCTGTTATATGATCCACAGCGTTCATGCGCGAGTGCCAGGTTGCGAATGATCATCGCCGTTACCGGATGCCGATGTCCCAGGGTCGCCTCCGAACTCGCCACTGCGTGCCGTGCGGCAACAACCGCGTCCGCATTCCGGTTCTGTTCTAGCAGCGCTTTCACTTCTTCATTGAGCCTTAACGGCGCGCTTTGAGGCGATGCCAAGGCCATTGCCAGGACGAATCCGCTGAACCATGTCATGCGTCGAGCTTAAGTCCGACCGCCGGACGCTTTCGACCAAAATCGTCCGGACGCGTAGAATCGGCCGTCCAGCGCTTTCAAGTGTCCCGGCGTTCACCCGCCAAAGATCCGCGTTCAACTCGACATCGTCCGCGTTCTGAACGATATTCTGGCAATTCTTGGCGAAATGCCTCACAACAGACTATGATGGGCGCGAAGCCATGCCATTAGTAATTCCGGACTACCTGCTTATCTCCGAACTGCTCGGATACGGCGCCGGTGTCGTTCTCGCGGCCGTTCTGGCGATGCTGGTCCGCCGGGCGCCGCATCATAGCCCCGGTACGCGTCTGCTCGTCGTTTGCGCTTTACTCTGGAACGTCGGAGGGTTGCTCTCGATTCTGCTGGTTGTTTCGGGAATGTCAAACAGGTCCATGACGGTGAATATGCTGCGCTCTGCCGCCATGACCGGCGGCGCTATATTCCCCGTCAGCTTCCTGCTGCTGTGGACTCGCCCAAATCCCGAGTCGTGGCAAGGCAAAGTGAATCGCTGGCTGCATCCGCTTTCGATATGGAACGCCGTTTGGATCAGCGCTTTTCTGTTCCTGTGCCCTTTCCTTGGAGTCTTCCGGCTGGCAGCGTATTCGTGCTCGTTGAATGCATCGCTCTTACTAACAGCCGGAGCGCTAACACAGGTGCGCGGCAGAATGAGCGCCGCGGCCGACCGGATCTACCTGGCCCTCACGTTGACTGGCGTATGGGGAGCGACGCTCGCGATTTTTCTTCTCGATCAACCTTATATTCCGCCGAATCTCGTACCCGCTCTCGTGATCATGAAAGAGCAGTCGCCGTTCCTCGCCGTTCTCGGAGCCCTGTTCTTCTTCGCCCGGTTCCGCTCCAGCGACGTCCTGATCAAGCACAGTCTGAGGGTAACGGCGGCCATCGGGCTCGGCGTGTGGGCTTGTTTCTTTATTGTGGACAGGCTTCCAAAGCTTGCGGCGGCCGCCCCCTACCCGGCTGTCCTCCGGACCACCTTGGGAGCGGCTGTCATAGCCACTTTGCTGGTAGTCTTTACGCTGGCCGACCAGGCCATCGGGCGGGGCATCCAATGTTGGATACTCCGCCAGCCCGATTACGGTTCGGCTCTTCAACAATTGTGGGAAGACATGGCGCATTCCGGGGCGCAGCCCGAACTTTTTGAAGCCGTGGACCACCGCGTGTCCAAAGTCCTGGACATCGCCGCGGTGCGTGTCCTGCGGCGAGCCGAGATCGCTGGAATCGAATCCCACGCCGCAGCGAACGCCGGCCAATGGTGGGAACTCGCCTGCCACGATCCCTGCCGCCGCGCGATCGCGGGATTCGATATCGATGTCCTTGTTCCCGTGCGTGTCCACGGGAACGTGACGCACGTCATGGCGATCGCACCCGGCGATTATCGGCGAAGTTTGTTAACCGGCGATCTGAAGTTCTTGCAGAATGTAGCCGGACAAATCGGTAGCCGCCTCGAAGCGTTGGCGCACGAGCGCGAACGTATTGAGCGGCAGAGCCGGGAATCGAATCTGCGGCGTCTGGCGGCTCAGGCCGAGCTCAAAGCGCTGCGCGCGCAAATCAATCCGCACTTCCTGTTCAACTCCTTGAATACCGTTGCGGATCTAATTGTCACCGATCCCGAAAAGGCCGAGGCCATGACCGTTCTGCTCGCGAAGGTTTTCCGCCATGTTCTGACCCAGAGCGATCGTCAACTCACCCGTGTATCCGAAGAAATGGATTTTCTGAGAACCTACCTGCGCATCGAAGAGGTGCGCTTCGGCGACCGGCTTCGCGTCCGCATGGAACTCGATCCCTCTGTTTCAAGGGACAACATACCTTCATTGATTTTGCAGCCGGTGGTCGAGAATGCCATCAAGCATGGACTCGCGCCAAAAATCGGAGTGGGCAATCTCAGCATTGTCGCCGACTGCCATGGCGAGTTCGTTCGTCTGGCCGTAGAAGACGATGGCATGGGTCCCGCGGCGCCGGGCGGGAACCGCAGGAACGGTAATGGGGTTGGCTTGAAGATTATTGCGGAACGGCTCCGCGCTCTCTACGATGACCGCGCCAGCCTGCTCTTCGAGAAAGCGGAGCATGCCGGCAGCCGCGTCACGATTTTAATTCCCCGCAATGAGGCCGTTGTCTGACAGGCGATGAAGAGTCTGATCGTCGATGACGAGTCCGCCGCCCGGTCGCGCTTAACCCGTCTGCTTGGGGCGCACCCGAACATTGAGATCGCCGGTGAAGCGCGTGACGGGTTGGAGGCACTTCAGGCCATCGAGACGCTGCGTCCGGATCTTGTGTTTCTCGATATCCAGATGCCCGGCCTCGACGGATTCGAACTGCTGCGATCCATCCCGGCGGACATCCCCAAACCACTGGTCGTGTTCGTCACCGGCTTCGATCGGCACGCCCTCGAAGCTTTTGAAGCCAACGCTCTGGCCTATCTGCTCAAGCCGGTCGAAAAAGAACGGCTGGCCGCCGTCATTGATCGCGCCGCCAGCATCTGCGAGTACGAAAAGTTGCGTAGCGAGGAAGAACGGCGGGTCACTGAAGCGGCCCAAACCATCGCCCGCTGCTTGCGGCAAATCGTCGGGCGCAAGCGCGACCGCATCGTCCTGCTCTCGCCGGACGACGTCTATTTTTTTAGCGCCGAGAGCGGGACCATCAAGGCCAGGACCGCGGACGACTTATTCGCGGTGAATTATCAACTCTCGGAATTAGAAACGGGACTTGCTGAATCCAATTTCTTTCGAGCCCGCCGCGCCGTGCTCGTGAATCTTCGGCGCGTAAGAGAAATTCGCCCGTATTTCAAGAGCAGCTTCTTGCTCATCATGAACGATTCCACCCAGACGGAGATCCAGGTGAGTGAGCGTCAAGCGAAACTTCTGCGCCAACGAATCCCTGGGTTATAGAGGTGACAGCGAGCGCTGCCCTAAAGCATCGCCGGAATCCGGTCGATCATATGAGGGCAACGCAACTGTTTGATCTCCCGGGCGGGTCCGGTTAGTTAGAACCGGATTCGCCCAATTTTGAAAGTGCTCTCAATCTTTCGTGTGCATCAAAAACGAGCCGTATTGCTGGGGCTCTTGATCGTAGCAGTCCCTTCCTTCGCGCCACTCCACGCCGAGCTCAATATCAATACGGACGCCATCAAGAAATCAGTCGTTTTTCTTTACGACGTGGATTCGAACGGCGGGTTCAATCCGGCTCTGGAACTGGGCACCGGGTTTCTTGTGCGCGTGAACATCAAAGGGAGTTCCAAGGCTTATATGTTGCTGGTGACGGCCCGCCATGTCATCGATCCGCAATGGGCCAAATGCCGCTCTTCCGGGTATTCGCACCAATACCTTCCTAACCCTACCCTGATTTATGCACGGCTGAACAGACGTGGCTACGTGGCCGGATCGGGCGTGGAGGGAACAGTGAATATACCGATCCCTCTCGTCAAAAACGGTGAGCGCGTCTGGCAAAGAGCCGCCGACGATACTATAGACGCGGCCGTCCTGCTGATCCACTCTCCTGAGACCGTACTTGCCGAGGCGGACATAGGTAGCATTCCCCTATCCAACTTTCCGACAGAGAACGAAGTGAAAAGCATTACCATCGGAGACCAGCTCGTCTCAGCCGGTCTGGTCCCCGGCATGTCGGGAAAGAAACGAAACTCTCCTTTCTTCAAATTTGGATATGTATCGAGCATCCCCGACGAGGAAGTCGAAGTTTTTTGCACGCGTGAGCCATATTATGTTCGGGGCTGGTTCGTGGCGGCCAATCTGGTCGCGGGGAACAGCGGATCGCCTATCTTCTACGTGCCGGCCGGGGGCCGCGGACTGGTGTTCGGATCGATCGTGACCAGGCCGTTACTTCTCGGTGTGCAGTCGTCCAGTATTCCACCGGCCGACCTCGCGGTGATGACCCCCATCGACTATGTGTACGAGATTATTCAGAGCATGCACTTGGTCGACGCCGACTTGTCCCGGGGAGAGCCGGCCAGGTCAGAGCCGGAGTCTACCAGCGCCGTTCCGTCTCGCCGCTAATTCGATCGTTTCCGTGCCTCTTGTCTTCTGGGCCCTGAAGGCCGGTCCTTTTCTTCGACCGGCTGACGTTCGATGCTATAGTGGACGGTGTAGAGAGTCCGTAATTTCGCGGTCTCGCCACACAAGCTGTTCATCGGGGCGTGGCTCAGCCTGGTAGAGCGCCTGGTTCGGGACCAGGAGGCCGGTGGTTCGAATCCACTCGCCCCGACCAAT
>JBEKUT010000010.1:0-37348 GCA_049514735.1 Bryobacteraceae bacterium
ATCGCCCAGCAGAGCCGCGATACGCACGTCGTCCGGCTGGGATTTGTGCAGAGAATCGAATTCCTGCGCCGCCCGTGGGAGGTCGCTTTTTTTGTAATAGGCCAGCGCCAGATTGAGATGCAACCCGCTGTTCGAAGGCAGTTTCGCCAGTGCCGCCTGGTATTGCGCGATGGCTTCGTCGTAGCGTCCGGCGTGCGCCAGCGCCGCGCCCAGGTTGGCGTGTAGTTCCGCCGCCTCGGGGTGCATCCGCAGCAGCTCCTGATACTTGCCGATCGCCGTCGCATCGTCGCCGCGTTGCTGCGCCGCAACAGCGTCGCGAAATATCTGCCCGGCATTCGGCGCCTGCGCCAGCATGACGGAACAGAACACCAGAGATAGCCATAAAAACCGCATTAAATTCCATCATAGCCGCGCTACGCTAAGGAAAGGAGTTCCGCTCGAGAATGAAGTTTTCCTTCGCCCACGCGGCGGGATTAGCTTGCCTGCTTGCCGTTCGAATGGCTGCCGCGCAGACGTCGTACGATAACTTCGACGATCTGGCGCGCCGTGCGCAGGCCGCGCTGGACAGCGACCCGGCTCAGGCCGCGGTCCTCTATAAACAGGCGTTGGAATTCCAACCCACGTGGCCCGAAGGATGGTTCTATTTGGGCGGCGCTCTCTACCGGCTCGACCGCTACGCCGAGGGTATCGACGCCTTCCACAAAGGACTCGATCTTTCGCCCCACAATGGCCCGGCCTGGGCTCTGATGGGGATGTGCGAGTATGAGCTCGGCCATCTCGACCAGACGCTTGCCGATATCGGCAAGGGGGAAGATCTGGGGCTCGGAACCAACACTGCATTCGAGGCCGCGGTACGCCAGCGAGCCGCCCTGGCCCTCATCCGCCAGTCGTTTTTCGACCGGGCCATGGCACAGTTGCAGCCGCTCATCAAGAACAAGGAAAATACGGCGCCCGTAATGGAAGCGGCCGGCCTGTGCTCGCTCGGTGTCGCGGAAGATCCGACGAAGTTGCCGGAGAACAAGCGCAAGATCGTCGACATGACGGGGAGCGCGATGTGGGCTGCCGTGAGCCATCGTCCGCAAGACGCCGAACAGGAGTTCCATCGACTTCTGGCCGCGTATCCCAACGAGCCCGGTGTGCACTATGCTTTCGGCCTTTACTTGATGGACACCGATCAGCACGGGGCGCTGGTTGAGTTTCGGAAGGAGCTGAGCTTGAACCCTACGCATTGGCCTACGCTTCTGGCCAGCGCGTTTCTCGAGACGCGGGATGGCACGCCGGAGGCCGCGCTTCAACTGGCGGAGCGGGCACGGAAGGTCGCACCCACCAGCTATCTTTGGTTGTGCGAAGCGGAGATGGGACGCGCGCTGCTGGCCAAGGACGAACCGGAAAAGGCCGTGCCACTATTTGAGGATTCCGTGAAGCAACAGCCGGATAACGCCCAGACTCATTTCTATCTGGAGCAGGCCTACCGCCGCGCGGGGCGGAAGAGCGATGCGCAGCGGGAGAAGGCGGTGTTTGTGCGTCTGAAGTCGCAGCAGGATCCCGGTGCGATGCCGGGACTGATGAATAGCGCGAACCGGTGATGTAGGGCGGGCCATCGCCTTTTGTGGCCTGCCTGTTCCCCAAACGAACGAACACAGACGACAAAAACCGATCGTCTGTGCCACTCTGCGCTACCTCTTAACCGGAATCGTTAGGGAGCCCGTCACATCCGAGCCTTGATCGAGCACGATCACGCGGACCTTCTGAACGGCAGCGGTGACGGGGTGATCCTGCGCGATCGCGATGCCGTCCTTCATGGCCGCATCCTTTTGCTCATGCGTCAGATTCACGCTGGCGCCCGACATAGCCGGCTCCCCCATTGGTCCCGACGCCCCGATATCTTCCAGCAGCACCGTCAAATCGTCGACAACATTCGCGCCGTCCTCGTGCATCGATAGGTCGGCCGGATTCACACGAATTTGAAGATGCAGCGTGTTCCCGTCCGCAACCGCGGCTGCTCGCAGACCGATCTCGGGATAATCGAACGGGCTCTGATAAGCCGCCGCCAGCGCGGTGTGCCGCCTGACGTCCTCCGTCCTCTTATCCGGATACGCGTAGTAGCGTTGCTGCGTGCGCAGCTTGATCGCCTTGTTCTCGCTGGTGACGCGGATCTTGTGGAACTTCGAATCCCAACTGTCAAGCGGCATGTCGTACGCGAGCGTGTAGCTGGACGCCGCATCCCGATCCACCTCCTTTAACACCGCGCCCATTTCTTCGCCAACGTAGGTCCAGCCGCCCGTCAAACCAGAGAGCTGCTCCAGGTCGCGAGTCATGTCCGGAGTCGGATTACTGGAGTACGAAACCGGGTCCACCGCGACGTTGTCCCGTTCCAGCGTGAAGCTCAAATGCGGAACGTACAGCGCGCAATCCACCCAATCCCCATTGCACGGCGTCTTGGGATTCCAAACGTTCGGCATGCCGTTGGTGATCCAGACGA
This sequence comes from Bryobacteraceae bacterium, assembly GCA_049514735.1. Lineage (GTDB taxonomy): Bacteria > Acidobacteriota > Terriglobia > Bryobacterales > Bryobacteraceae > JAICMB01. Next base: position 2,483 of record JBEKUT010000010.1, read on the forward strand.
TATCGCGGCGCCCCGGAAACGGAGCGAGTTTGTTCGCCAGGGTCTCCAGCGCCACGTAGGTCTTCTTGACGACCATCTCCTGATCGTCCATAACGGCCGGCCGGTTGTGGTTCGCGGCCTTCATCGCCTTGTCGAGCGTTTTCTCAATGGTCTGCGTCCAAGTCTTGTCGTCGCCCGCCGTGCCGCCGATCTCGTGGATGGGACTTAGCGTGCCTTCGAGAGTCAGCAGATAGAAATACAGCGAGTCGCCAGAATGGAGTTGTTGCAAAGACTTGCCCAAACTGTGCCACACGTTCAGACGATCCGACAGGGGTTCATTTAGCAGATCGAACACGATCACCTTGATGTGCGGCATCGACGCGCGGTTCGAATGATCGTTGGGAATCGCGGCCGTGGCGCTCTGCTTCGCGCGGAAGAAAATAATCTTCTGCGGTTTGCCCTGGTCTGCGATCTGAAAATCGTCGGATTTCAGACCATCCACAGGCTGGCCGCCGCTATCGAGCGCCGTCACGCTCAATCGGATCTGACCCGCCGTATCCGCGGCCGGCGACAATTGTGCGAAGAACACAGCAGCGCCCCAAACGAAGAAAATCGTCCCCGTACTTGCCATAAAGTTACAGTGTCTCTCAACTGATGAGCCACTGGCTATGGCAAAATTTCGAAATCGGTCCACTGCGCAACGCTGTCTTTGCGGGAGGCCTTATCGGCCACGATAATTCCCAGATAATAATCCCCAGGCGGCATCTCGTGGCCCAGCTTCAGCCGCCCGGTCACCGCCAATCCGCCGCCCTCCATGGCGACCATCTTCGCGGGACCGGTGTACACGTCCTTGCCGTCGCGAATGATCCGAATTTGCGAGTCCAGCTCCGACGCTGGAACCGCCTTCTTACTGCCGCTTTCCACCATGCTCAAGTATTCTACTTCCGCGCCAGGTCCGAACTGGCGCGTTGCGGGCGACATGCCGGTCCAAGCGGGGGCGCCGGCCGGACGTTCTCCATTCTGCAGCACGATGCTGGTGAGCGCCACGCGGCCCTTCTTCCGATGCGGGATCTCCAGAAACTGGCTCGCCGATCCGACCTTCCCGGTTCCGGTGTCGCGCACCGCCACGCGGATCTGGTACGCGCCTGGCTCCTTTACGGGAACATCCAGCACGTACACCACGCCTTGCTGCAGCGCCTGGTCGATACCCGCCGCCGGGGCTTGCACCTTATAAGAGTGAGCGACGGAGCCCACTGGGACGCCGCCCATGCTAGTCGCCACAGCTACAATCTCTACCTCGGCCGACGGCCCGCTCGGCGCGTGAGTGGCAAGATCCAGCCCGTGCGAATCCTGAAAGGTTAGGTCCTGCGCGTCGATGTACAACAGATTGCGCACCACCGGCCCATGCTTGGGGACCTCCGCATAAAGCGCCGTCAGCCGCAATCGCACATCCGATGACTTGAAGGGTGACAACATCGCGGCCTGCATATGCTCCAGAGTTGTCGCGTACTTCGGCAGCGTCTCGCTGTCGGTCTCCCCGAAGAATCCCGAACGCGACCTCACGTGCAATTTCGGGCGCAGCACCTTTACCGACACATGATGATAGCCGCGCTCGCCGTGCTTCTCGTCGAACGTGTCGCTGGGCGGCTTGAATCCGATCAGGTAATATCCGGACTGATCTTCCATTACGCGGCCGAGTCCCCAGTTGAGGTCGTTGCCGTTCTGATACGGGATTCCGCCGGTCTCATAGGCAAGATACGCGAGTCCCTGCTGGCCGATATTGAACTCCTTATCCCGGCCTTGCCCGACCTGCGAAATCGCCTCCAGCGCGCTCTGCAACAGCGGCCCGGACATGCCGGTCATGTCGATATGGTCGGCCGCCGTGGGCTGGATGGGCTGCAATCCGGCAGCGTGCATGGTGTAGATCACGGTGCCGGCGCGATTCGCGCGGTCCACCAATTTTCGCAGCGCTACCTGGATCTGGTCGTTGCTCTCCATCTCCTGAATATCTTCCGGGCCATGATGCATGGCGGGACCTTGGGCCGGTGTGAAAAGCTGCAAACCGTCCGAAAACAAAATGATCGATTTGCGTCCGGGCATCTCTCGCAGCGCCCCAACAATATAGTTGACCGCACCCAGCGTCCCCACTGTGAGGACGGTGTTGCGGCTCACATTGTAGGTCGCGTTGAGTGCATCGGCGTCCCCATTGCGCGCGCCGAGATCCTTACCGGCCCTGTTTTCGGCCAGCGCCGAGTACGTTCCATAAGGATCGAAGAAACCCACGCCGGCGCGCCCATTTGGATTCCATCGCAGACTATCGACCAGCGACAACAAAATCCGCTTGTCGGCTGTGAACTGTTGTTGCGCTCCCGATCCGGAGCTGGTGCGGCACACCGCTACCAGATCCCCGGGCTGAACCTGGCGTTCCACAAACTTATGCAGCGAAGAACGCACCCACGCCATATCTTCGAACGAAAGTCCGAGATCGTCCACCATCAGAACGATCGTGCGGCGGACGTCCTCGGGGCGCAGCGAGGGAGCGGGTAAGGGCGGAAGCAGCGCCGACCATTTCGACGATTGTTTGGGCTCCGGCTTGGACCCGGCCAGCGCGGGCGAGGTCACCCGCACATAGGAAAAATTGGTGATCTTCCGCTCTTTCCCGTCCTCAAAGATCGCGAAGTCGTTAGCTGTAAGGTCGGTGACTTGATGGCCGCTGGAATCGGTGACCACCGCGTCCACTTGGACCAAGGCTGTCGTGACAGAAAAAACCACATCGGGAGTTGAGGGGTTTGGAGCTGCGGGAGGCGGCTGCTGCGCAACCAGGAGCGATGCGCAAAGCACAACGCCGATCGTACTCCTTGCGATTCGGTGAAGTCGAACGCAAGAGGCCATTTGCATGTGAGACGCTCCTCAAGCGACTAACGGTTACTCCAACGAACGTAGAACGTGGTTTACCGGCTTGGTTCCGTAACTTCCATCACTCGATCCACAGTCACATCCCGCAACACCTGTTTTCGTCCGCTGGGCCACGTTATCTGGATTTCCTTGACTAAGCGCGACGCACCCAGACCGAAGTGGACACGTGGATCGCTCGAGCTGGCATAACCAGTACTAGTAGTCGCGTGATTGTATTGGACTGAGCCATCCGCGGCCGTCACACGGATCTGCGCGCCGAGGCCCATACGATTGCTCTTCACGCCGGTCAGCTTCAGCAGCAGCCAATGATTCCCATTCCTGGTCGTATTGTGAAACACCTTCGCCTTGCCGTTGAGTACGTTCACTACCAGGTCCATGCGGCCGTCGTTGTCCAGGTCGCCGAACGCCGCGCCGCGGTTGACGGCGGGCGTTTGGAAAGCCGCGCCGGTGGTAGAAGTGACATCCTGAAATTTTCCATTTCCGAGATTGCGGAACACCGTGTTCGGCTCTCCATATTCGCGCTGCGTGAACTTGGCGACGTTGTCGATCACGTTGGAGCGGGCGACATACAGGTCCTTCCACCCGTCGTTATCCAGATCGACGATGGCGTTCGACCAGCCCGACATGTCCGCTGTTGCGAGCCCCAGCCCGGCCATCGGCGTGTCTTCGGCAAACTGGCCGTGGCCAAGATTCTTGAACAACGGGAAGGTCTGCTTCTCCATCGCCGTGATCCAGATGTCGGGAAGACCGCGATTGAACATATCGCGGAAGTCGACACCCATGCCTGAGATTACGTTGCCGCCCTCGGCCAGCGCGACGCCGGCATCGTCAGCGACCTCCTCGAAGGTCTTGCCGCCGCGATTGTGAAAGAGCTGATTGGGCATGTCGTCGTTAGCGACGATGATGTCCGGGTATCCGTCCATGTCGAAATCGTTCACGGCCACACCCATGCCTCGCCCTGGATGCGCGGCGATGCCGGTCTCGACGGAGACGTCGGTGAAGGTCCCGTCGCCGTTATTGCGGTACAGAGTATTGGGCAGGGGCTTGTACATCCGCGGACTACAGAACACGCGATTCTCGTTGATCACGCAGGGCGGCTCGTTATTGGGGTCCCATTGGCAGTAATTCGCGACAAAAAGGTCGAGCAAGCCGTCGTTGTTGTAATCCACCCAGGCCGCTCCAGCGGACCACATCTTTTTGCCGTTAAACAAACCTCCGGAAACGCCGGCTTTCGCGGTGACGTCGGTGAACGTTCCGTCGCCGTTGTTGTGGAATAACTGATTCTCATTCACGCTGGTGACAAACAAATCGGGACGTCCGTCGTTGTCGTAATCCCCCACGGCAACCCCCATTCCATAGCCCGTTCCAGCTACGCCGGCCTTCGCCGTGACATCTGTGAACGTCAGGTCGCGATTATTGCGGAACAGCCGATTCTGAAATTGCGGCCCGGTCTTCTGGAGTGAAGGCATGTCCGCCCCGTTGACGAAATAAATATCCGGATAACCGTCGCCATCGTAATCGAAGATCGCCACTCCTCCCACCATGGGCTCCGGCTGGTGTTTGAGGGCGGTGGGAGAGCTGTCGCTGGTGAACAGTACTCCAGCGCGCTCGGCGATCTCATCGAATGTAATGGGTTCCGTCAGGGTCGCGGCCGCCAGTAATAAGACGGGCACGCAACAAAGCAAACTTCTGCCGAGCATGAATTATCCAGTGTAAGCTAATCGGATCGCGCCCGATCAATCAGCCCCCGAGATCGATTTTCTCGGCGCTCACCTTCGCGACACTGGCGGAGGGGTAACTTCGGGATCGATGGCGAGCGCCACCGACGCGACGAAGCCCGCTTCGTTCGATCCCTTTTTCAATCGAACCAGGTTCAGTTCGGATTCGCTGCCATGCTGCCGGGTAAAGACATGATCCTCCGTCTGCAAAGTTCGATGAACATTGAGGCGGGTTGCGTAAGGCTCGATTTTCGCGACGTCGGCGGTGATCTCTTCAGGGAAAAAGAGCTGGCCCGTGTGGGAGACGTGACCGCCTGCCGTCGTGCCGTCTAGCACCCGCGATCCGAGGTGAACTTTAAGGTGGATATGGATCGCCCGGCCGGAATACCAGCCCGGGTAAAGTGTCGCAAACTCCACGGCGCCGCGGCTATCGGTAAATTGCACGCCCCGCAGATAGCGGCTTGCGTCGAGCTTCCGAGAACGGGGCGGCGGGCCGGGTGGCCGCAAGCTACGCGGTTCGAAGCCGGATGGACCGAAGCCGCCGCGCGGCCCACCGGGCCCACCGGGCGGTCCATCCGGGCTCATTGCGGTGAAGCCGGAGTATACGCCGAGCGCATCGCAGTGCCAGATATCGACCGCGGCATTTTCGAGAGGCGCACACCGTTTGGCGTCCAGCAATACGATGCGAAGCTGCAGCGGCGTGCCGGGCTTTTGCTCTGTGATGTTCTGCCGCACGGCCGCCTCTTCAACATAATAAGGACCTTCTTCCTGCTCGGGGGTAAGCATGCAGTTGGGTGTTTGGGCCAGGCTCCTGCTCCATGGAAGGACAGCGGCCCCGGACAAAAGCAATTGTCGCCGCGTAAGAGCTGTCCAGTCACGATGCAGTTTCATATCAGCGATGATAGCTCTGGGGGCACCGGCGTGAGCGTTAAGAATTGCAAAGCATCGGGGGTGAAGATCGGGGTTCGGAGGACGAGAGAGCGGCTGATAATTCGGTTACTTCGCGGCGATCGTGTACTTCAAGCTGCGCTGCGCTGTCGCGCGACCTTGCTCCACCGTGATTCTCACTTCATAATCGCCGGGCTGGGCGGCGGGTTGAATCGCCATGGGCACGGCGCCCGAAGTATCGGCCTGCGGCAGCACTGACTTTTGATTCTGGAGAACGCGGCCATCCTTCAGGAATTGCGCCCGCAGCATCGGTGTTTCGCGATTCTCTGGGTCCGGATAAACCACGAAGTAAACCGCCGGCTTCGCTCCCGCCGGCAGCGCATTCGATACGAACGGGGCCACGCGCTTTCCCGGCATCTCAAACGGGTCCGAAGCATCCGCGGGCCGATTCAGCGTTTCCACGCGGTGAGCCAGCGCGAGGTCGCTGATGGCCGGCCCCTTCTGTTGTTCCAGATTCTCAATCTGAAGAACATTCGTGCTCGCGAGGTTGCCCTCCTGGTCCGTCACCGCGGTCTCAACCGTATAATTGCCCGGAGCGAGGTTTACCGCGTGCTCATAGGTCATCGACTCCGAACGCAGCGCGGCAAGGTAATTATCCGGGACCTCCGAAGGCACGTCCTTGCTCACCCGCTCCACAATCTCGCCTTGCGCGTTTTTCACCAAGGCCAGCAAGGATGCGTGGAAGCGATGTTTCTTATCGGCCACTTCGGCGGTTGCCGTGAGATTCGCTATCGGAATCTCGAAGGCGATCGCGTACTGCGAGGTTCCGTTTTCAGAGCGGAAACGAAAGGCCTTCGTTCCGTAACCGAAGGCGTGTGGCAAGGGCTTCGCGTCCAGCGCCCGTAGTCCCGCAAAATCCCCCGGCGTCAGCGGACCCTCGCCCGTTTCCGGCACGGCGAAATAACCGCCGCGAGTCTCGACTCGCAAATCCGCCCGCGCCAGCTTGACCTCGACCTTTCGGAAATGTCCGTCGTTCAACGCCGCTGCCGGCGAGTAGGACAGCTCATAATGCGTGTCCACATCTTCCATCACACGCGCCAGCAGCTTGTCGGTATTGTTCGTGTTCGCGATCAGGAATCCGCCGGTGCTCTCGGCCAGCTCGCGCAGCGACTCCTGCACGTTCGCGCTCAATACACCGAATCGCAGATAGTCGGTCTGATGCATGGATTCCATCAACTGGGCCGTAGCCGATGGCGTTTCGCCTCCTCCCTGGCTGTTGGGCGAAGTTGTGGGGCCGCCAATCGTAGGCCCTCCGCCCAATCCCGCCGTAGATTGGCCAGCGCTCAGGCTGGCAGTCTTTTGCAGGAACGCGTTGGCTGCGGCTTGAGAGCAGTCGTCGCCCCCGCATTCGCGCAGACCGTTCACGTCGAGGCCGTAAAACGTCACGCCACCTTTATTGGCCAAAGTAATGAGCGACTTCCAGTATTCCAACTGATCCGGCGGCCGCGTCAGCCCCGCGCTCATCAGCATCACAGTTTTCTGAAAGGGGAGCACGCTCATTTGCTTCACCATTCGAATCAACGCGTCGATCTCGCGCAAACCTGCCTGTACCGCGACACCAATATCTCCGCGCGTCCCAAGAGGATTCTGCGGCGAAGAGCCGTCGGCATTCCCGTACGCGCCAGTGTCCACGGAAACACCGGTGGTAGGAATACTCAATCCGTTCAAAACCACGGCGCTACTCAGGTTCATAGCCGGAAGTTGGTTAATGGCGGCCAGCTCCACGGCCTTCAAAAGGCGCTCGCGATTATTCGAAAACGGATAGACCGGCCGGAGCCCGCTCGAGTCTAAGCTGAAAACGCCAATGAAGGTATCGGGACGCAGTTCTTTGTTTACAAACTTGCGGGCGGCATCGAATGCGAAAGCCCTGGTTTCCGGCGTGAGATCGTTCAATACGAGGCAGACGACATTGATAGTTCGGAGTGGATTAAACCGAGGGCTTGCCGCGCCTGGCGCAGTTTCTGTGGAAGCCGTTTGCGCGATCTGCTTTTCGTCCTCCTGCCGCACCTCGCTACCCTGGACCAAGCGGAACGACCGGATATCCTGGCGGACCCCATCCTCAAAAACGGTCACCTGCGCGGGATCGATCTTCTTGACCAGGCGCCCGTGCGCATCGCGGACGATTACCTCGAGCAGGACTTCGCGGGCGGAGCTCTTAAACGTGGCGTCCGAATCGGGCGTTTGCTGCGCCAAGCCCGATCCCGCTAGAACGGCCGCTAACACGGCCAGCGAAACGCGCATAGATACACCCCGCGCTACTTCGCCGCGATCGAATAAGTCAGGCTCGATTTTGACGACGAACCGCCTTGCATCGCGGTGATCCTGAGCTCGCACTTGCCGGTCTTCGCCGCGGCATTGATCACCATCGGAATGGCGCCCGTTGCGTCCGGCGGCGGCAGATCGGCCGTTTGCTTTGCCAACACCTGCCCGTTCAATAGAAACTCAGCCTGGATCTTGGGCTTGTCCGTGATCGATGGGTCCGGATAAACGACAAAGTACGCGTACGGAGTCGCCGTCGAGCCGAGATCGGTGGCCAGCTCCGGGACGACGCGTGAGACCAGGGTCGGGCTGGGTTGGAACTCCAGAGGATTGGCTGCATCCACTTTACCGTCCACCTTCTCCATTTGCTGGACCAGCAGAATGCTGCTCAAACCCACGCCATTTCGCTCCGCGCTATCGAATTCGGATTTGCTGGTGCTGGCCTTGTTCCCCTCCCGGTCAAGCACCGCCGTCTCCATTGTGTAATGGCCGGGCGCCAGAGCGAGGGGATGATCGAAAGTGATGGAAGTGGCGCGCGCCTTCGCCAGGTTCTGCTCGGGAATTTCATAGGGCGCGTCCTTGCTGAATTTGTCCACCACCTCGCCGCTGGCATCCTTCACGATGGAAACTAATGAGAGGTGCATCCGCTGCAGGTTTCGGTCCGGCTCCGGCGTGGCCGTGAGGTTGGAGGCGGGTATCTCAAAAACGACATCGTTCTGCGTATTCGCGGTGTTGGGACGGAAGTGATACGCGGCAGCCTTGAACTCGAACGCATGCGGAGGCTGCGGGACGCTTAGAGCCGCCAGCCCCATCATTTCGTATTGATTCAGTTCGGCCCCGGAATGAAGCACGGGCAAACCGAAGTAACCTCTCTGGCTCTCGATCGTCAAATCCGCGCGTGCCGGCGCCTTTACATCGATGGTTCGCAAGTGGCCATCGTACTGGTTGGTTGAGGGATGGTAGATAACCTCATAATGTGTGTCCACATCTTCGATGACGCGTTGAAACGGCTTGCGCAGGTCGTTAGTGCTTCCGATCAGGAACCCTCCGGTGCCCTCCGATAGGGCGCGCAAGCTCGCCTGCGTGTCGGTGGTGCGAACTGCATCGTCGATGTAATCGCCCTGGCGCATTTTCTCTTTTTGCTGCGCCGCGCTGCCGCTCAGAGCGCCCTGGGTCGAGCTCAAACCGGCAGCATGGTTCAATGCCGTGCTCGAAGCCTGGCTGGGGTCCACCTCGGCGCTGAGGCCGTTCACGTCAATCGCGTATACCGTGATGCCGCCTTTAATTCCTTTATCCACCATCTTCTTAAACAAATCCGGATCGCCGGTGTGGGCCAATCCAGGGCTGAGCAGCAGCACCGATTTACGCCCCGGCAAGCCGCTGAGCTGGTCCATCATCGTCAGGATCTGATCCGTTTCGCGCATGCCTTCGATACCGCCAAATTCGCGGCGTTCCGCGGCCTGTTCACCCCGTTGAATCCTGGCGCTCAGGGCGTTGCTCTGGTCCGCCCCGACAATTGCCTTGGGGTTCAGTCCGCCGCCAGTGATCTTCTGAACGGCGCTCACGGCGTACCCCTGCGACGGTTGCCCGTTCGCCGTCGTCTGCATGTACTCAACTAACGGCGTCGCATTCAGAACAGACACGGCCACCGATGCGAAATCCACATTGACTCCAGTGAAAGCCTGGTCCGCCGCCTGCATGATCTCGTCGCGGTTGGTCGTGAACGGGTGCAGTACAGTGAGCTGCGATTCCAAGCTAAACACGGCCACCCAGGTGTCGGCCTCGAGCTGGTTCTTCATAAACTCCCGAACCGCGTCAACGGCGTACTTCTTTGTGAAAGGGTCCAGGTTGGCAAACACGATGCAGATCAGGTTAATGGCCTTCAGAGGATTTGCAGGGGTTGCCGAGAGGCCGCCCGCCAAGGCTGGCTTACCTTTCAGAACCACATCGCGTCCCTGGACGAGCCTGAAACTGCGAATCTCCTGCTTGGCGCCGTTTTCGTAGACCTCCAGATCGCCAGGTTTCAAGTTCTTCACGATCTTGCCCTTGGCATCGCGCACCTCCACCTCCAGCACGATTTCCTGAACGGTGTGGCGGATGATCGGCGTGTCTTGAGCGGGGGGTTGAAGCGGTTGCGACTGGGCATTTGTTACCGGCGACAAGGCCAAAATGCCAAAGAAAAACAAAAAATTAGTCTTTTTCACGGCAACATGATTTTACCACCGCGCGCTACGCGTTGAAAGGCTTACTTCCACGCATCGCTTATAATGCTCGGGTAGCTTCATGAATCCGGGCCGCGCTCTTTTAAAAGCTAGTTTGACGATCATGGCGGCCGCGGCCCCGTTGCTTTTCGCCGCTCCAGGCGATCGCGCTCCGGCCTGCGCCACCTGCCATCCCAAAGAAGCGGCCGCGTATCTTAAATCGCCCATGGGCAATTCCATCGCCCCGCCCACGCCCCTGGCCGGCGGACGGATCGCGCGCGATTCTTCCGGGATCGAAATTTCCATCTCTCAACGGCAGGGTCACATGATCCACGCGCTCTCCGTCAATGGACTCAATTCCGAATTTCCTGTGGAATATCAAGTCGGGGCGGGGAAGGTCGGCTATACGTACCTGGTTCGGATTCGCGATTATCTTTTCGAATCGCCCGCGTCCTGGTACCGCACGCATGGTTGGGACGTGTCGCCGGGTTATCAACAGATGAGCACCGTCGATTTCGACCGGCCCATCGATTCCGCATGCCTGTTTTGCCACGCCGACAACGCGAGATTAGAAGGCAGCGACCAACGGCGCTTTACTGGCGTGGCGCTGCAAGCCGTCGGCTGCGATCGCTGCCACGGTCCGGGGGACGATCACGCCCGGCAGCCCTCCGCGAAGAACATCGTGAACCCGGCCAAACTCGCGCAGCGCGCCCGCAACAGCGTCTGCGAGCAATGTCATCTCGAAGGCGAAACGCGCTTGCTCAACCCCGGCAAATCCTGGCAGGATTTCCACGCCGGCGATGAACTGGAGCATATCGCAGCTACCTTCCTGCTCTCGCGGAACGGACAGGAGATCCGAGCCGTCAGCCAGGTGGAACAACTCGCGCTCAGCAAATGCGTGCGTGCCAGCGGCGGCAAGCTGTGGTGCGCCACCTGTCATGACCCGCACGGCGAACCGGCCTATCGCGCAACCCAAATCCGCGATGTCTGCCTGGGGTGCCACACCACGCTGTCGAAGGCGGCTCATCCCACGATCGCTGAATGCGTGAGCTGCCACATGCCGCGCCTCACCCCGGACGATATCCCGCACGCCGCGTCCACCGATCACCGCATTCTACGCCGTCCCGCGCCGCTGCCCACTCCCGATAATCCCAACGTGGAGCTCACCCCGTGGCAGCCGCCGCCCGCGCAGTTTCGCGATCGCGATCAGGCGCTCGCCGACTTGATCGTCGGTGGAACGCACGGCCTGCAATCTCTGCACGACCAAGGCACCGCGCTTCTCGAAGCCTTGCCACAGGCCGAGAAGGATAACGATCCAGCGGTGCTGTCCGGCCTGGTTTCCATCCGCTTGCAGCGCCGCGAGCCTGATCAGGCTTTGGCGTTTGCTCGACGTGCGCTCGAAGTCCAGCCCGATAGCGGATTCGCGGCGCTCAGCCTGTCGATCGCTCTTCAAAACAGTGGCGACGAGGCCGGCGCGGAAAAAATGCTCCTGCACACCATCGATCTCGACCCCTCCCTCCAGGCCGCCTGGATCAATCTCGCTTTGCTTTACGAACACCAGGGCCGCCAGGCCGACCGTGTCGCGCTCCTGAATCGATATCTGGAATGGAATCCCCAGAGCGTCTGGTTCCGGCAGTTGAAGAACATGCTCTCGCAGCCGCATTAACGGTGTTATATTGCGAGTTGAACGCATTGAAATGAAGTTGGCCGCCCGAGTAGTTGTGTGTGCAATCGCGATCTCCGTTTGGATCGCGAGCGCCGCCAATTTTGAAGACTTGGCCAAATCGGCCACAGCCGCGCGCGAGTCGGACAAAATCCCGGAGGCCATTGAGCTCTATCGGCAAGCGCTTCAAATGCAGCCCTCCTGGCCAGAGGGCTGGTGGTTCCTCGGGACCCTTTCCTACGATAGCGATCGATACGAAAACGGCGTAAGAGCGTTCACCGAATTCATCAAGCTGCAGGGGCCCGAGGCGGACAAAGCCGCTCCAGCATGGTCGTTCCTGGGTCTTTGCGAATTTGAAACCGGCGCTTACGCGCAGTCGCTGGAACACATGCGCAAGGCGCTCGAAATTCGCACCGGATTGGAACCCTCCATCGAGCAGGTGCTGCGTTTTCACGAGGCGCTGGTGCTGACCAAGCTCGGCCTCTTCGATCAGGCCATGCCCCGCTTCACGCCCTTCGTGAAACGTGGACTGCACGACCCCACGCTGATCGCGGGCATCGGATTGACCGCTCTTCGCCGGCCGCTGTTGCCCCAGGAAGTGCCAGCCGAAGATCGCGACTTGATCGTCGCGGCTGGCCAAGCCACTTATGTATGGATGGCCGGCGATACCAGCAAGGTCGGCCCGGCGTTTCAAACCCTGGTGGACGGCTATCCCAAAGCGCCGGGCGTCCACTATTTGTACGCGACATATTTACTGTCGTTCCGTCCCGCCGAAGAAGCGGCGCAGGAGTTGAAGCGCGAGCTGGAATTGAATCCGCGCAATCCGGACGCCCTCGGCATGGTGGCGCTTCTGATGTTCCGTGCGGGCGCATCGTCTACCGCGGAGCCTTTGGCGCGCCGTGCAGCCGAGGGCGGCCCGATGTGTCCCATGGCCCAGTACGCGTACGGCCTGATTCTCGACAATAAAGGAGATCTCACCCAGGCCATCGACCATCTTGAAAGCGCGGAGCGCCTCGATCCGGCAAATGTCGAATATCACATGGCCTTGGCCGGTGCATATTCCAAAGCCGGCCGTCACGATGATGCGCGCCGCGAGCGCCGTACTTCTATCGCAATGGCGAGGGAGGATCGGTAGTGCAGACGGTGGCTGGAGTGGTGCAGACGATCGCCTTTTGTCGTCTGCTTTTTCTTGTTGTAGCAATCTGCTTATCTTTGTCCGCCGCTAACAAATTCACCTGCGCATCCTGCCATCGCGAAGAAGCCCGCACCCAGCCCAAGACCGCCATGGGAGTCGCCATCGAACTGCCGGCCAATCAGGCCGTGCTGAAAGAACATCCCAAGTTGACCTTCGAAGCCTACGGCTACAAGTACGTCATCGAACGCAAAGACGGCCTCAGCACATACACGGTCAGCGACGGCGCTGGCTCACTGTCGCTGCCCATTCAGTACGCATTCGGAGTCTACTCGCAGACTTTCGTGCTCGAATACGGCGGGCATTTCTATGAGAGCCTGGTCAGCTACTACCAGGGCGTCGGCGGCCTCGCCATCACCATGGGCAGCGAACGCCTTCGCCCGCACAATCTGGTGGAAGCGATGGGGCGTCCGACACCCAATGAAGAAATCGTTTCCTGTTTTGGATGCCACAGCTCCGGCGGGACCAGCGACGGTAAGCTGTCGCTCGACGCCATGCGCCCCGGCCTCGATTGCGAACATTGCCACGCCGGCGCCAACGCGCACATGGAAGCCCTCTCGCAAGGCAAACAGGCCCCGCTTCCGCCGAAGCTCGGCGAAATGGCAGCGGAGGACATGTCCACCTTCTGCGGCTCTTGTCACCGCACCTGGTCCACGGCCGTACGCCTGCACGCTTGGGGCGAGATGAACGTGCGGTTTCAGCCCTACCGTTTGGCCAACAGCAAGTGCTTTCTCGGAAACGACCGGCGTATCGGTTGCACGGCCTGCCACGATCCGCACGCCGATCCCGTGCGTGACGACGCGAGCTACGATCGCAATTGTCTCTCCTGTCATCAAAAGACGGCCGCCGCGGTCACGCAAAAAGCCTGCCCTGTTTCAAACAAAAACTGCACCAGTTGCCACATGCCGAAGATCGAACTGCCGGGAAGCCACAGCGTTTTTACGGATCACCAGATCCGCATCGTGCGCGCCGGAGATCGCTACCCGAATTAATGCATAATTAAAGGGTCGCGTCATTTAGAAAGTCGCGTCGGGAGGCGTTGTGGATATCCAAACGTCATTGATTGCCGCCACCATACTGGCTCTCGGCGTTCCAGCCAGTGGCCAGAGCGTCAACGACCCTCGCTCTACCGAGCGCGCGGTTTATTTCTCCGGAGACGTGGTGCTGGAAGGTGGATCGATTCCTCCCGATCCGGTTCTCATCCGCCGCATATGCCAGGGCAGTGTTCAAGGCGAAACCTGGACCGACTCAAAAGGGCGCTTCAGTTTCAAAGTTGAAGGTGGTGGAAGCGACACGACCGCCGATGCCTCCCAGACGTCCCGGGACCCCGACCTCGCCCGGCCCATCGGCAATTCGTCGTATTACTCCAATCCCATCACGACAGCGCTCCGAGGTTGCGAAGTGCAGGCCGTACTGGCCGGCTTTTGGTCCGATCGTGCCAACATCGAATTGAAGAACACTCTGGACGATACCCGTATCGGGACCATCATTCTACATCCGGTGTCGCACGACCAGGCCCTTACGGTGAGCGCCACCAGCCTGGCAGCCCCGCGGAATGCGAAGAGTTCTTATGACAAAGGCCTGTCCCTGATGCGCGACAAACACTGGGACGCGGCCGCCAAGGAGTTGAATAAGGCGGTAACGGCGTACCCGAAATATGCCGCTGCCTGGTTTGAGCTTGGCATCCTGAGCGATATGCAGAACGACGCCGCCGGCGCGGCCAGTGCATGGAAAACGTCTCTGAGTTGCGACCCCAAATACGTGAAACCCTACGGAGGTTTAGCCGCTCTCGCCGAACGCCAGCAGAATTGGTCCGAACTAGACAAGTACGCGCGCGATTGGATCCAACTTACACCCGAGGGTTTTCCGATCGCGTATCTCTATCTCGCCATCGCAAGCGCGCATCTGAATAACGTCGAGCAGGCCGAACTCGCGGCGCGCCAGGGTCTGCGTCTCGATAAAGATAAAAGCCTGCCGAGGCTGAACTACGTACTGGCGCTGATCCTCATGCAGAAGCATGAATTTGCCGAATCGGCCAAGTGCCTCCGGAGTTACTTGGAACTGGCTCCCAATGCCAAGGACGCTCCTCTCGTGCGCCAGGAACTGGCTAGAATCGAGGCCGCCGCCGCTACGCCTCCCAAGTGACCGCACTCGGTACGCCGTACGCTGTACGCCTTCCGGCACTCGTAAGGACGCCTCAATCCCCTTCAACCGGCGCACCTTCCTGATGATGCGTCAACTCCGTCTGCAGTTCCTTCATCACCAGTTCCGCCTCGGCCGACGTGCCCAGATCCCGCGCCAGCCGCTGCAAAGCCACGCCCACAATATCGCGATGATGCAGCTTCGCGCCGAACTGCCGGTTCGAAAGATCGCGCCACAGTTGATGCACCAGATCGATATCCTCCGGCCACAGCCGCGGCGGATGCGGACCCAGGTTGAAGAAGACCGATTTCTCGCGTCCCAGCACCACCTCCAGCGAAAGAGACGGACGCGGTTGCGGCAGGCTCTCCCACGCCTCGCCGACGATCTTTCCAAGAATCGTCGCGTCGTATTTCGGCGAAAGGCCCGCCACTACTCGCGCCGACTTCAGCTTATCTGCGGTCTGAATAACGGCATGCCACGCGTCCGCGCCGGGCACCACCAGAAGCTCCACCGTCTTGCCCGCTTTCTCCGCAACGGTCACAACTTTAGTGAACAACAGCCGTTCATCCGCGCCGAACACCTGGTCCGTGCCGAGTTCGAGCGCCTGCGAACCGCGCGGGCTCACGTGAACCGACACCACGACGATATCGATCTTGCGCGTATCCGTTTTCGCGAGCGTTCGTTCCAGGTGCTCCAGATGGCCCGGATTCCGCACCGCGACAATCACGTTCCCGGGCCGCGCGTTCACTGCCTCGGGCGCCACCTCGCTGCTATCGGCGAGCCGGAATTCTTCTAATTCCGCGGGACGCCCAACGGTTCCCTTCCGGTTGATCCGCTCCGATATTTCAAACGTCGCAAAGAACGCGACGGTAAAACACACACCCGAAATAGTGGCGACCTCCTTGGTCAGGCAATTGATTATCGCCAGCGTGAACAAAGCCAGCGTAATGATCCCAAGGCCAACCGGAAACTCAATCCCGCCAATACGGAAATTCAGCGGCACTCGCCAATCGCGTTTACCCGGCTGCTTGAACCGCAGCACCAGCACCGCCAGCCCTTTCATCGCGAAGCTCCACACCACGCCGAACGCGTACGCCTCGCCCAACATGTAAACGTCGCCGCGGCTGATCAGGATCGTTACCAATTGCAGGATCACGATGAGATTGATCAACCGGCTGGTGGTGCCGAATTTTTTGTGCGGCTTGCGCAGAAACCTCGGCAAGACGCCGTCCTCCGCCACGCGATTCAGCACGCCGTTGGAGCCGATGATCGCCGTGTTAACCGCGCCCGCCAATATCAACGCGCCCACCAGAACCACAAATGCGTGGAAGAGCAGCCGCGCCCATTCCGGTCCCAGCAGAAACATGGAAAGCCCGCCGATCAGGTTGTCCAGATACTTCCCGCGTTCCGCATCGGGGATCAGCATCACCGCGAAAAACGACACCAGCGACGTGAACGCCAGCGAGTAGATAAAGATGATGAATCCCGCTCGTTCCAGATTCTTGAGCTTTGGCGAAGCGATTTCGCGGTTCACCTGCGCCAGGCTCTCTTCGCCGCTCATCGCCAGCAGCGAGTGTCCCAACCCGATCAGAACGGCGATCACGGTGAACTGCGGCCAGATTGTTCCCTTCAACCACCCCAGCGCGGCCGACCCGAAATGAATCGTCGAACGTGAAGGCAGCGGAACCGGCTGATATCCGCGCGCGAATATCGTGACCAGGCACCATGCGATCAGGATCACTACCATCACAGTCGTGATCTGCATAATTCGCAGCGCCTTGTGGCTCGATTCCCGAATGCCGATAATGTTCTTGCGCCAGAAGTAAATGGTGGCTAAGGCCGCGAACACGGCCGCGAACGTCTCCGGCGGCACCGACAGGCCGGGCCGATGGAAATACACACCCATTTCGTTGATCAGCCCCGCCACGTACAAGCCCGCGCTGACGCCGCTGATGGGTCCGGTTAAAACATAATCGAACATCAATGCGGAAACCGAAAATTTCGCGAGCGTCCCGCCCATGGCCTCGTGAACCACGCGGTACACGCCCCCGCGCACGAACATCCCGCAGCTCTCGATATACACGGCGCGCACCGCGTACGAGAACAGCATGATGGCGAGGATGAACCACGGCGCCGACTTGCCGATCGCCGTCTCCGCGATGCCGCCCACGTAATAGGCGGAAGAAGCCAGATCGCTCAGAACGATGGCCGCCGCCCTCCAGAACGAAATGAAGGACAGCATTACGGTGGTGGCGACCACGACTTTCGTGGTGCTACTCGCGTTACGCAACAATGCCACTCGAACGCTCCCGATGCCCCGGCTTCACGGCCCGGCATTCTCAAAATTCAGGCTATTCCATCATCTTATCGTGCGTGTAGCAGCGCATTCCGAGCCGTCACCGGCAGGGAGCGGCCGCCCCAATCATACATGTTCTTCAGGGGAGCCGTGGAGCAGGTCATCGGGTTTTGTGGCCTGCCTGCTTCTTATGTTCGTCACTCCAAAGGGATACCAGGTTCTTCATTATAATCAGGCCCACCTCAGGCCATCCCTTCCTAACCAAGCTCCGTCCGCCGCGTCTTATCATGATTCATAGACTACGGGAGGATCATGCACGTCTGGTTACAGGATTTTCGCTACGCCCTGCGGATGCTCCGCAAGAGCCCCGGCTTGACCCTCGTCATCGTGGCCTCCCTGGCCATCGGAATCGGAGCCAATTCCGCCATCTTCAGCGTGGTTGACGCGCTGCTGCTGCGCCCGCTGCCCTATCCGCAGCCGGACCGCCTCGCCGCCGTGTGGCTGCATTCTCCCGGAATCGGCATCTTCCGCGACTGGCCGTCACCCGGCGAATACATCGATATCCAAAACGAAAACCATTCCTTCGACCAGATGGCTCTTGCGCACAGCCGGCCCTTCACCCTGACCGGCCGCGACCGTCCCGAGCGGGTCGATGGCGTGCGCGCGCAATCGAGCCTTCTACGGATGCTTGGCGCGAAGCCTCTTTTAGGCCGCTTGCTCTTGCCGGAAGAAGACAAACCCGGCAAACCAGCCGTCGTGATTCTGAGCGACCGCGTCTGGAAGCGCCTCTTCAACGCCGATCCCGGAATCGTCGGCAAGAGCATCACGATCTATGACAAGGCCTTCACCGTGGCCGGCGTGCTACAGCCCGGGTTCTTGCTCAATGCTGAAGTGATGCCGTCGGAAGGGCCGTTAGACAAAGTCGACCTCTTTCTGCCCCTGCCATTGGACGGCGATGCCGTGAAAAACAGGGGCGACGAAAACTACAACATTATGGTCCGGCTAAAGCCCGGAGTTTCGGTGCAACAGGCGCAGGCCGACATCGATATCATCGCCAGCCGCATCCGCGAGAAGGACAAGCGCGACCGCACATTCGGCATGCACGTGGTGGGACTCCAGGAGCAAGTCGTAGGAGACGTGCGCCGCGCGCTTCTTGTTCTTCTGGGATCGGTGACGCTCGTGTTGCTGATCGCTTGCGCCAACGTCGCGAACCTGTTGCTCACCCGCGCCGCGCGCCGCGAGAAAGAAGTGGCCATCCGGACCGCGTTGGGAGCAGGCTGGCAGCGGCTGGTGCGGCAATTGCTCACTGAGAGCGTTCTTTTGTCAATCCTCGGAGGCGCCGCTGGTCTCCTCGTCGCCCAAGCGAGCCTCTACGTGCTGCGCACCATGAATCCGGGGAACATCCCACGCTTGGACGACATCGCAATCAACGGGACCGTTCTCGCGTTCACCTTCGGAGTCTCGCTGGCAACCGGCATTCTATTCGGCTTGGTGCCGGTCTGGCGCGCCATCAAGGTGGATTTGAACACGTCCCTGAAGTCCGGCGGCCGCAGTGGGCAAACCGACGGCGGTATGCAACTCGGACGACAGGGCTTGCGCGGCCTGCTGGTGGTTTCAGAACTCGCCCTTTCTCTGATGCTGCTGATCGGCGCCGGTCTGCTCATCCGCAGCTTCGTGGAATTGCAGCGCGTGCCGCCGGGGTTCACTGCCGGCGGTGTACTCACCATGGAAGTTTCCGTCGATGGCGCGAAATACCGAGAGGGCAAAGCCGTCGCGCAGTTCTACGACGATATCGACAATCGCATCGCCCATCTGCCGGGAGTGCAGGCGGAAGGCGTGGTATCGGTGCTGCCGCTGACAGGTGCAGTAGGTTGGGGAGGTATCAGCGTGGAAGGACACCCCGAGCCGCCCGGACACGAGTTGCAGGTGGATATTCGCCAGGCGAGCACGGATTATTTTCGCGCCATGCTGATTCCGTTAATTCAAGGCCGCTTTTTCTCGGAACATGACAATAAGGACAAGCCGGAAGTGGTAATTATTGATGAAAAATTCGCGCAGCGCTATTGGCCCCACGAAAATCCGATAGGAAAACATTTGTGGTTCGATCCCAAGAAGCCTATGACGATTGTGGGCGTGGTGGGAGTTGTCAAACAATACGGACTTGACGCGGACAGCAAGATCGCGGCCTATTTCCCGGAGGACCAGCAGACCTCGAATGGCATGTTCCTGGTAGCTCGCACGTCCGGCGATCCAGCCGCGCTGTCGAACTCTATCGTCCGTCAAATCCACGCCGTAGACCCGGATGTACCGATATCGGGAATCCGGACCATGCAGGACCGCCTCTTCAATTCTCTGGCGCGGCAGCGCTTCGCAAGCACCATGCTGGGCGCTTTCGCGGCCTTCGCGCTGCTTCTCGCCGCGGTCGGCATCTACGGCGTCATGTCTTATCTGGTGGCTCAGAGCACTCACGATATCGGGATAAGAGTGGCCTTGGGCGCAAGGCCCGGCAATATTATCGGATTAGTAGTACGCCAGGGAATGCAACTGACAGGGCTCGGCATCGTAGTGGGTCTGGTAGGAGCAGCCGCGTTGACCCGCGTGATGGCAAGTCTGTTGTTCGGAGTGAGCGCCACCGATGCGGTGACATTCTCAGCAGTGGCCGTGCTCCTGGCAGCAGTAGCATTCGCGGCAACAGTAATTCCGGCGCGGCGAGCGACCAGGGTGGACCCCATGGTCGCGCTACGGGAAGAATAGCTAGAAACGAACGCTAGGACAGATATTGACCGGTGCGCCGCCGCACGTCGCTATCGCAATGAACCTCGGCGTTTCGGCCGGAGGACCCATTGACGTACTGACACCGAGCCAGAGGGCCACAATAATGCCAACGATATTAACTACCGCGAGCAATTTCAGAAGCGTCGTTATCCAGAATGTTACAGACCCGCGCCGGGAGGGCCGCTCCAGCCACTTGGTAGTGTCATGAAGTACTTCCATGTGCTCATTCTGCCCGGCTGTCGAACCTATCGAAAGCGTGTGTCGAATCGGGTAACCCAGAACGGGCTTGGTCAAACCGAGCAAGTCCTCGAGCAGAGTTTTTCTCACGACAGTGCGCCGATAATACTGATGACCTTTATTGATGGCAGCGACACCGACCAATGCGGCGCTCAGGCCGAATGCAAAGATCGCTGCGATCAGGAAGTCCAGAACGGGGGAATTACCGGCCTTGAGAAGACCCGTCGCGACGGAGATGATGGCGCTGTCGAGAGCCATGTAGTAAACGGTCCGATCCTAATTGAGCTTGACCTGGAACCGGTACTCCTCAATCGCGATTTTGTACAGCTCTAAGAGTTCTGCAAAATCGAGCGTACCCGGTTCTTGAGACGTAGGTCAGTCCTTCTTGAAGTGTTCCTCATAAAACCGAAGGACGTGCAGGAACGTAGGAGTGAATTGCATTGTTCCAGCGTCGCGGCGATCGTGGATCGCTTCGAGCGGCATAAACTCGATTTGATCGATATGCTCGTGGTCGTATCGGAAGGGACCGTCATTTATTGTCGTGAACACGCCGATGAACTTGTGGGAGCCCTCGTCGATCATAGTGTCTTTACCGAGATACTGAAGCGTAGCATCGGCGACACCAAGCTCTTGCGACAGCCTACGATTGGCTGCCGCACGATAGTCCTCGTGGGCGAAAACGTATCCCGCCACCGATGAACCCCAGAATCCAGGGTGCCTTATTCTCGTGCTGGCGAGACGCTGAACGAGCAGATCCCCGTTCGAATTGAAGACCAGGACATGGACTACGCGGAAATTCGCGTGCCGCTGAAAAACTTCTCCCCGCCGAACCACGCCAATGGGATTATCACGATCGTCGATGGTGTCGACGAGCATGTTCTCATTCACTGCGCTCATTCATCACTCCCGCTCTCATAGAGGCGTCCTGAATCGATGCACCTGATTGTATCCTCGCAAAGGTCACGCAAGTTTTCTTGCTCAACTGTACGCAATTTTAGTTGCAAACGCCCGGATATGCAAGTAAAATTGCGTTGGCATCGCAGCATGAGTCCGCAAGACGCAAAGTTGGCATTCGCTCGCGCAATCCAGGCGGCATTCAAGGAGATCGTCCGCAAGAACAAAGGCAAACTGGCCCAGAAAGCCGCGGAGATCGGCGTCGAACGCCAGCAGCTTGAACAATACGCCACAGGCACTGTACCCAGAAGCGACGTGATTCTAACAGCGATGATCAAGTGGGGCCTGCGGCTTCGAATCGAGGATCCGAATGCGCCCGGAGGCGAACCGAAGTGGTGGGAATGCGGCATGAGCGGCAAAGATGGCGTTCGTGCGAAATCGAGGCCGCTACCTGTTCAACTGCCTCTGTTCAAAGCCATCGAGCATCTCGGCGATAAAGACACGGATGTTAGAATCCTGCGCAAAGAACCAGGGCGTATCCGGCTCGCTGTGGACATCCTCTTCAAAGACAAGATCGGCTAACGTTTTGACGAGTCTCCCAACCGAGCCGTGAACGGTTGCTAATCACGACCCAATAATTCTGGCTTCATTGCGATATCATTTGAGTTCTCAGGATGTTACCTGGAACTCAACCGCCGAGAGTCTTAATCAGCTACAGTCACGACTCGCCGGAGCATGAGGCGAGTGCTAGCGCTGTCAGACCGCCTGCGCGACGACGGCATCGACGCCATCCTGGATCAATACGAGACCTTCCCCAAGCAAGGCTGGATTCAATGGATGAACCAGCAAATAGACCACGCGAAATTCGTCCTGGTTGTTTGGACCGAAACGTATCTCCGCCGCGCCAAAGGTGAGGAAGAGTCGGGAGTCGGTCTGGGCGCCACGCACGAGAGCCAACTTATACAGCAAGTTCTATACAACGCTGGTGGGCTGAACGACAAGTTCATCCCTGTCGTGTTCACCGCTGAGGATCGCGCGCACATCCACTTGACGATGAAACGCTACACGCATTTCCTGCTCACCAGCGACGCTGCTTATGAGGGCCTCTATCGCCTCCTCACCAATCAGCCCAAAGTGATAAAGAAGGAACTCGGCAAGCTACGCGCCCTCGCGCCGCGCAAGGCAAGACCAGACTTCCGAAATTCCGTCTGGAATGTCCCACCCCGGAACACCCTCTTCACGGGCCGCGAGGTCAACCTCAATGCCCTCCACCAAAACCTGGCCCAATTCAACGCGGTGGCGCTCAGCGGAATCGGAGGCATCGGCAAAACGCAAACCGCCATCGAATACGCGCATCGACACCGATCCGAATACCAGTCCGTGCTCTGGGCCGGAGCCGACGAAACCGCCTCGCTCCTCTCCGGATTCGCGACCTTAGCGAACCCCGTGAACCTTCCCGAAAAAAACGAAAAAGAACTGACCGCCGTAGCGGCCGGTGTCACTCGCTGGCTGGAATCCCATTCGGGATGGTTGTTGATCCTCGATAACATCGACACCCTCGAGGACATAAATCTTTCCTACAAATTGGTCCCATCCGGATCAAACGGTCATCTCTTTATTACGACTCGACTGAACAGTGCAGGACGCATCGCGAAGTGCGTGGAACTCAATAAGATGGAGCCGCCAGAAGGCGCGCGTTTTCTCCTCCGCCGCGGCGGACTCGCCGCAGGCGATCAAGTGCTCGCTGAGCAGATTTCGAGAGCAGTCGATGGACTCCCCTTAGCGCTCGACCAGGCCGGAGCCTTTATTCAGGAGACCCCGTCGAGCCCCGATGAGTATCTGACCCTCTATCGAACGGAAGGAGCCCAACTCCGCAAACGTCAACCGGGCATTTCTGCGCAGCATGCCTCGGTGACGGTTACGTTTTCATTGGCGTTCTCGCGACTGGTTGAAAAGAGCCCGGCCGGTGCCGACATTGTGCGAGCCTGCGCATTCCTAGCCCCAGATGCCATTCCCGAGGAAGTCGTCACGCTACCCGAGCTTCGGGGCAAACCACTCGATTTTCTCGTCGCCGTCCAGGATGCCGGAAGATTCGCGCTGCTTCGGAGGAACGCCACAGCAAAGACTCTTGAAATGCACCGCCAAGTCCAGGAAGTAATCAAGGACCAGATGGACACGGAAACCCGCCGCCTCTGGGCAGTGCGGGTCCTCGAGGCATTAGACGGCATCTTTCCGTCACCGGAATTCCGGAACTGGCCCCAATGCGAAGCGCTTCTCCCTCACGCCAGGGTGGCAGCGGGTCACGTATCGGAATTTGGCCTGGAATCCCAATCCGCGGCACGTCTTCTAAACAAGACGGCCTACTATCTGAATGAGAGGGCAGAGTATCCGGAAGCCGAACGGCTGTACCTGCGCGCCCTAGCTATCCGCGAAAAAGCGCTCGGCCCCGACCATCCCGATACCGCGAATAGCCTCAACAACCTTGCATTGCTCTATGACAACCAAGGTCGATACGACGATGCCGAACCGCTCTACCAGCGCGCCCTCGCCATCCGCGAAAAAGTCCTCGGGCCCGACCACCCCAAAACCGCCACTAGCCTCAACAACCTGGCGGCGCTCTACGTTGCCCAATCCCGCTACGACGAGGCTGAACCGCTCTACCGGCGCGCCCTCGCCATTCGCGAAAAAGCGCTCGGGCCCGACCACCCCGATACCGCGACCAGCCTCAACAACCTCGCACTGCTCTACAAGAAACAAGGCCGCTACGAGCAGGCCGAACCGCTGTACCAGCGCGCCCTCGCCATTCGAGAAAAAGCGCTCGGGCCTGACCACCCCGACATCGCGACCAGCCTCAACAACCTCGCCGGGCTATACGACAACCAAGGCCGCTACGAGCAGGCCGAACCGCTCTACCAACGCGCCCTCGCCATTCGAGAAAAAGCGCTCGGGCCCGACCACCCCGACACCGCGAACAGCCTTAACAACCTAGCAGTGCTTTATGACAACCAAGGCCGCTACGACGACGCCGAGCCGCTCTACCAACGCGCCCTCGCTATCTTCGAAAAAGCACTCGGGCCCGACCACCCCGACACCATCACCGCCAACCGAAACTACACGGTGTTCCTCCAAGAAAGGGCCCGCCACGACGAAGCAAAAGCCATCGAAGCCCGCCGAGGCGGCAAACAACACCCGCCAAAACCCGATTAACATCCAACAAAATCCGCACACGCAACCCGGAATCGGGGAGCCTGTTTACCAGCTCCCCCAATTACGGCTCCGATTGTTCAAGCCCCTCCCAGAATGCTCTCACCTTCCGGAACGCGTCGTCCATGTTGAGGCCAGCCAGACAATTCTCCGATAAATCCGCGAACTGCTTGATCCACGCATCCGGAGGCGGATCAAGTCGCCGGGGCGCCGCATGAGTCGCCCGCCTTTCGAATGTGGCACCGAGCGCCGAATTGACTCTATCGGCCACCAACTCGCCGGATTGCACGAGCAGCGCCAGATCGATCAAATCCTTGACTCGGCTATTTGGGCCGTTTCTTGGAAGCGTATAGGCGTGAAGTTTCTCCGCGAACTGTTGTTCTCTCGGAATGATTCGCACGAAAGGCTGCGCAATTCCAGCGAAGGCCAGCCAATCCCTACATGCAACCAGATCGACCGGCTGCAGGACTATGTCGCCGATACCGACGTCCAGATGGAACCGGGCGAAGATCCGCGCATCCATCTTCGCCTCCACCGGAAACCTTGCGCCACCATAAGGAGCTGCGTCCAGGTCCATGATCGGCGCTGCGATCGTGAACTCGAACCAATCGTCGAGTGACACCCCGCTGGCTTCTTGAAGCATCTCGCGAACTACATCGTTCGCTTGCCTACCTGTAGCGTCGATCCCAGGCAATGTGAGATCGATATCGATGGTCGCGCGAGCTGTGTCGAACAACAGTTCCAAGGCATAACCACCTTTTAATACCCAACGCGGCTGGTCCAACAGAAACAGCCTTGCCAGCAGCCGATCAAAAGCGACCTGACGCCGCAAGCGGTTCACATCGGCCTTCTCGACCTGCGCGCTTCGCTTGAGACGATCTTCAAGCGCCCTGCGAAAAGCGCCGGCCGAAGCGTATATATTTGGACCCGGCATTTACGCCACTCGCTTGAGGACTTCTTCGAAAACTTCCCTCACTGGCTCGCTAAGCTTGGCCTTCCTCAGATCCGGGCGCGTAATCAATCCGCGATCGAATGCCTGCCGGATGGCCTGCCGCACGAAGGCGCGTTCCACCGTGCCGGCCTCAACCACGTCTGCAATGGTTCGAAGCGGCCGCGTGAACTGGAAGCCCTGTGCACTTTGAATATCCTGAGGCGGGACGATTCCGGGGTGTAGAACAAGGATACGGGGAATCGCGCTGTTCCTGCGGAATCGTGGCGGAACGGTCATGTGCAGCTTCGCCGGGTTGACGTCGGAAAGCTCGTGGAGGCTCAGCGCGGTTTGATGACTGTACACGCCCTCGGTTTGCTCGTTTCGGTTTCGCGACCACAGCGACCAAATTGCGAGGTCGGGATGATCTGTCTGGGGAAAGAGGGTGAGCCGGTAAATGCCGCGGTGTTCGCGGATCCAGTTCCCCGCCTGAACATGGTACGGATGAGTATTCTCAGCGAATCCGGCAGCCTTCGCCTGCTTGGTCGTGAAAAACCCTTGTTGCGCCTCGGCGATCTCGTAGAGACGCTGGAACGAATCCTTGCGGGATTCCATAGCACAATACTACAACTAATTTGAGGTGTTATGCAGATTGCCCAGCACCGAATTCGCGTTCACCGAGATTATGCAACCTTAATTTTACCTCTATCCAGCATCGAAGCAGTAACTTAGCGCCGCACACCCCGCCACGACCACCCTCAAATCCTTGACCCCGCCCCGTATATTTAAATCGAGGCAGACCAACCCGCCTCCCACCAACCAACGCCACTGCGGAAGCAGGACCCCATTTCCAGCCTCCGCACCGCCCATCCCGGAATCTTAACCACTTCGAGGTCAATCACTTATGCCGGTGTACCCACTCTCTCACATCCTCCTCTACCGCCGCGCACCATCGCGCCCGCCCCGCAGCAAGCCGCCTGCCATCCGCCCCCTCGCCGGTAAACTCCCGCCACTCACCGATTTCCAGTCGAGTCCCACAACGTCCCCTGCTACGATCCAGTCATGGATCAGTTTGATGACAAGTGGCAGCGCCGCCAAGCGAAGTGGGCACGCCGCGAAGCGCGCCGCGCCGCGCACCCGCACCAACACTCCGGGACCCATGGAGTCCTCATGGGCGGTATCATCGTCACGGTCGGCGTCTTGTTCCTGCTCGACAACATGGGCCTCGTCCGCTTCCACGACCTTTGGCAATATTGGCCCGCCATCCTCATCGTTGTTGGCGTGGCCCGCATCGCCGAATCGCACGGTCCCGCCGCCATCGTGTTCGGCGGCATCGTCGCCGGCCTCGGAGCGCTGCTTCTCCTCGACAATCTCCGCATCATCTATTTCGATTGGCGCATGTTCTGGCCACTGCTCATCATCGCGTGGGGTCTCATGATGCTTCTCAAGCCCAGGCCTTGGGGTGGTACACGCCCGCCAATTGTTGGTGGACCGGGCGGCATCGGTGGACCGGGCGGCATCGGTGGACCCGGCGCAACAGGCGGAATCGGCGGACCCGGCGCAACAGGCGGAATCGGCGATCGCACATTCACCAGTTCCACCTCGCCCACCTTCGGGCTTTGGACGATTTTCGGAGGCGGCCGCCGTCAAATCGACTCCCAGGATTTCCGAGGCGGCGAAGTCAGCGCCATCTTCGGAGGATACGAGATCGATCTGCGCAGAGCCGCCATCGCGCAAGGCGAAGCTGTCATCGATGTCACCGCGGTCTTCGGCGGCGTTGAAATCAGAGTGCCCGAAACCTGGATGGTCGACGCCAGAGGCATCGGAGTT
This sequence comes from Bryobacteraceae bacterium, assembly GCA_049514735.1. Lineage (GTDB taxonomy): Bacteria > Acidobacteriota > Terriglobia > Bryobacterales > Bryobacteraceae > JAICMB01. Next base: position 29,665 of record JBEKUT010000010.1, read on the forward strand.
TTCGGCGGATTCGGCGATGAAACCCGCCCCCCGCGCGCCGACCAGATCACCGCGCCGCCGCGCCTCATCGTCACCGGCACCGCCGCATTTGGAGGAGTGAGCATCAAGAACTAACGCCCGCTCTTCCCCGAACCACGGCCGCTCCGTTCCGAGCCGTGACCGGAAGGGAGCGGTCATACACAAATCCTCCCATGCACCCCATCTTCCTCAACCGCTCGCGCCTCGCCCTTTACATTCTCGCCTGGACGCCGCTCGGAATCGCATTGGCATTCCTGTTGAATAAACAGGGACACCTCGGCTGGGCGCAGAGTGGGTTCAGTTCCGCCGGCCTGGCAGTATTCTACGGACTCGTCTGTCTATCGCCCTGGTATTCGTGCCCCTATCTGCCGCTCGAGCCTTCCTCCATCTCGAAGCTCCTAGTGAACCATTCCGCGGCCGCACTCATGGCCGCCGCGCTTCTCATCGGAATCGCCAAGCTGATGGGCGTCCAGTCCCCGCAGTTCCCGCTGTTGCTTGCGGCCGGCGTGCTCCTCTATCTGCTCGCCGTTGCATTGCACTACGTGCTCTTCTCTTTGCAAAGTTCGCGCGAAGCGCAAACGCGCGAACAGGAGGCCCGCGTGTTCGCCCGCGAAGCGGAGTTGAAAGCTCTCAAGGCGCAGATCAATCCGCATTTTCTGTTCAACAGTCTCAACTCCATCAGCGCGCTCGTCACCATCGACGCCGCCCGCGCCCGCGAGATGTGCCTGCGCCTCTCGGAATTCCTGCGCTCCACTCTCAACCTCGCCGAGAAGGAGAGCATTCCGCTCGGTCAGGAAATGGCCCTCGCCAAGACCTACCTCGACGTAGAACGCGTCCGCTTCGGCGAGCGCCTGAAGGTCGAGCAGACCGTCGGGCCTCTTTGCGAGGGCTGCACGGTTCCATCCCTCATCCTCCAGCCACTGGTTGAAAACGCCGTAAAACATGGCATCGCAGGAATGGTTGAGGGCGGTTGGATCATGGTCGCGGCCCACTGCAGCGAAGGAGTTTTGCATATCATCGTCGAAAACGATTTCGATCCGGAGGCCCGTCCGGCGGCGCGGAGCGGAATCGGGCTCGTGAACATCCGCAATCGCCTGAAAGCCCGCTATCAGAACCACGCCAGGCTCACCACCGAAGTGCGCGATAATCGCTTCTGCGCATATCTCGAATTGCCTTGCGACTCATGACCGGAACTTCCATCGCACAGTACCGCATCCTCTCCAGTTTGGGAGAGGGCGGCATGGGCCACGTGTATCTCGCGCTCGACACGAAACTCGGCAGGCACGTCGCCGTCAAAGTTCTGGCCGGAGCGCAGGCCGCGGAGCCCAGCCATCTTCAGCGATTTTTGCAGGAGGCGCGGCTGGCGTCGTCCCTGAGCCATCCCAACATCGCCTATATATATGAGATCGGCGAAGAGGGCGGGACGCATTTCCTCGCGATGGAATACGTCGAAGGCGAATCCTTGAGCGCCAGAATCGCTAAAGGTCCCATCCCGTGCGCGGAGGTTGTCGCCATCGGAGCGCAGGTCGCCGATGCTCTCGATGCGGCGCACTCCAAGGGAATCGTGCATCGCGACATCAAGCCCGCCAATATCATCGCCGGACCGCAGGGTCACGTTAAGGTGCTCGATTTCGGACTCGCCAAACTCCAGGCGCCCTCCGCGACGCAACAGGAAACGCAGGTGCTCAGCACTCCCGGCGCGGTCATCGGGACCGTTCAATATATGAGTCCGGAGCAGGCGTTGGGCAACGTGGTCGATTATCGCAGCGACATTTTCAGTCTCGGCGCGGTCATTTATGAAATGTGTACGGGCCGTGTTCCCTTCGCCGGCAATTCGCCCTCCGAAACCATCGCGCGTCTTTTGAGCGGGAATTTGGAAGCGATGGCCCGCTTCAATTACGATGTGCCCCCGGAGCTTGACCGCATTGTTCGGAAATGCCTGCAGAAGGATGTCGAAAAACGGTATCAATCGGCGCGCGATGTTGCGGTCGACCTGCGCGGTTTGGAACAGACCTCGCGCCCCACTTCCCAGGAACGCAGTACGCGGACCAGCGTCGTGATCGTGGACGACGAAGAACTGGCGCGGCAGTTGGTGCGCGAGTATTTACAGGCCTTCCCCGATATCGAGATCGTCGCCGAGTGCGGCAACGGATTCGAAGCCGTCAAGGCGATTGGCGAACATAAACCGGACCTGGTGTTTTTGGATGTTCAGATGCCCAAGCTGGACGGCTTCGAAGTGCTGGAGCTGATCGGCCGCGATGTTGCCGTGATCTTCACCACTGCGTACGATTCCTACGCCATGCGCGCCTTCGACGCCCACGCGGTCGATTATTTGTTGAAGCCCTTCGGCATGGATCGTTTCAAGACCGCGGTGGAGCGCGCCCGCCAGCGCATGGGTCAGCAGGCGCCGCCTCCCGCCGAATTGGCCGCTGCCGCCCGCGGTCCGGCGAATTATCCGGCGCGAATCGTGGTCAAGGATGGCGCGAAAGTTCACGTCATTCCGATCGAGCGGCTCGACTACGTGGAAGCCCAGGACGACTATGTTTCGCTCCACAGCGAGGGCAAGAATTATCTAAAACAGCAGACCATCTCGAGTCTGGAGTCTTCGCTTGACCCGCAGCAGTTCGTCCGCATTCATCGTTCTTATATCGTGAACCTGGAGCGCGTTTCACGAATCGAACCGTACACCAAAGACAGCCGCATCGCGATTCTGGCGGACGGAACGCAGCTTCCCGTCAGCCGCGCCGGGTATGACCGGCTGAAATCGCTACTGGATCAGCGTGCATGAGCCACTGGAGCGACGGTTTCTTCCAGCACGCGCGCGAGATCTTTCAGGCTGAGCGGCTTGCTGACATAATCCGTCATGCCGGCTGCCAGGCACTTTTCGCGGTCGCCCGCCATGGAATGCGCCGTGGTGGCGATAATCGGAATTTCGCGGCCCCGCCCGCCGGAGCTCCGGATGAGCGCCGTGGTCTCGTAACCGTCCAGGTCCGGCATCTGGCAGTCCATGAAAATCGCATCGAAAGGGCGTTCTTTCCAGCGCTCCAGCGTCTCCGTTCCGTTGCTCGTAATTTCGACTTCGCAACCCAATTTCCGAAGGAGGTGACTGGCCAGTTTTTGGTTGATGGTATTGTCGTCGGCAAGCAGCACCAAAGCTCGGCTCTCGGTAGATTTTTCAGCCTCGACGATCTTGGATTCCGCGTGCGCAGCCCTGGGGGTGGGAGCGGCTGCGAGCGGCAGGGGCAGGTTCACCCAGAAGGTCGACCCCAGTCCTGGTTCACTGCGCAATCCCACCGACCCTCCCATCAATTCCGCCAGTTGCTTCGAAATCGCAAGTCCCAGGCCAGTGCCCGAGAATCGCCGCGTCGTCGAGGAATCCACTTGAACGAATTTCCCGAACAAGGTCGATTGTTTAGTGAAGGGAATGCCGATTCCGGAGTCGATCACCGAGATGAGCCAGGCGTCATCGTATTCGGCTTTGACACAGATGCCCCCGGTCTCCGTGAACTTTACCGCGTTGCTGATGTAGTTCACCACGATCTGGCGCACGCGTACCGGATCGCCGACTACGTAGCGCGGCGCGTCCGGCGGAAATTCCAGACGCAACGTCAGGCCCTTTTGCTCGGCTTGGCCGCGCAACATCTGCACGGCATCCCGAATCGTGGATTGCAAATCGAAACCCTCGCAGTTGATGGTGAGCATGCCGGCTTCGACCTTCGAAAAATCGAGAACGTCGTTGATCACCGTCAGCAGGGATTCGGCCGAGAGTACCGCGGCTTCGGCCCACTCGCGCTGCTCCGGGTTGAGGTCGCTTTCGATCAGCAGCCGCGTCATTCCGACAACGCCGTTCATGGGCGTGCGGATCTCATGGCTCATGTTGGCCAGAAATTCGCCCTTCGCCTGGTTCGCTTTTTCGGCGCGCACTTTTTCCTGCGCCAGTTCCTGGGTCCGTTCCCGGATGGCCGCCTCCAAACGCTCCTGGGACCGTTCGACATTTTGCACGTGGCGCAGCCACCACAGCCGTCCGAGCGCCGCGCAGACAGCGGCCGACAAGGTCCAAAACCACCAGCTCTGCCACCATGCCGGCGAGATCGTGAAGTTCAATTTCGCGGGCTGCCGGCTCCAGGCGCCGGCTCCATTCCGGGCCAGAACTTCGAACGTGTAATTCCCGGGCGGAAGGTTAGCGTAGCGCGCTTCGTTCTCCGGACCCTCGACCCAAGTCCCGTCGATATTCGACAAACGATAACGGTACAGCCGGCCGCGGCTGTTCAGAAGCGTCGGCGCGGTGAATCGCACGCTGAAATATCGTTGCGAGTACGGCACGGCGAGCGTTTCCCGGCCGAGAGCAGTGTCGCCCAGCCGCGCGTCGGTAACTACCACGACCGGGGGATCGGACGCCTGGAGCGTTTCGCGATGGAACCGGGAAAGTCCGCGGCTGGTTCCGATCCAGACGCTGCCGCCGGGGTCGGCAAGGAATGCACGGCTGTTGCAATCGTCCCATACCAGGCCTTCCGGTTGGCCGTAATGTTGCCAGTTGCCGCCGCTCAGCACGTCTACGCCGCTGTCGGTTCCGCTCCAGATGGATCCCGCCGCGTCTGTTCCCAGGAAAACCGATTGGTTCGAGCGCAGGCCGGTTTTCGTCGTGTATTGTTCGGAAAGCTGCAGCGTTGTTCCGTTCCACTGGAAGCGCGAGAGGCCGAGCGCGTCGTGGTACCCGATCCAGATGCTGCCGTCTTTGCCGATCGTCATGTCGGCGGTATGGCTCGCCCGCAGGCCGTTCGCGGTGGTGAAGCGGATCCAGCGCCCGTGGTCGAAGCAGATAAGGCCCCGCGAACCGGTCGCCCAGATCCTTCCGTCGCCATCTTCGGCCAACCGATGAATCCGTTCGTCCGGCGCGCTGGATGGAACCGGCTGCGCGAGGAACTCAGGGATTTTGCCGTCCGCCGGTGTCGCGCTCCGATACAACGCGCCCTTCGAAGTGGCCCACACGAAGCCGGCGCGATCCACCAGGACCTGCGGCGCGTACAGTTTTTGTCTCGAAACCAGCACCAGCGTCGTTTTACCCGTTCCGTCAATTCGAATCAGGCCGTCGTTGCCGGTTCCGATCCACATCGAATTGTCGCGGGTGTGCGCGATGGAAAGTACCATCTTCGAAGCAAATTCCGGCAGCGATTCCCACTCGCCATTTGTCTTCTTGAAGGCCAGGCCGCTGCTGGTTCCGGTCCAGATGGTTCCGGCGGAATCGCGGTCGATGGCCCAGATCGCTTCGTGCGGCAGACCTTCCGACTTGGTCCAATGTTCCCATTCGCCATGACCCAGCCAGCGCGCCAATCCGAGTCCTGCGATTCCGACCCACAGAGATCCTTCGCGATCGGCGAACAGCGACGTGAGGTCGCTTCGGATCAGGCCGGCGCGTTCGTCGACGATGCGCCATTGCCCCTTCGACCAGCGGCAAATTCCGTGCAGCGTGGGTACAAACGCGTCTCCGCCGTCCGTTACCTTCAACTCAGGATCGCCTAGCAGTATCGAATAATCGGCGGGCGAGAAAGGCGGATTTACGGGCTTGAACTTGTCTTCACCGGCAGGCCGCCGCCACAGCGCGGATCTGCTCAGGACCCAAACGTCTCCGGTGGGACTGGCTTGAATGCCGGTCCATTCGGCCTTGGGAAGTTCCGGAGCGGTTTCGACCAATTGGCCATTTTGGACGGTGCATAGCCGGTTGTGACAACCGGCCCACAGGACGCCCTGAGAATCTTGAAAAACGCTGTGAACGGCCGATCCTCCCCGGTACGTCAGCAAATCGCTTCCGCTTGCCTGGCCATGAAAAACGACAAGACCGGAATCCGTTGCCATGTAGAGGTTGCCCCCGGCATCGGATGCCAGCCCCTGACGGCGGGCCGTTACCGGACCGTTGTAGCGAATCGGCTCGAAACGTCCATTCGAGAACCGTGCCAGTCCGCCGGTTGTCGCCACGTAGAGCGATCCGGCGGGACTCTCGTAAATCGTCGAGATCCGCGTGGATGGCAGCCCTTGCGTGAAGAACTCAAAACGGGCGCCGTCGTATCGAAAGAGCCCGTTTTGCGTTCCGACCCACAGGAACCCGGTGCGATCCTGCAGCATGCAGAGGGGCACCAGGTTGGTGAGGCCTTCGGATTGTCCGTACAGCTGGAAACTATACCGCTGTGCCAGCGCGAGGGGAGCCGCCGCGAGTACGGCGAACAGCGCGACAAGTCGTCTGGCACTTTGCGGCATGAAGTGTTCCCGGACCGAATCGCTTCCGATTTCTTACTTATCCGGGTAAGTATCTATCGACTTAGCCGCTAAAGTCTTTAACGAAATATCTCAGGCGTTTGCCGGGACGGCCTTTTCAGTCAGAGCCGCCACGCCGGGGAGCTCGATTCCCGACAGAAACTCCAGGGAGGCTCCGCCACCCGTGGAGACGTGAGAGATTTTGTCGGTCACGCCAGCGGATTTGATGGCCTTCTCGGAATCGCCGCCGCCAACCACGGAAACCGCGCCGGATGCGGCGACAGCTTTCGCCAGCGCCACGGTACCCTTGTCGAACGGAGGCTTTTCGAAAACACCCATGGGGCCGTTCCAGATCACGGTTCTTGCCTTGGCCACAACAGCGGAAAACTCCGCGACCGTCTTTGGACCGATGTCCACGGCGATCTTGCCGGCGGGAATTGTTGTGACGACCTCGAAGGGCGCGCCTTCCTTCAATTCCGAAACGACGATATGATCGACGGGCAGCAACAATTTCGAACCGGCTTCCGACAGAATCTGTTTGGCGAGATCGACCTTGTCGTCTTCGACCAACGATTTGCCGGTGGGCTCATTCTTGGCTTTGATAAACGTGTAGGCCATAGCGCCGCCGATGAGGAGCTTGTCCACGACCTTCATGAGGTTTCGGATGACCTCGATCTTGTCCGACACCTTGGCGCCGCCGAGGATTGCCACGCAGGGACGATCGGGATTGGTGGTCGCTTTGCCGAGGTATTCGAGTTCCTTGTCCATCAAAAGGCCGGCGGCCGCTTGAGGCATGAACTGGATCATTCCGACAGTGGAGGCATGCGCGCGGTGGGCCGATCCGAAAGCGTCGTTCACGTAGATATCGGCGATGGACGCGAGCTGTTTTGCGAAACCGGGATCGTTCTTTTCTTCCTCGGCGTGATAGCGGAGGTTTTCGAGAAGGAGCACTTCGCCCGGTTTGGGGCGCATTTTTGCGACCTCGGGACCGATGCAATCGGGAGCCATTTTCACCGGCGTTCCGAGGAGCTGTTGCAAGCGTTCGGCGACGGGCTGCAGGCTCATTTCCGGATTCGGTTTGCCTTTGGGACGTCCGAGGTGGCTGGCGAGGACGACGCCCGCGCCGTGTTCTAGCGCGTACTTGATGCTCGGGAGCGACGCCCGAATCCGCTTGTCGCTGGTGATCTCTTTACCACCGGGGGCGAGCGGGACGTTGAAATCGACGCGAATGAAGACGGTCTTGTTCTTCAGGTCGAGGTCGCGGATGGATAGCTTGGCCATAGTTGTCTGAACCTTAATGGTAGCGCGGGAGGGTGGGGATGGGTTGGCAGGCCGGGATCCTTTATAAAGCTCTCGTCTTGACCGCCAACGGGCCGTGATGTACGGTGCACGGAACCCATTTTCTTGACCGGAGGCG
>JBEKUT010000011.1:0-38867 GCA_049514735.1 Bryobacteraceae bacterium
TGGGGCTGGGCGCCATATCATTATGGGCGTTGGTATCACGCTGGATTCGGGTGGGCGTGGTGGCCTGGTCCATTGAGCGGGCCCTCTTACTGGAGTCCGGCGTTGGTCGGATTTTTCGGATTCGGCGGAGGCGGCATTGGACTCGGTTTCGGCTTCGCCAATATCGGTTGGGTGGCGCTGGCTCCGTTCGAGCTGTTCCATCCCTGGTGGGGTGGAGGATTTGGCGGCGGCTTTCGTCAGACGGTTATCGTAAATAATTTCAACGTCTACAACGGCTTTAGGAACGCTCGCGTGGCAGGGGGTGTGATGGGCGTTTCGGCGGCCAACTTCGGACGTGGCGCTAGCGGACGGTTCGCTGCGGTGGGGGCCGGGGAGATTCGCAATGCGGGCATGGTTCGAGGCGGCCTTCCAGTGACGCCGGATCGCGGAAGTCTGCGGTTTTCGGACCGTGCCGTGAATATGTCGAGCTTCCGGCAGGCTCGAACCACGCAGTTTTTCACGCGTAGCGGTTCACAGGCCGCGCGGACCACGCCGTTTGAGCAGCAGCGTCAGATGGTCCAACAGGCGTCCGGCCGTTTCAGCGGGAATGCAGCGGCTGGTAGCGGCGGCTTCTCACGAGGAGCGGCTGCGGTGTCGGCACAGCACGGATGGAGCCGGTTTGGCGAACCCAACGGCTCAACGTCGATCGGGCGAAGCGGCAGCAACACACCCGCTGGAGCAACCGGCGGCGGCTGGAGCCGGTATAACGGAACGGCTGGCGGAGCCGGAGCGGACGCCTATGGACGAAGCAGCGGTAGCGCGGTCCGCATCAGCCCACCGATTGTTCGCGACCGTTCGACGCAAAGTTACAGCGCCCCGAGTTACAGCGCGCCGCGAAGCTATGGCGGGTCGAGCGCAGGGAATCAATACGGCGGACGCGCCCAATCGTACAGCGCACCCGCAACGCGGTCTTACAACGCACCGGCGGCGCGATCCGAGAAGCAAAGCGCACCCAAGAGCGCTCCTAAGAGCGCCCCGAAAGGCGGGGGTGGAAGCGGCGGGCATTCCGGCGGCGGCGGCAGCCATCATCGTTAAACTCATAGATCTTCCCTCAGGCCCGAGTGGCGACGCGTTCGTCTCGGGCCTTCTTTTTTGTCATGCTTTTTAGTTTACATAATATATGTTATCGGAAGTTAGACACCGGTTCTCAGGACGGGGTTGCGCCATATAACCCGAGCTGACGTCGGGAGTAGTTCCAAACACACCTCTATGCGATTGGTCCCTCACGCGCTTGGGGAATCAGCTTGACCCGGACTATCAACGCGCTGCACGTGAAAGATTCCGAGAGCGATTCAACCCTTAGCCGCTTGCTGGGAGCTGCCGGTTACATCGTTCGCGACCAGCGGGTTGACGATGAAGAGGGTCTTCGGTCGGCGCTCGCCAACACTGCATGGGATGTCGTTATCGTGGACTACCGGCTGGCGCGCTTCAGCGCCACGCAAGCTCTGGCCGTTCTCCTGGAGTCCCGTAAAGAGATACCGTTGGTCGTCGTGTCCGGCGCCGTTGGACAGGACGTCGCAGTATCCATGATCCAGAACGACCTACAGCACGATCTGTTGGCGCGTCAATCCGCACTGCTTCGCGAGAAGGATGCGCTTCTTCGGGAAATCCATCATCGCGTAAAAAACAATCTCCAGATTGTTTCAAGCCTGCTTTCTCTACAATCTCGCGAAGAAACCGATGGCCGGGCTTTAGGAGTGCTGGAATCCACCGGCAACCGGATACAATCGATGGCTTTGCTTCATGAACTGGTGTACGAATCCGAGGACCTGGCCGTAGTGGACCTTGCTAAATATGTGCGGCAGATCGCGGAGCGGTTGGTGGGCAATTCGGAGAGCGTACGCCTCATCGCGGGTTTGGAGCCCGTTCCAGTCAATCTCGACACGGCCCTGCCGTGCGGCATTTTCGTGAACGAAGTGGTTCAGAATTCCCTGCTGCATGGATTTCCAGAGGGCCGGACCGGCGAGGTGACGGTTCGCATGCGCCAACGCCCAGCCGGTTCGGTGACCTTGACCTTATCCGATAATGGCGTTGGGCTCCCTTACGGAATGGACTGGGTCAACTCGCCGACCCTTGGTTTCCGGTTGATGCGGGCCCTGGCGCGGCAGTTGTCTGCAGAGCTTGAGATCCGGCCCGCCCGAGGTACCGAAGTGCGTTTGAAATTCCCTGTTGTTACGGATAGAAGCTCAGGTTGATATCCGCGATCACTTCCACAGGCTCGGAATTTAGGAGGGTCGGCTCATACCGCCATTGTTTGACCGCCTTGAGCGCGGCGGGAACCAGCAAAGGGTCGCCCTGAATCACCTGGATGCCGCGCAGTTCGCCGGTCATTGTGATGGTCGCCCGCAAACGAACCATGCCGTATACGTGCTTTTCCCTTGCTTCCTTGGGATAAACAGGCTTTACGTAGTGAGTCAGCTTATTGGAACCGAGCACGGAGGCGACGCGGATGCGGGGGCTTTTGCTCTCGTCGACGGCAACCGGTTTCGGAGGAGCGGACGTACATCCCTGCAAAACGAGTGGCAAAATTGATTCGTCAGAAAAATCTGTGGGTGAGTTCCGGTTCGGGCAGTTTGCCAAGTGAATGATAAAGCGCTAGTTCGGTGACTCGAAAGGTTCGGAACCCATAGGATTTTCTCATAGTGACTTTTGCGCGCTTGTACCCGTGCCAAGTCATAGTCGAGTTGCAAGCGGAGCCAAAAGCCCGCGCTGCTTCCAATCGCCTTCTCGAGACGAACGGCCATCTCCGCGGATACCGCGGCCTTACGGTTCAGAACACGCGACAGCGCCGCGCGGGTTACGCCAAGAGCCTTCGCCCCCTCCGTCACGTTAACACCCAGTTCGTCGAGGCAATCGCGAATCATGTCGCCGGGGTGGTTGGGATTTTTCATCGGCATAATGTTCTTTCCTCCTGGTTAGTGGTAATCGTTATGAAAGCTGAATGTTATCCGCCAATTGGCCTTGACCGTCATCGAATAGGTGCCTCGCCGGCCGCCGGTCAACCGGTGCAACCGAAACATTGGAATGGCCAGATCTTCCAAGCAATCGGCTGCTTCCAGCGCCGAAAGAATCTTCTGCACTTTGTCCACCATATCGGGGCGGATGCCGCTACGGCCGTCCTCTTCGTATAGCCGGCGCAAGCCCTTGTGCTTGATAGTTTCGATCACTCCGGCAGCTCCTCTATTGTATAGCGAAACGCTACGCTATACAACCAAAGAGGAGTTGGTTATTCCAACCGCTTATGGAAGCGGCTCGCGCTGAGTGTCATCACCACCACCCCGATTACCGCCAACGCCACCATCTGCGGCCACAGCACTCCGATGCCGCTTCCCTTCAGGAAAAGCCCGCGCACGATCTCCATGAAATAGCGGACGGGGTTCAGATACGTGATGTACTGGACCACAACTGGCATATTGCGAATCGGGAACGTAAACCCGCTCAGCAGAAAACACGGCTGGAAGAAGAGGAAGGTCGTCATCATGGCCTGTTGCTGCGTTCGCGAGACGGTCGAGATGAAGAGCCCGGCGCCGAGGGATGTCAGTAAAAAGCAGATCGACGCCAGCAGCAGAATCAGCCCGCTGCCTCGGAACGGGACGTGAAACAACAGCCGGGCCACGATAACGACCAGCACAATATCGACGATCCCGACCGCTGCAAAAGGCAGCGTCTTGCCGATCATCAGCTCGATCGGTTTGATAGGCGTGACCATCAATTGTTCCATGGTCCCGATTTCTTTTTCGCGCACGATCGCCATGGCGGTCAGCATTAAAGTGACCAGTGCAATGATGTTCACTACCACGCCGGGTACGAAGTAGTTGCGGCTTTTCAGGTCCGGGTTAAACCAGACCCGGCTGCGCAGATTCAGCGTCGGAATGCCGGGATGAATGGGGCCTTGCGCGGTCCTGCCGACGAGTTTGTCGCGCGCCTGCTCATTCATGACGTCCTGCGCGTAGCTGCCGACGACGCTGCTGGCGTAGCTTGCGACCAGCGCCGCTTTATTGGAATCGCTGCCATTGACCAGCACCTGAACGGATGTCTTGCGGCCGCGCTGGATATCGCGCGCAAACCCAGGTAATACGCGCACGGCGAGATCGGCGCGGCCCGAATCGAGCCACCGCGTGACCTCTTGCTCCGATACGGGCGTCCCTATAACTGAAAAACGAGTGGAGCCTTGGAATTTCGAAAAAAGATCGCGGCTCTCGGGCGTACGATCCTGGTCGACCCAGACCATTTGCGCGTTTTCGACATCGAGGTTTACGGCGTATCCGAAGACCAGGAGCTGGACGATAGGCGGAACGAAAAGCATGGCGCGCATACGCGGCTCGCGGAACGCCTGGCGGACTTCTTTGCGAATGATATATAGGATGCGATTGCTCATCAGGCCACCTTCAGGCGCATTTTGCGGACCGCGGCCAGGAATACCAGCGCAGCGTAGAGGGTCAGCAGCGCGGCTTGACCCCATAGCATCTCGATTCCCAAGCCCTTGAGAAAAACGCCGTTGACGATGGTCACAAAGTAACGCGCGGGAACGGCATAACTTATTACTTGAATAACGTACGGCATGTTGGTGACTGCGTAGATGAAACCGGATAACAGAAACGCCGGCAGAAAGGAGGTCATCATGCCGATTTGATAGGCCAGTAATTGCGAGCGGACGGTCGCGGAAATGAAAATTCCCCAGCACAGCGCGCCGAACAGGAAGATGCAGCTAGTCATCAAGAGGAACCAGGCGCTGCCCCGGAACGGCACCTGAAAGACGAACACGGCCACCACGACGCAGATGATTAAGTCGATAAATCCGAGCGCGAAAAACGCGAGCAGCTTGCCGAGAACAAGCTCGACGGGACGAACGGGGGTGGAGAGAAGCTGCTCCATGGTGCCGTTCTCCCATTCGCGGGCGATGGTCAACGATGTGAGCATCGCGGCGATGATCATGAGCGTGACGGCGATCAAACCGGGGACGATGAAGTTGCGGGATTTCAGATCGCTGTTGTACCAGACACGAATGCGCGGTTCGACGGGGACCTTCAACTCGCCGCCGCCGTGGCGGATCTGGGCGTCGGAGCGTAGTTGGGCGGCGTAGACTTCGACAATCGAATCGGCGTAACCGAGGGCGATGGAAGCGGTATTCGAATCGCTGCCGTCGAGGAGAATTTGTACGTTGGCTTCGCGGCCAGCCAGCAGGTCGCGGGAGTAGTTTTTCGCGACCACAATGCCCATTAGGATCTTGCTCCTGTCGATCCCGCGCTCGATGGCGCCGTAGTTGTCCACGGCGTCGATGATGGTGAAGTAGCGGGAGCCGCGAAACTGCTGGATGAGGTCGCGGCTCTCCGGCGTGTGGTCCCAATCGTAGACGTAGGTGGGAATGCGGTCGACGTCGAGGGTGAGCGCGTAGCCGAAAAGCAGCAGCATCACGAGTGGCATGGCGAGGGCGAGGACCAGGCTGCGCCAGTCGCGGACGATGTGGAGCAGTTCTTTGCGGGTGACGGCTTTCAGGCGGCGGAAGTTCATGCGGGCGCTCCGTCACGGGACGTGAAAAACTTTTCGCCCGTATATCGATCGCTCCGTTCCGAGCTGTGACCGGCAGGGAGCGGTCTTCGACTTCGCGCTACTGAACCGCGACGGTGACGGAGTGGCACTGCTCGTTTTTCACTCGCCACCGGGTTCTTCGAACGCGTAGACCAACCGCTTCCTGCCGGGCGCGGCTCGGAACGGAGCGGACGCTGCGCGAGCAAGCGTGCTCCCTCACGGCCGCGGTTCTGTAACGCGCGGCGGGGACCGCTTCCTGCCGGGCGCGGCTCGGAAAAGAGCGATCGATGGTCGGAAAAGAGCGATCGAGAGTCGGAAAAGAGCGGGCGGTGGTCGGAAAAGAGCGATCGAGAGTCGGAAAAGAGCGGGCGGTGGTCGGAAAAGAGCGGGCGATGGTCGGAAAAGGGCGGGCGATGGCCGGAAAAGAGTGGGCGAGGGTTAGAACGGAGCGTCTTCATGCGGCCTTCCTTTCTTCTTCTTCGATCAGCGCGACGAAGACGTCTTCCATGGACGGTTCAATCCGCTCCAGCGAAGCAATGGCTATTCCGGCGCTTTCGAGCGCTGTCCGGATGGCCGGCATGGAATGGTTTGCGTCCGCAACGGTGACGTGCAACCCGCCTCCGAAAACGGCGACCTCGCTGGTCTCCGGCAGAGCCTGGAGCGCCCGCATGGCCCCCAGAATGTCGGAACATTCGAGGCGCAAAATGCTCACGGCATCGAGTGCATGTTTTAACTCCGCGGGCGATCCCAGCGCAATCACCTTGCCGCCATACATGAGCGCGATGCGGTGGCAGTATTCGGCTTCATCCATGTAATGCGTACTGACGAAAACGGTGTGCCCCGCGGCCGAGAGCTGATAAATCAGGTCCCAGAAACCGCGCCGCGCGATGGGATCAACGCCCGAAGTGGGCTCATCCAAAAACAGAATCGGGGGTTCGTGCAAAATGGCGCAACCAAGGGCGAGCCGCTGTTTCATGCCTCCCGGAAGTAAATGAGTCAGAGAACCGCGGCGGTCTTCGAGGCCCGCCATCTTGAGCACGTATTCTTTACGCGCGCGCTGGCGCTCGCCTTCCACGCCGTAAATGCCACTGAAGAAGTCGATATTCTCCTCCACCGTAAGGTCGTCGTAAAGCGAAAACTTCTGCGACATGTAGCCAATAATATGTTTGACGGCTTCGGGGTTCTTCACGACGTCGATCCCGCCCACCGAAGCTTTCCCGGAGGTAGGCGCAAGCAGTCCGCAGAGGATTCTAATGGTCGTGGACTTCCCTGCCCCATTTGGTCCTAGAAATCCGAAAATCTCGCCGGGTTTGACGCTGAGCGTCACGCGATCGACGGCCACGAAATTGCCGAAGCGCTTGACGAGATTGTCCATTTCGACGGATGCGTTCTCAAACGGCATGGGTCGCCTCCGCTTGGCGGATCAAGGCGATGAAAATATCCTCGAGCGATGGCTGGATCTGCTCGAAAGCGCTAATTTCAAGGCCCCGCGAGCTTAGATCTTTCCGCAAATCCGGCTCAGACGTTCCCGGAGCCAGAAGCAGATGCAGCGCGGCTCCCGAAGACTCGACACTCTCCACGCCGGCGTGCTTGCTCAGAACATCCCGCGCCGCACGCGAATCGGAAACCACCATGCGATACCATCCGTGTCCCTTTTTCAACTCCGCCGGCGTATCCACACGAATCAGTTTTCCATGATCCATTAACGCCACGCGATTGCAGCGTTCGGCTTCGTCCAGATAGGCGGTGCTGACGAAAAGGGTCAATCCGTCGCTAACCAGTTGGTACAGAATGGCCCAAAAATCGCGCCGCGAAACAGGGTCGACGCCGTTGGTCGGTTCGTCGAGAAACAAAACACGCGGCCGGTGCAGCAGCGTGCACATCAAAGCCAGTTTTTGTTTCATGCCGCCGGACAGTTTGGAGGCCGGCCGCGCTCGAAAAGGCTCCATGCGCGTCATGGCGAGAAGTTCGCGGCTGAGCTTGGCGTGATCCTCTTTGCCGATCCCAAAAAGATCGCCGTAGAAGTCCATGTTTTCCTGGACCGTGAGGTCGCCATACAATCCGAAGCGCTGCGCCATGTAGCCGATCTGATCTTTGACGGCGTTCAGATCGCGCGCGACGTTGTGTCCGACAACCCACGCCTCGCCCTCGGTAGGATCGATCAGACCGCACAACAAACGCAGCGTGGTGGTCTTCCCCGCCCCATCGGGACCCACGAGACCGAAAATCTCACCCTTCGGGATCTCGATATTCAGGTGGTCGACCGCGGTGAGCGGCCCAAAGCGTCGCGTTAGATTTATCGCCCGAACGATTGATTCCATGGCGGTTCAGTTGACGAGCAGGTCCGCTTCCACCGGCATGTTGGACTTCAGCTCGCGATTCGGATTTTCCACTTCAATCTTGATGCGATACACGAGCTTGACGCGCTCTTCGGCGGTCTGGATTTGCTTCGGCGTGAACTCCGCTTCGGGCGAAATGAACGTCACGTGGCCGGTATAGTTTTTGCCCTTATAGGAATCGCTGGTGACCTCTGCCTTCATCCCAAGTTTCACGCGGCCCAGGTCGCGCTCGTTAATGTAGGCGCGCATCCAGGGATGGTCGATATCGCCAATGGTGACGACCGTTGTTCCGGCCGCAACCACTTCCCCCAACTCTGCCGATTTCACAAGAACGATCCCGTCAATCGGCGACCGGACCGTGGTATCGGCGACTTGCGCATCGGTCATTCCGACCTGTGCGCGGGCCCGTTCCACGTCCGAACGGCGGGCATCCAGATCCTCTTGTCGGCGCTGTATTTCCAGTCGATTAGCCTCGCTCATATGAAGCGTTGCTTTAGCCTGTTCCACCTGAGCTCGGGCTCCCGCGATCTCTTCCTTGCGCGGACCCTCCTCAACCATTGCGAGCCGTTCCTGCGCCTGCTTCAAGGACGCCGTGGTGCTGTCTAGGCGGGCCCGAAACGCATCGTACTGCGACTTCGAAATGTCGTCGTTTTTCATGAGCGGCTGGGCGCGATCCCAATCGAGGCGCGCCTGTTCATTTTGCGCGCGAATATCGGCGACCGCCTGCCGGGCCTCCTGAATTTCCTGGGGCCGTGAGCCGTTCAGCAGTTCATCCAAATGCGCTTGGGCTTGTTGCAGAGCTGCCTTCTTGAGGTCGACGTCAGCCGCGGTGGTCTGGCGTTGCCAATCGAGAGAAGATTTCGATTGCTGTAGCGCCCATTGCGAAGACGACACGCTCGCCGTGTCGCGGAAGCGTTGTTGATCGATCTGGTCGCGGTCGATCCGGGCGATGAGCATCCCCTTCTTGACCGAATCGCCTTCGTCCACGGTCCGCTCGATGAGCTTACCCGGGACCTTGAACGATATGTCGACCTGCGTCAGCTCGATATTGCCGGATAACTTGATGCGGTTGGGATCCTGGCGGCCCAAGCTGCGGGACACCAGCACTCCGCCGATTGCGGCGCCAATCACAACCACCAAAATGACGATCACTCGTTTACGCATAACGTCCCCTACTGAACATCTATTACTGAACTACAGTCTCAATTCTTCCAATCGCGCTCGCCAGATCGATTCTCGCGAGATTGTGGTTGTACAGAGCGCTGATGACGTTCTCTCGCGCGCGGTCGAGCCGCGTCTGCGCGTCCGTCACTTCGATGCTGTTGGTGATGCCCGCTTGGTAGCGCCGCCGCGCGTGGCTCACCTCTTCTTCGGCAAGCTGCAGGCCTTCTCGCGCCGTTTTGACTTGCGCGTCGGCCGATTTCAGGCTGACGATTGCGCTGCGCACTTCGAGCTCGATCTGATCCCGCAGGTCGGCCGTCTTGATGCGCTCCTGACGCAATTGGGAGGCGCTCTCGTGCCGCTCCGCGTCGCGGCGTCCGCCGTCGAAGATAGGAAGCCGAAGCGACAAGCCGTACTCGCGCGTGGGCGACATGCTGCTATTGCTTCCGATCGATCCGTAGTCGGCGAACCCGACCACGGAAGGCAGCCGTTCGAATTTAACGGAGCTGTAGGAGAGCTGCGCGCTCACTTCCCGGGCCTGTTGCGCCTTCAGATCGGGCCTCTTGTCGAGGGCCGCTTTCAGCGCGTGCTCGGCATCCACCGGATCGGTCGGCGTGTATTCCATGCGATCCGTCAACTCCACCGCGTTGTCGATCCGCACGCCGAGGACTTTCAGCAACTGCAGATTGGAGCGGGTCTGGTCGGTCTCGGCGACCAGCAGGTTCTGTTGGTCGTTCGCAAGTTGGACCTTGGCGCGCGTGACTTCGATGCCCGTCCCGGTGCCGGCGTTCTTCTGCGATTGCGCCAGCGTGACCAAAGCTTCGGAAAGCTGCACGTTTGCCTGGGCGGTTTCGACCGTGGTCTGGGCGCGGAGAGCAGTCAGATAGGAGCGGGCCACCTGCTCCATGACGCGATCGCGCGTGTCATTCAAATCGGACCGCGCCGCGCCGACGGTCGCCTTGGCCGACTGGAAACGGCGGATGGAGCTGAAGTCGAAGACGTTTTGATTGACGCTGGCGCGAGCGTCGAGCACGTCGAAGGGCGGCACGAACGTTGGAATCGAGAAACCGAAGGCGGCCGGAATCGCGAACCTCAATCCGAGAGCCCGAAGATTTTCGTCCATGTTCTTGTACGCAACCTGTCCTTCGAAATCCGGCAAGAGAGACGATCGCGCCTCGTCTTTACGCGCTTCCGTCTGCTTCAACGATTCCTGCGCGAGTTGGAGCCGCGTGCTGCCCTCCGGCGAGAGCGCGATTTCGACTGCCTTTTTCAAGCTGAGCTGCAAGACCGCGGGCCGCGTTTCGAGCTGCTGGGCCACAACCGGCAGACAGAACAAAACTGCGAAGTAGCTAACCCTCATGTTCGACTTTCTCCGTGGACGGCGCTTCAAATACCGTAGTGAAAACTCCTACCATTTGCCTCACAAGCCCTTCGATATCGCTGGCGCGGCAGAGCCCTTCGGAAACTTTCTCAAAAAATTCTCCGGTGATCATGTTGTGCGCCATGGCGCCGACAAGGAAGTGGGCGCGCCACATCATTTCTTCTCTCGGCAAGTGCGGCGTGGCGCGCGTGAGCGCGGCCAGGAAACGGCGGGTAACGGCCGCCAGATGATCCTGAAAGAAGCGCTCCGTGAACTCATCGTTCTCCGCGAAGACGCGGCCGACGATGGGCGCGATGTTTCTCGAGCGGCCGCGAACTTCGAGCACCGGCCTGATGAACGCTTCGATCACCCGAGCAACTGGTAATGCTCCATCGCCCGCCTCCGCTTCGATGCCATCCAGCATCGCGTTGCGACGTTCGTTCACGGGAGCGAAGCGGCGCGCAATCACAGCGCGAAACAACGCTTCTTTGGTTTGGAAATGATAATTGACGGCGGCGAGATTTACTTCCGCTTCGGTGGTGATGGCTCTAAGAGAAGTCGATTCGAAGCCCTGTTTGGCCAGCAATCGTTCGGCTGCATCCAGGATGCGCTCCTTGGTTGAGGGTGCCGATCCGGTGGCCAGCGCAGTATGATTCATACGTATGTTTGAATTATACGTATGAACGAACGTTAGATCAAGTCAAAAACCAGATCGGCTGCGGCGACGTCTTCACACGCGAGTCCAAGCGATTTAAATATAGTTACTTGCGTTGTATTATCGCGCCCTTTGCATGAACCTGAGACCACTTCGCCCAGTTCGCCTTTTATGTGCTCGGGACCGAATAAACCCTCCTGGATCGCGAGAACGACGTCGCCTGACTCCTTCAGCGCCGCAGCCCGCGAATCGACGATCAGGCGAGCGCGCGCGACCAACTTCGGATCGATCTCGCGATGCGTGGGGCGGCAAGCGCCGACCGCAATTACGTGGGTTCCATCCTGGACCCACTCGTTCTGAATCACGGGCGTCGTGGAAGCGGTCACGAGCGCAATCACGTCGGCTCCTGCGACCGCGGCTTGAGCGGAATCGGCGGGTTGAACTTGCGGATGTTCGGCCACAAATCGATCAAGGTTGGAGCGGGTGGGACTCCAGCATCGGATCTCACGGAAATTACGGACGAGCGTGAGCGCCTCCAGGTGGCTGTGCGCCTGAACGCCCGATCCGATCAGCGCGAGAACCGCGGCGTCTTCGCGCGCCATGTAGCGCGTCGAGACGGCCGAAACCGCGGCCGTGCGAGCCTCCGTGATATAGCGGCCATCCATCACGGTGAGCAACGCGCCGGTTGCCGGATCGAGAAGCAGAATGGTCGCGAGGTGAGTCGGCAGTCCCTTGGCTATGTTGGAGCCGAAAACCGTCACGAGCTTGGCCCCTAGCGCCGGTGTGGTCCTGATGAGCGCCGGCATCACGCCGAAGAAAGCATCCGAAGCGACCTCGACCACGGTTCGAACCGGCTGCTCCACTTGCGCGGTTGAAAACGAAGCGAGCGTTTCCGCCATAAGGTCGATGAGTTTCGGCATCGGGAGACGCTCGCGCACTTCTTCTTCACCGATCCATTTGGGAGTGTTCATAGGGGCTCGGGATCAGGGTAACCGAGAAGGCAGCAAGGCCGTGGTGCAGTGAGGCGCTCGCGCCGGAGAAGAACTTGCAGGTTTCTCGATCCGTGGACGACGCGGAGAATTTCGACTCCATCGTGAAGGGGGAAATAAAGGATCAGGATGCCAGAAGGAAGCGATGGCCGACCCCGGAATTCGCTTCGGTTGCATAGTAATAAGCCTGCCGATCAAGGTCGCGGTCCGCTCGCGGCCTAAGCACGTAGCGGCTCTCATTCACCCTGTTCCGGTCGTCTTTAGCCGTTCATCAAGCTGACGGTGCTTTACTTCCCAATAGGCTTCGTCAACCGCGATGGGTTCGCCCGAGTTCAGCCCTCCAGGGCCAGAGTCTCCAGTTCCTCTTCAGCAGACTGCTCGGCGTTCAGAAGACGCTCGACGTAATCCGGTACAGATAAGCCTTCGGCGTCGGCTCGCTCTCTAAGGCGGGCCTCAAGTCGTGAGTCAATGGTGATCGCCACAGCGCTGCTCCTACTCTCTTACTTGAGTTTACCGGTTTTTTGTTCGGGGCTCTAGTATTCGAAAACGAAGCGAGTGAACCGCGGCGAGGCTTTCGAATTACACCACGTTCTCGATTGGAGCTTGCCATCTGAAGAGGAAGAAATGATGGCCGCAGAGAGCACAGCGGTAGGGTTGAAGAAGCCAATGGAACGCTTTTTCAACAGCGTTCCTTACACCCACACTTCTGAACTCAATGGACTTGCAATACGGACATTTTGAGGAGAGCAATCCTACAGTTTCCCGGAGCATAGCTTCAGAATTCACCTTTCACAGTTGCGTCTAAGGCGGGTGCGGCATGACGACGAATCGCCGGTTTGACGCCGTAATGCGGAAGGGGGTCGTTGCGGCGTCCGGCCGCAGGACGGCTCGCCTCCCGGGCCGCCCGGACTTGTTCCGGCGTTCTGAGGTCAGGCTCCGAGAGCCTGACCCGTTGTTTTGCGCGAGCGACCTTTCGATCATGCCGCTTCTGTATTCGCTTATTCATCCGTAACCTAACTAATCGCTTTCGACAACTCCGCAGACCATGGCCTCAGTGGTGAGCATGAGACCTGCGATAGAAGCGGCATTCTGCAGAGCCGTGCGCGTCACCTTGGTGGGATCGATCACGCCGGCCTTCACTAAGTCTTCGTATTCTTCGGTGGAGGCGTTGAATCCGAAGTTCGGATTCTTGTTATTTTTGATATGCTCGGCAACAACAGCGCCCTCAGTCCCGCAGTTCAACACGATCTGCCGCACCGGCTCCTCGCACGCGCGCTGCACGATGGTAACGCCGAACTGCTCGTCGCCTTCGAGCTTCAGCTTGTCGAGTGCGATGGCCGCACGCAGCAGCGCAACGCCGCCGCCGGGTACAATCCCTTCCTCGACAGCCGCGCGCGTGGCATGAAGTGCGTCCTCGACGCGGGCCTTTTTCTCTTTCATCTCGGTCTCGGTCGCGGCGCCCACTTTGATGATCGCCACGCCGCCGGCCAGTTTCGCCAGACGCTCCTGCAATTTCTCGCGATCATAGTCCGAGGTGGTGTCCTCGATCTGCGCGCGAAGTTGTTTAATCCGGCCTGCGATGTTCTTCTGGGTTCCAGCGCCGTCGATGATGGTGGTAATGTCCTTGTCCACGGTGATGCGTTTGGCGCGCCCCAGATCTTCCAACATGACGCCTTCGAGTTTGAGGCCGGTCTCTTCCATTATGGCTTTGCCGCCAGTCAGGATCGAGATATCATCCAGCATCGCTTTGCGGCGGTCGCCGAAGCCCGGCGCTTTCACCGCGCAGACGTTGAGAGTTCCGCGGAGTTTATTCACGACGAGCGTGGCGAGCGCCTCGCCTTCGACGTCTTCGGAGATCACCAGCATTGGCTTACCCGCGCGGGAAATTTGATCCAGAATTGGAAGGATATCCTTCATGCTGCCGATCTTCTTTTCGTGGATCAGGACATAAGGATCTTCGAGTACGCATTCCATGCGCTCGGCGTCCGTTACGAAATACGGTGAGAGATAGCCGCGGTCGAATTGCATACCTTCGACAGTTTGCAATTCCGTCGTCATGGTTTTGGATTCTTCCACGGTGATAACGCCGTCCTTGCCGACCTTCTTCATCGCTTCGGCGATCACGTCGCCGATGGTGGCATCGCTATTGGCGGAAATGCGTCCGACCTGGGCGATCATGTCGCCGGAGACGGGCTTGGAGAGCTTCTTGACTTCTTCGATGACGACATCGACCGCTTTATCGATGCCGCGTTTGATGGCCATCGGGTTCGCGCCCGCCGTAACGGCTTTGACGCCCTCGCGGAAAATGGCCTGCGCCAGGATCGTCGCGGTGGTGGTGCCATCGCCAGCTACGTCCGAAGTCTTGGACGCGACTTCGCGCACCATCTGTGCGCCCATATTCTCAAGCGGATCCTTCAACTCAACTTCTTTCGCCACCGTCACGCCGTCTTTCGTGATGGTGGGTCCGCCGAATTTCTTCTCGAGAACGACATTACGTCCTCTGGGCCCAAGCGTGACCTTTACTGCTTCCGCAAGCTGGTTGACGCCGCGCAGGATCGCCTGGCGGGAGTTGTCGCTATAAATAATTTGTTTTGCCATAGATGATTTCCTTGTTCGCCGCTTCGATCAAGCGGTCTTTTTCTTCGCGGCCCCGTGCAGAACGCCGAGAACATCGTCTTCGCGAACGATGATGTACTCCGTGCCATCCAATTTCGTTTCGCTACCCGCGTACTTCGCAAAAAGGATGCGGTCGCCGACTTTGACGTCGAGGGCAACCAATGTACCATCCTCGAGTCTCTTGCCGTGGCCGACGGCAATCACTTCGGCTTCTTGAGGTTTCTCCTTGGCGGAATCTGGGATGATTATGCCGTTCCGTGTGGTTTCCTGTTCTTCGATCCGCTTCACCACTATGCGGTCGTATAAAGGTCGAATATTCATGTTCCTTTTTCCTCCTCTTATGCCGTTTGAATCTGTTCTAGCGGGGAGTGGGCCAACCACTCTACCGGGTGTTGGCGGACGCGGCCGTTGCGCTCCGTAATGTCCGCCCACTTGACGTCTTCTCTCAGCCGGAGAAATGTACCAGGCGTCCCCTGATATGTACCTCCGACCAGAACCACTGCGTCACCTTCGTGGAATGTCGTGCTAACTCCTGTGTTCGTCATGTTTACCTCCTTCGTTTTTCTATGGACGAAAGTTCGGCTTATTCACAAGCCTCGCCTTGTCCAACTTGGCTTGCGCCGCTTCTTCCTCGCTCGCAGCGCGGGCCGCATCCCGCTGTGGCGCTTCCTGGTCGTCGAGGCGCTTCGATTCCAGAATGGCGGCTTGAGCCGTCGCGTCCAGCTTTTTCTCAATAGCGGTTAACGTGAAACTGGGCCGGTAAGAGGAACGTGTCAGGTCGAAGCGGTACAGCGGATCTTCCCATCGCGCGATGACCTGTTCTTCATCCCCATTGGCCGCCTGTGCGATCTTCGAAGCACCTGTCGGCCTGGCTGCCAATCCGTACCGCGCCGAAATTGTTTCAACGAAGTCCGCGGGCGCCAAGCCTTCGGTCTCGTAGCGGTCGTAATCCACCGTTATTCGAAAGAGCGCTCCGTCACAAAAGCTAAAGGCCACTTCCTTAACCGGCTCGGTCTTGGATGATGGGCCGAGAGGTTGTGGAAACCAATCCAGCTCCTGAATAAGAGCTGGCCGGCGGCCGATAACTTTCACCTGAGACAAATTCAAGCCGGTCTGTTTGACGATGGCCGGCAGGCCGCTTCCAAGTTGAAAATTACGGTACTTGGAAAGGTCTCCCGCAAATGCGGCCGCTGTTGTCATTCCCAGCAAGAACACGCCGAGCTTAGTCATCGCTTTGCCTTTCGCCAGGTGAGTGACACGAAGAATGGGATAGCGCTGGCAATCACAAGCCCTCGCTGCCAGTCGCCTGCAAAGCTGAACACGGGCGCCACGGGATTGTAGAGCAGCGCGAGCGCGCCGAATCCCACGGCAAGGGCGTATCGGCGGGTTTGAAAGGCTTCCGCCGTTACGATGCATGCGCTACCGGCCACAATGAATCTGACCGCGATTTCGAACGGAGCGGCGTAGGACCAGAGGCCCGCTACTGCCAGAAGCACGACGATAGAGATCCATTTCGCGGCCTTCAGGTGCGCTTCCCTGCCCCGCTCTTCTTTCGCGCGGCCCCGCGCCATCCACGCTTGCCACACCGCTTCGTCGAGCGGCGGCGCTGCCGGCGGTTCCCACGGAGTTTGCGAATCCTGCAATGCAACTACGCTTGTCATGCCATGTACTCTTTCTTCAAGCATCCAAATGCTGGAGTTCTATTTTCCGATTCGCCACCCATCGATTGAGGATGAGGGCGGACGTTTGCGCACATATCGCAACCGCGAGCCACAACTGGTATCGAGATAACAACCCGTCGGCAATAAAGAAATTGCTGGTCCATCCCGGGTCCGCGGCCAACCGCCAAACCCCCAGAACACCGGCAAGCACCGCGATGGGCGTCAAGACGAGTCCCGACATCGAGACCCAGGTAACGAGTCGCACGGAGGGCCGCATGAAAACCGAGCGAAGCCCGGACCGGGACCGAATTATTCTCTTAGGGAGTCGCATGGCGGTTGTTTGTGATTATTCGCCCGAGCCGGTTGGCATATTCGTGTGCTCTCGCGACGACTGCTTATTCAAAAGATCGATCAACTTCACAGCCGCTTTCGGCGTGCGTCTGGAAGAAGTCACGATCTCGCGATTCTCCAGCTTTTGGCCGTAGAGGTCGGCGTTGTCGTCCAGATCCTGCCGCAGCGTGGCTCCTTCAAGAGCGATGCCGGCAAATAAACCCTGGGATCGCGACCAGGAGAGAATCTCGGCATGCATCTGCGCATCGGTCTGAGCAGTTGCGGTGCGTCCGACCGGACCCGCGGCAACTGAACCTTCCGCGCCGAGGGTGAACTTGCTGGATAGCAGTCTATCCTCGCCGCCTTGATTCATCACAAGCATGATCAAATCTGTTTCCGATCCGCCAATCTGAAATCCGAAGCTGCCGCCCTCAATGCGGACGGTGCCCGGCGCGGACCAGCCCACCCCGCTTTTGCTTCGGCACGAAATGAATCCTTTTCCGTACTTGCCGCCGACCAGGAAGGCAGCGGTCTTAAGGCCCGGAACGATCACAATGCAGTGAGCATTGGACAGCATGTCCTGCGGGATGCCTTTATCGGGCGTCGCCATAACCTCGGAGAACACGTCCGCGGCCTCGTTGAGCCTTTTTGCAGTTCCGTTGTCTTTAGCTAACAACGGCGTCATCGCCAGAGCAGCCACCAAAATCATTCGCATTGCAAGGACCTCTTCGAGCCGTCCCGATGAACCCCGTGCGGGCTTGGACGACACGGCTGTTACGTGCACGGGTTAGCCCATATTGCCTTTTGTTGAACCGATTCGCCGCAGACGGCGTGCCGGCCAGTTGCAAGGCATACAGATCATCGAAGAAATGACCGCCCGTGGTCAACTGACGAGCAGCGGTCAACCTCGCGGCCGTGCTTTAGGGCCGTGCGCCTCACAATCGACTGCCGACTCCCATGCGTGCAAGCACGGTCCCGACGCCAACGGCTAGAAAGATCATCGCAACAGCGAATGCGAACCTGAAGAACCACGCACGCCGGGCAACGCGCCCCCTCGCCTTATTCACCCGCTGTTCTTCTTCCCACCTCAAACCGGCAGCCGTTAATACTCGTTTCATCGTTGTCCTCGGGCCTTATTACGGCACGGGATCGGCCAAGTTGGAAGGATTAGAAATCGCCGCGGGAAATGCCGAGCTTTCGCATCATGGCGTTCAGGGTGGTCCGATGCAGTCCGAGACGAGTGGCGGCCGTGGTCACGACACCACCGCTTTCGCGAAGCACTTTGAGGATGTGCTCCCGCTCCACTTGTTCGAGCGTGGCGCTGCTAGCGGCCGGCATGGCATCCGAACGAATCTCGGCCAGGGGAGCGCGGAGGTTTGGTCCTCTCGAAAGGATGACCGAACGCTCAATGAAATTTTCGAGCTCCCGCACGTTCCCGGGCCAATTCCAACTCGACAGAGCGCGCATCGTCTCCGACGGGATCTTGTCAATCTGACGGCTCATTTTCGCGGCGTATTTCTTCGTGAAGTGCCGCGCGAGAATTGGTATGTCTTCGGAGTGATCGCGCAACGGGGGCGTCGTGATCGGGAAGACCTTCAGCCGGTAATAGAGATCGCTGCGGAAAAGTTTATCGCCCATCATCTGAGTGAGATTCCTGTTCGTAGCCGCCACCAGACGGACATCGATCGGGATCGTTTTCGTGCCGCCCAATCTCTCGAAGGCCTTCTCCTGCAGGGCGCGAAGTAACTTCGGCTGGAGATCGAGCGGGATGTCGCCCACCTCATCCAGAAACAGAGTGCCTCGGTGCGCCATCTCAAAGCGGCCGATCTTTTGCGACAGGGCGCCGGTAAAGGCTCCACGCTCATAACCGAACAACTCGCTTTCGAGAAGGCCCGTAGGAATAGCCGCGCAGTTGAGCGTAATGAAAGGAAGGTTCCTGCGGGGACTCATCTTGTGGATGGCACGCGCCACCAACTCTTTGCCGGTACCTGTCTCGCCCAGGATCAAGACGTTCGCATCCGTAGGGGCCACCACTTCAATCTGGCGCTGCACCCGCCGCAATGCTGTGCTGGTGCCGACAATCTCCTCGAAGTCTTGCTTAAGCGCGACGTCTTCGTCCTCGATACTCTCAATGCGGTCGCGATCCCGGAGGTCCTGCACAAACGTGATCCAGCGGAAGGGAGAAAGCTTCAAGACCGCCGTGGCAACAAGAACGGGAACTCGGGTTCCGTCTTTTCGGACCAACTCTTTTTCATAAGGCGTACAGGCTCCGAACCGCAGCCCTTCTTCATACGCGAGTTCGTCCAGCGGGATGAATTCCGGAGGAGTGAGATCGGGCCAGTGCAGGAGCCCGGACACCACTTCCGCACGGCTGTATCCTGCCAGCTTAAGGAAGGCATCGTTGGCTTCGAGAATGCGGTCGAATTGACCGGAAACTACGCCAGCTATCGCGTTCTTGGTTGCGATGGGGCGAACCCGCGCGAGGCTGCGGCGCAACTTTTCGTCCCTCTCATGACGATCGCTAAAGTCGCGTACGACTCGCGCGTAGCCTTGCAGTTCTCCCTTCTCATCTCGCAAGGCCATCGTGATGACGTTGGCCCAAAATCGCGCGCCGTCTTTTCTCACGTGAGAGCCTTCGTATACAAAATGCCCCTCGTGAGCGGCTCTTTTCAGATTCTCCTCGGAATTTGCGCGCGCGCCGTCTTCGTTGGGATGGAGTATAGACTTGGGCCGGCCAATCGTCTCATCCGGCGTGTAGCCGTAAATGCGTTCCGCACCCGGATACCAGGCGACAATATTTCCATCCACGTCCAACAGGAAGAGCGCATAATCCGCCGCCCACGATGGAGCCTGCTCCTTGTCGGCATCGGCCCCTGTTGCGTGCAAGAGCAGGAGATGACGCGACGGCAGCACGAGGCCTTGTTGCGAAACCTGAGCCGTGAAGCCGGGTTGACAAAACTCATCGCTCTGGCGGCCAATAATCTTGTCGCGCGAAAGGCCTAAGAGCTTGCACGCGCCGGCGCTGGCATCCGTCGACATGCCATGGCCGTCAGTAATGAGGATGGCTGCCGAAGATTCGTAGATCGTCGTCCGGAACAGGGACTCGATCTCTCTTGGGCCGTTCTCCACAAGCCAACTTCCGGCTTGGGGCTGTAAGCCGGCGAAACACATCGCATACGACCCTTCCGGCCGTCGATTCGCGCAGCCCAGGATTGCCTGAGAAACGAATCGGATCATTCCGAGCGGCCAGACACTATGCTAACACCCTGGGCTTCCGCATTCATCGATTCTGTGACCACATCTGGTCATCTGACCCTGCATGGTCAGTTCTCTTGGGATCGTTCACAACGCCCGCAACCGCCGAACGTAGGCATGCATTGACGTTCGGCAATTTAGAGCCAGCGGACCCCTGCATGCCCTTGGTGTAAGACGTGAAAGCCGTCACCTAAGCGGCGGCAACACAAAACCGGAGCAACAGGCTTGCAGTCGTAAAAGGAATATTGGCAGTGTTTCGAGGCAGAAAGGTAGCAACATGCGGCAGAGGGTGATCCCGCTCCTAGCGCCAATAACGAAGCACCGCCAAAATGGGGAGGGTTGTCACGAAACCAAGGCTCGCGGCCTGGACGTGCTCAATTCACCCCGGTTGAACAAGGGGACGGCCTTTACCACCGAAGAACGGAAAGACTTGGGACTCACAGGGCTGCTCCCGCCGGATGTCAGCACGCTGGGAGTGCAGGTCAAACGAGCCTATATTCAGTACGAGCGGCTGCCGGACGCCCTGAGCAAGAACATATATCTTACTTCCCTGCATGACCGGAACGAGGTGCTGTTCTACCGGCTCTTTTCAGAGCACCTGCGCGAAATGATTCCCATCGTCAACGACCTGACGGTCGGAATGGCGATGGAGCAGTACCACCATGAATGCCGCCGGCCCCGCGGCGTTTATCTCTCAATCGACCATTTAGATGCGATGGAGGATGCTTTTGCCAGCATCGGAGCGGGCTCCGGCGATATCGACTTGATCATTGCGACTGACGCGGAACAAGTTCTGGGAATCGGAGATTGGGGCGTGGGCGGTATTGAGGTATCGATTGGCAAGCTGGCGATATACACGGCCGCCGGCGGCGTCGATCCGACGCGTGTGATCCCAGTGATGCTCGACGTCGGCACGAACCGGGAACATTTGCTGGACGATCCTACGTACATTGGAAACCGGCACGCCCGGATACGCGGCGAACGCTACGACGCCTTCATTGACGCCTATGTCAATATTGTGACGAAGCTGTTCCCGAACGCACTGCTTCAATGGGAGGATTTCGCGCCAGGGAACGGCCGCCGTATCCTCGAGAAATACCGCGGCCGCATTTGCACCTTCAATGACGATATGCAGGGGACCGGAGCGATCACGCTGGCGGCGGCAATCTCGGCCGTTCGCGTCTGCGGCACGCCACTGCGTAATCAGCGCGTCATCGTCTTTGGAGCTGGTACGGCCGGTGTTGGAGTAGCCGATCAGATTCGCGACGCCATGGTGCGCGAGGGGCTCTCGAAAGAAGAAGCCGCCAGGCGCTTCTGGCTCGTCGACCGGCAGGGGTTGCTCACTACCGATATGGTTGATGAACTGCCCGACTATCAGTCGGCATACGCCAGGCCGGCCGTCGAGAGAAAAGGCGGCGTTAGCTTGGGTGAGGTGGTACGGCGAGTGAGGCCTACGATGCTCATCGGCGCCTCAACCGCCGCCGGGAGTTTCACGGAAGAGATCGTCAGAGAGATGGCGGCTTATACCGGGCGCCCTATCATTTTCGCGCTGTCAAATCCGCCCATGCGAGCCGAAGCGAACCCGTCCGACCTGATTACCTGGACGGACGGACGCGCGCTGATTGCTACGGGAAGTCAGTTCGCGCCGGTCACTTATAAAGGCCTGACCTACGTCGTCGCGCAAGTGAACAATTCGATGCTGTACCCCGGTCTCGGCCTCGGCGCCATTGTATCGCGAGCCAGCCGGATCAGCGCGGGTATGTTCGCGGCGGCTGCGAGCGCGGTGTCCAGCTTGGTAACGGTCCGCCAACCCGGAGCTTCGTTGCTGCCGCATATCGACGATTTACGCAGCGTTTCGGCCACGGTTGCGGCGGCGGTCGCCGAGGCCGCGGTAGCCGAGGGATTAGCCAGAATCAAGTTCGGCGACATTGTTCAACAGGTGCAAGATGCGATGTGGCAGCCCGAGTATCGCAAGATTTATGCATTGTGATAAAGAGCTTGGAAAAATCTCATGAAAGAAACTTCTAAAGTCCGCAAGATCGCTTTCGTCGGCGATCATCTGCCGCGCAAGTGCGGCATTGCTACGTTCACTTCCGACCTGTTAGCGGCCGTGGCAACTGTGCATCCGCAAAGCCAGTGCTTTTGCGTGTCTGTCAACGATATCAAGGGTGGCTACGATTACCCGGAAGTGGTCCGCTTCGAGATTGAGGAGCAGGACTTGTCTTCCTATCTGCGCGCCGCCGACTTCCTCAACATCGGCAACGTGGACATTGTCTGCCTGCAGCACGAGTTCGGCATCTACGGCGGTCTCGCGGGCGGGCACATTCTGGCGCTGCTGCGGGAATTGAGGATGCCGGTCGTCACCACGCTTCATACCGTGTTGCGCGAGCCTGGAGCCGATCAGCGGCGCGTCATGCAGGAGTTAATCTCGCTCTCGACGCGCTTAGTTGTCATGGCGGATCGCGGGCGTCAGATGCTGCAGGAAATCTACAAAGCGCCGGCCGCGAAGATCGACGTGATCGCGCATGGGATTCCCGACGTCGGGTTTGTCGACCCGACTTACTTCAAGGATCAGTTCGGCGTGGAAGGCAAAGTGGTGCTCCTCACGTTCGGTCTGCTGTCGCCCAATAAGGGAATCGAGTATGTGTTGAAGGCTCTGCCTGAGATTCTGAAAGAGTTTCCCGACGTCGTTTATATTGTCTTGGGCGCCACCCATCCGAACGAGTTGCGGGAACACGGCGAAGCCTACCGCGTCAGCCTGGAAATGCTCGCCAAGAAAAACAAAATCGAGAAGAACGTCATCTTCTATAACGATTTCGTCGATCTCGAGAATCTAAAAGAGTTTATCGGAGCCGCCGACCTTTACATCACCCCGTACCTGAACGAAGCTCAGATCACCTCCGGCACACTGGCCTATACATTCGGCTCGGGCAAGGCAGTGGTGTCGACGCCGTATTGGCATGCTGCGGAGCTGTTAGCGGACGATCGCGGCGTTCTTGTTCCCTTCGCCGATGCCCCGGCTATCGCCGACGCAGTGACGGCCTTGCTGCGCGACGACACGCGGCGCCATTCGATGCGCAAGAACGCTTACCGCATCGGCCGTGAAATGGTCTGGAGCAACGTCGCGCAGTTGTACATGCGCTCGTTCGAGTTATCGCGGCTGCAGGGCGCCGCGTCTTCAAGGAAATCTCTCGTCACGAAGACTCTCGACAAGCGGCCGCGGGAGCTTCCCACTTTGAAGTTAAGCCATCTTTCGCGGATGACCGACTCGACCGGAATTTTCCAGCATGCCATCTTCAGCGTCCCTAATTTTTCCGAAGGGTATTGCACCGACGACAACGCACGCGCATTTATCCTCACCGTACTGCTTGACGAACTGGGGGACGACTCGGAACGCGTGCGCACCGTGGCAACCACCTATGCCGCGTTTCTGTATCACGCCTTCGACGCCCACACCAAGCGATTCCACAACCACATGAGTTTCGACCGCCGCTGGCTGGACGCCCAAGGCTCGGAGGATAGTCACGCTCGGGCGTTGTGGGCGCTCGGGGTCGGTGTGGGACGTTCGCCGTTCCGGTCTTTTCATATGATGGCGGCGCAACTTTTCGCGTTGGCGCTTCCAGCTTTGACGGGGTTCACATCCCCGCGCGCCTGGGCCTTCGGTCTGATCGGTATTCACGAATACCTGCGCCGCTTAAGCGGCGACAGCCTCGTCAACCAGACCCGCGAAACTCTGACGTGCCGGCTCATGGGACTTTTCCAGCAAAACGTGAAGCCGGACTGGCGCTGGTTCGAACAGGAGCTATCGTATGACAATGCGAAGCTCGCCCATGCCTTGATTCTGACCGGGCGCGCGGCCGGACAGCAAGACGTAGTGGACTGCGGCCTGGACGCCCTGCGCTGGTTGAACGAAGTGCAAATCTCCGAAAAAGGTCATTTCCGCCCGATCGGCAGCAACGGGTTCTACAAGCGCGGCGGCACGCGGGCCAATTTCGATCAGCAGCCTATCGAAGCACAGGCCATGGTCTCCGCTTGTCTGGAAGCCTATCGGGCTACTTCCGACGTCTGGTGGTATGAACAGGCGCAGCGCGCTTTCGATTGGTTCATCGGCTGGAACGACCTCGGCCTGGAACTCTATTCTTCGGAGAGCGGCGCCTGCGGCGATGGATTGCACGTCGACCGGGTAAATCGAAATGAAGGAGCGGAGTCCACGATCGCCTTTCTGCTCTCGTTGGCTGAGATGCGGCTTGCCCAGGACATGCTCACCAGTTTCAAAGCTCCGGTCGCGATCGGAGCCTACGCCACCCCATGATTGCCACCTCACTTCAAGTCAAACGCACCAGCACCATCCTGAAACCCGACCAAACGCGGGTTCTTCTACGGCCCTTCAGTCCCGGAGGGCCCCAGCGGATCGCCAGCGTCATCGCCAGAATCATGGCGATCCCGGAAGATCAGGTCGATTCCCTCCTTAAGGAAATCTCGGCCGAGTTCTCGCAGCGGCACCAGCGCATCAGCGTTTTGTTTCTGGAACGCTTCGAACAAGTCCGGGAGTTCATGCCGCCAGGTCTGGTGGCTTCCACACGGAGACAACACCTGATCGGCGCCTATTTCATGGCCGAATATTCGCTCGAGTCGGCCGCGCTGTTTAATCCTTCTATCGTTCCGCACCCCGACCAGACCGAACTGCCGGATGGCGCGCTGCGTTTCATTCTCAGCCTGCGAGCCACTGGCGAAGGACACATTTCATCAATCACGTTTCGAGCCGGTATCATTCACCCCGATCAACGGATTGAAGTTCTCCCGCCCACGGGTTTCATCACCGAGCCGCGTCAGATTCCGAACCAGCAATACGAGAAAGGTCTGTTTGAGCGCAAGCTCTCTGAACTTGGATTGAGCGGCGAATTCACGCGCCGCGTAATGAACAAACTGGGAGAGTCATTCTCGCTCGAAGAGCTTCGCGCCGGGCTCCAAGCGGCGCAGTTCCGCCTGCCGGATGGAATGTCGCAGGAAGATCAGAACGCGTCGCAAGGTATTTGGATACTGGCCCGCTCCAACTACGATGTTCAGTTCGAGCGCGAACAGCAGATCTCCGAACGGGTTCTCTTCCCGGCCACGCCATCGCAGCGTAACGGCATTGAAGACGCCCGCTTCGCCTGTTTTGAGAAGGACGACGGCTCCCACATTTACTATGCGACTTTTACCGCCTTCGATGGCAGGATCGTGGTGCCGGAATTGGTGGAGACTTCCGACTTCCTCCACTTTCGATTCACAACCCTGAATGGTCCGGCTGCCGAGAACAAGGGGATGGCCATTTTTCCGCGGAAGATCAAAGGGCAGTATGCCATGCTTTCGCGGCAGGACAACGAGAGCATCTACCTGATGTTTTCCGACAACGTCCACTTTTGGAATGAGCGTATTTTGCTCCTCAAACCCTCCTTTCCCTGGGAACTGGTCCAACTCGGCAACTGCGGCTCTCCCATAGAGACCGATGCCGGTTGGCTCGTCCTCAGCCACGGCGTGGGCCCGATGCGGCAGTATTGCATCGGCGCGTTTTTGTTGGATCGCGACGATCCAGGCAAGGTAATCGGACGGCTCCGCGAGCCGCTGATCAAGCCGAACGAGAACGAGCGCGAAGGCTACGTGCCCAATGTCGTTTATACCTGCGGCGCTCTGGTTCACAATGGAGAATTGATTATTCCGTATGGCCTGGCGGATCACGCCACGAGTTTCGCGACGGTCCCTCTCGCCGAGGTGCTCGCCGCCATGGAACAGATATGAGGATCGCCGTCCTAGCGCCCGTAGCATGGCGCACGCCGCCGCGGCAATACGGCGCCTGGGAGACAGTGGCGAGTAACATTACCGAAGGGCTGACCGCGCGCGGTTGGGATGTCACGTTATTCGCTAGTAAAGACTCCGTGACCAATGCTCACCTGCACGCCGTCATCGACCGGGCCTATGAAGAGGATCACGACGTCGATCCCAAAGTCGCCGAGTACCTGCACATCTCCGAAGCATTCGAGCACGCTGCCGAGTTCGACCTGATACACAGCCACTACGATTTCATGGCGCTGGCGTACACGCGGCTGGTGAAGACGCCCGTTCTCACTACCATCCACGGATTTTCGTCGCCAAAAATCATGCCCGTCTATGAAAAGTATCGCGACGGCTATTTCGTTTCCATCAGCAACTCCGATCGGGCGCCGGGCTTGAACTACCTGGCGACCGTCTATAACGGAATCGATCTCTCGTTGTATCCGCTCCAGGAAAGCGCGGGAAATCATTTGGTCTTTCTCGGCCGCATCCACCCGGACAAAGGCGTCCACCTCGCAGTCGCGGTTGCCCGCATGAGCGGATTGCCGCTGCTCATCGCCGGCATCATTCAAGATCAGAGATACTTTCGCGAGCAGGTCGAGCCTTACCTGGATGACACCATCCGCTACATCGGGCCGGTGGATGTCGCGGGCAAGAACGAATTGTTCGCACAAGCCCTGGCGCTGCTGCACCTAAATACGATTCCGGAGAGATTCGGCCTTGTGCTGGCGGAAGCCAATGCCGCCGGCGTGCCGGTGATCGCCATGGATCTCGGCTCCTGCCGCGAGGTGATCGAAGATGGGCGCACGGGATTCCTGGTGAACAATGTCAATGAGGCGGTGCGGGCCTTGGCGCGGCTCTCTCAGATCGGCCGGAATGCCTGCCGTGAACGGGTCCAGCGATGCTTCTCCATCGACACTATGGTTGAGGCGTATGAGCGAGTCTACACCATGATTTTCGAGGCGGAAGCAAAGAAAGCATCCTGAAGACGGACGCCGTGAGGCGGCATACCCACTGCGCCGATTCGAAACGAAGCGAGCGTCTCCGCCATAAGATCGATGACTCTCGGCATCCGGAGACGCTCGCGCACCACCCTTATTTCGGTATGAGGACCGTATCGATGACGTGGATCACGCCATTCGAAGTCGGAATATCGGTCTTGATCACGCGCGCGTTATCCACCATAACGCCGCCATTTATCACCTTGATCGTGAGGTCCTCGCCTTCGGCGGTCTTCGCCGAATTGAGTGTCACTACGTCCTGTGCCATCACTCTGCCAGGCACAACGTGATACAGAAGAATGCTGCGTAACTTGTCCTTGTTCTCCGGTTTGAGGAGGCTTTCGAGCGTGCCAGCGGGTAGTTTGGCGAAAGCTTCGTCGGTTGGCGCGAACACCGTATAAGGTCCGGGACCTTTCAGGGTGTCCACCAGGCCGGCGGCTTTCACCGCGGCTACTAATGTGTTGAATTTTGCGGCGACCGCCGTATCGACGATGTCGGCTGCGGAAGCGATCGTTGTTGCCAGGCCCAGCGCAAGGGCGCCGGCCAGTAAAGCGGTCAGATGAGTTGTCATGTTGGTTGTTTTTCATGGGCCAAATTCCTCGGCCATGATTTGATCATAGAGAAAAACTGTTTTACTGTAAAGAATTGCGGGGAGCTGTCTTTCTCCAGCGGAAAAAGCGCACAGGAAACAGGCATCGAAAGGAAAACGATCTTCAACATGGCATCGGAAAGCATCAGCACGGGGCTAAAGAATTACGCGATCGGAAGCAAACTGCGGCGCCTGCGCTTGCGCAAGAGCATGGGACTGGTGGAGTTAGGCAAACACACCGG
Organism: Bryobacteraceae bacterium; assembly: GCA_049514735.1. Classification (GTDB taxonomy): domain Bacteria; phylum Acidobacteriota; class Terriglobia; order Bryobacterales; family Bryobacteraceae; genus JAICMB01. Next base: position 27,578 of record JBEKUT010000011.1, read on the forward strand.
CCTGTCTCCCGCGCTGCTCTCGAAACTCGAACGCGACCTCATGCATCCCACCTTGCCGACGCTGCTGCGCATCGCCATGGTCTTCAGCGTCGGTCTGGAGTATTTTTTCAACCCAGAACCCAAGCCCGTACTGGAGATTGTCCGCCAGGTAGACCGTCTGCGATTTCCGAATGCGCCGGACGCCGACCCCGTCAGCTATTATTTCGAAAGCCTGGACTTCCCCGTCTCCAATCGCGTCCTCACTTCGTATCTCGCCGAATTTGAACCGGTCGATGAGGAGCATACCAAGCTCCACGAACACCCCGGCGTCGAATTTCTGTACGTTCTTTCCGGTGGTTTAGAGCTGCGCACCGCCGAAGATCGACACACATTAGGGGAAGGCGACGCCGTCTACTTCGATTGCACCGTGCCGCATGGCTACCGTAGAATCGGGTCGAAACGGACCAGGGCGCTAGTAACGATAGTGGGGTCGTAACCATTTCAAATCGCCAAAGTGTACCGCCTCGGGAACGGCCGGCTCATCGAGTAACTGAATCGTGGTCGAGGGTCCCAGATCTACCGGATTGCCCCACGCGCGCAACGCCCACACGATTTTCTTATCCGGCGTCACTTCGAGCGCCTGCACGGGAGCGGTGGCCGGATCGGCCGGGCCATTCCACTGATTGAACCAGGTATTGATGAGCGTGTTCCCGTTCGGCAGCCGTTTCGCGAGCTGCATCGAATTGAAGAGATATTCCGGCACGTCTTCCGGCGTAAGTTCCCAGACCGTGGTCCCGCCGGGGTTCACCTCGCGAACCAGTTTGGCTCCCGCGATCAGGGTGTCTCCGTTCTTCAAACGCTCGGCCGACCAGATCGCGGCTCCCGGCGTGTACGACCACAGCTCCTTTCCGTGCGCGTCGTATTCAACCACTTTGCCCAGGTCCATGTGCGCTACCAGCAACGTGCCTGCCTCCGTCAGCCGTGCGTGACGGAAATGTCCGTGAACGCTTTTTGGATTCTTAACCGGCACCTCAAACTCCCGCTCCGTAGCGCCGTTGAGGATATTCACAACCACGACCTTGGCGGGGTCGCCGTTCTGTACGAAGAGTACGCGATCTTTGCCGATCGGCTGCGCCGTGTGCACCTCCGTGCCCGGCGGGGCATCGTAGTTCCACAGAACTTTTTTCGCCGGGTCGATCAGCGTCACTCCGAATTGATGCGCGAAGAGCACATTTCCGTTTGAAAGCAGCACGGCATCGCTGATTTCACCCTTCCCTGCCGGATCGTGAAACTCCCACACGACCTTTCCGTTCCGCACAATGAACATCCTCTGCGACTTGGCTTCTCCCGCGTAGAAGAAATCGTGCTGCGCTAGACCTTTGCCGGGCAGAACACTCGGGAAATTGGGTTTTTCCGGTGAGGGCGGCGCAGACTGCGCCTGAGCCGCAAGAGCGCACATGGCGATCGCAGCCATCCGCGCAATCGATACTAACTGTCTCTTGTCCATGGATTCTCGGACACTACGTTACCAGACCCGGCGCGAAAACTTAAAGCTCTATCGGATCGCGCCGATGAGAGGGTTGTCCGTGGCGCCTGCCAATCGTCAGAGGTAATTTGTTGCTTGGGGAAAGTAGCACCGGGAAGACAGCATCCGCCGCGCCGCTCAGCCGGCAGGAAGACATCGAGCGCGCCGGCCTTGCCGCGGCCGTCGAGCAATCTGCCGACGCCGTCGTCATCTGCGACACGTCGGGAGCAATTCAGTACGTAAATCCGGCGTTCACCGTCATGACCGGATACAGCCGCGAGGAAGCCGTCGGACAAAATCCGCGCATCTTAAAGTCAGGCCGTCAGTCGCGGGAGTTTTACAAAGAAATCTGGGACGCCCTTAGGGCGGGCCGCGTGTGGCAGGGTGAACTCGTCAACAAGCGCAAAGACGGGAGCTTCTACACCGAAGAGATGAGGATCAGTCCGGTGCGGGACGGTCAGGGCGAAATCGTCCGCTACATCGCGATCAAACAGGACGTTACCGAACGCCGGGCAGCGGAGGAATCGCAGCGGTTTCTGGCTTCGATCGTGGAGTGTTCCGGGGACGCCATTATCGCCAACGCGCCCTCCGGAAATATTCTCACCTGGAATCGCGGCGCTGAGCTTCTGCTCGGCTATTCCGCGGAAGAAGCGATCGGGCGCCATGTGTCCATGCTGATCGCGCCTGAGAAGCGGAATGAGGCTGCGCCCTTTATCGAACAAGTGCTGAAGCACGGCGCAGGCTACGAGAAGGAAGGTCTGCTCATCCGGAAAGACGGCCGCCGGGTTATTGTCTCGATCATGGCGAATCCCGTGCTGAACTTCGCCGGCGAAGCTGTGGCGCTCGCGGCCATCATCCGTGACGTCACCAGGCAAAAAAAAGAGGAAGAGTCGCTCGCGTTGCTGGCGTCGATCGCTGAGAATTCCAGCGATGCCATTGCCAGCGGAACGCTCGATGGGACCATCCTCACCTGGAATAGGAGCGCCGAGGCGCTGTTTGGGTATACCGCGGCCGAGATCGTCGGAAAGAACTATTCGCTGCTGGAACCCCCGGACTGTCGCGGCCAGGTGAGCCAAAGTCTCAATAAAGCCGGAACCGGGATCGTTAGCCATTACGATACCGTCAGGTTAAGAAAAGACGGCAGCCCGGTTAATGTTGCGGTCACGATTTCGCCCATCAGGAATTCCGGCGGCCAGATCGTGGGCGTGGCCGCCATCCTGCACGATATCGGCGAGCGCGTGCGCACCGGGCGGAAACTGCGCGACAGCGAAGGGCGCTTCCGCAGCGCCTTTGAGAACGCACCCTTCGGCATGTGTTTGTGCGGCCTGGATGGCTGCTTCCTCCAGGTCAACGCGACGTTTTGCCGCATGCTCGGGTATTCCGAACCGGAGCTCCGTTCCTTGAGTTGGAAAGTAATAACGCACCCTGACGATCGCGACGGGACCATGCGGGCGATGGAGCAACTGCGCGGCAACCCGTCCTTATGCGTGGAGGTGGAAAAGCGCTATGTGCACCGCTCCGGAAGCGTCGTATGGGGCCGCGCCGTTGTATCGCTAGTCACCGATGACGGCGGCCGGCCGCAACATTTTATCGTCCACGTCGAAGATATCGGTGAGCGCAAGCGCGCGGCGGAGGCGCTGCGGGAAAGCGAAGAGCGTTTCCGCATCATGGCGGATTGTTGCCCAACCCCGATGTGGGTGACCGACGCCACTGGTCAAGTTCGCTTTATCAACAGGACATATCGCGAGTTTTTCGGGACCGCCTGCGAGCAGCTGGAAAACGGTTCGTGGCTCACGTTGATTCACCCTTCCGATGCGCCGCAACTCCTCGCGGCTTTTGAGCGTGCCATCGCGGAGCACGCGCCGTTGAGCAGCGAAGCGTGCGTGCGGCGTGCCGATGGAGAATGGCGCTGGATTGCTTCCTATGCGGAGCCGCGCTTCTCGCCTTCCGGCGAGTTCCTGGGCCACGTGGGCCTGAGCCCGGACATCACGGAGCGCAAACAGGCCGAGGATGCGCTTCGTTACAGCGAGGAGAAGTTTCGCCAGTTGACCGAGAATATCCGCGAGGTCTTCTGGATGACGAATGCGGCCGGCACTGAGACTCTCTATGTCAGCCCGGCTTATGAACAGATCTGGGGCCGTACCTGCGAAAGTCTGTATCGCGACCCCATGTCATGGATGGAGACGATTGAACCGGCGGACCGCGAAACGGCCCGTTCCTTATTCGAGCGGGAAATAGCCGGGGAGCACGTGGACTCCGAATACCGTATCCGCACGCCCGATAATGTAACGCGATGGATACGGGACCGGGCCTTCCCGATTCGCGACGAAGCAGGCCAACTGATTCGCGTGGCCGGAATCGCCGAGGATATTACCGAGCGCAAGCAGCGCGATGAAGAACTGGTCCGCGCACGGGAGGCGGCCGATGCCGCCAATCAAGCGAAAAGCCGCTTCCTGGCGAATATGAGCCACGAGATCCGCACGCCCATGAATGGCGTCATCGGCATGCTCCAACTGCTCATGCATACCGAGCTCACCGAGGAACAGCGCGAATACGCGGGCATCATTGAATCCAGTGGGCGGGCACTTTTGGCTCTGATTGAAGACATTCTGGATATATCTAAGATAGAGTCCCACAAGGTGGTACTGGAGCACGTCGCGTTCGATCCGCGGCGGATCGCGGAAGACGCCTTTCAGACGTTGCGCCCGCGGGCGACCGCTAAAGGACTCGCTTTTTCGTGGCACGCGGCGCCGGAAATACCAGCGCTGCTGCAGGGCGACCCCAACCGCCTGCGGCAGATTCTGATCAATCTGACTGCCAACGCCATCAAGTTCACAGAGCGCGGTGACGTGGTGGTGAGAGTGGGAGTGGACCGCGAAGACACCGGCAAGGTGACCCTTCGTTTTTCCATCGCCGATACCGGTATCGGGATCGATCGAGGCCAGGCCCTGGCGTTGTTCTCGCCGTTCGTTCAGGCCGACGCATCCACCACGCGCAAGTACGGCGGCACCGGGCTGGGGTTGTCGATTTCGAAGCAATTGGTCGAGATGATGGGGGGCAAGATCGGTTTCGATAGCAAGGTCGGCGAAGGTTCCACGTTCTGGTTTACCGCCATATTCGACAGACCCGCCGGATCGGTTTGTAGCGTCATTGTTCAGGAGTCCCCGGCGGTCCGCGAGCAAGCGGGTACTCTCGGGTCGTCGAGACGCACATTTGTCCAGGCGCGGGCGGGCGCCCGCATTCTCGTAGCGGAAGACAATCTCACCAACCAGCGCGTTTTCCGGGCGCAACTGGCGAAGCTTGGATACGCCTGTCACATCGTCGACAATGGAGCCGAAGCCATCGCGGCGCTGCACCGGGACAGATACGACCTGGTTTTGATGGATTGCCAGATGCCGCAGATGGACGGCTTCGAAGCGACGCGCCGCATTCGCGAATTGGGCAAGCGCGACGTTCCGATCGTCGCCATCACTGCCAATGCCATGAGTGGCGACCGGGAACGATGCATCGAAGCCGGGATGAACGACTATATTCCAAAGCCGATGCAACTGAACCGGCTCGCGGAAGTGCTGGCGAAATGGGTTTCCGTGGCCCCTTCGAAAGCGGAAGAGCCAGCGCCCAAAGGCATTTTCGATGAAGAAGATCTGCTAAATCGGCTCGTCAGAGACCGGCAACTGGCGGCTCACATTGTCCAATGTTTTGTCGCGGACTTCCCCAACATTTGGAACAATCTCCGGGAGCGGCTCCGGGAATCGGATGGCGCCGGCGCCGCTTTGCAGGCACACGCCCTTTTCGGAGCGGCCGCTGCGATTTCGGCGGGAAGTCTCCGCGCTCTTGCCCGCGAGCTGGAACTGTCAGGCCAGGACGGCGACCTTACTAAGTTCGGTCAACTGCTGCCGCGCGCGGCCGACGAATTCGTGCTGCTTAAAAGCACGCTGGAGCAAGCCGGATGGGTATAAACCACCATAAGGAAGACACACGATGAAAACACTAATTGTCGAAGACGACTTCACCAGCCGGCTGGTCCTGCAGACTTTCCTTTCCCGGTACGGCGAATGTCACATCGCAGTCAATGGAAAGGAGGCGGTGGAAGCCTTCCGCGCTGCCTTGCAGGGCGGACAACGGTACGACCTTGTCTGTATGGATATCATGATGCCTGAGATGGACGGCCGCGAGGCTGTCAAGCAGGTGCGGGCCCTCGAACAGGTCAGTGGAATTTCCACGTCCTCCGGCGCGAAAATCATCATGACCACGGCCGTCACCGATATCAAGGACGTCGCCCAATGTTTCGGAGCGCTTTGCGACGCCTATTTGGTAAAACCGATCAATCTCGCCGAGTTGCTCAAACAAGTAAAGTCTTATTCCCTGGTGCATTGATTCTTCGCCCGTTCATAGTCACTTCGACCCGTAACGGAGCCGTGACCGGCAGGGAGTGCCCATGGGCCTGCGGCCCACCAATGTTGATGAAGAATCTCGACCGCAACCGAGCCGTGACCGGCAGGGAGCGGTTGGCCCATTTAGACATGTTCTTCAGGGGAGCGGTTGCCCCAGCCGTACATGTTCTTCACGGAGCGGCATCGCGAGTCACTCCGGCAGAGCGAACGTAATCAGCGCCGCCCCCGACGGCATGGTGACAAACTGCCGCCCATCCACAAGATAGGTAATCGGAGCAGTCGCCAGCCGGTTCCCCGTATTAATCTTCCACAGATTTTTCCCGCTCACGGCATCCAGGGCCATGAAATATCCGTCTTCGTCGCCCGTGAAAATCAACCCGCCGGACGTGGACAACGTGCCGCCCCAGGAGGGGTGGAAATGCTGAAACTCCCACTTCGCTTCGCCAGTCGCGGGATCGATCGCCTTGAGCACGCCCCACCGCTTCTCTTTGTCCATACCGCGCGCCATGCTGCCCCAATACGCTTTGCCCTCGATATAAACCGGCGGCGACAAATAGAACATATCGCACGATTCGAAATACGAAAAATAAAACAAACCTGTCTGAGGGTTATACGAAGGCGCCATCCAATTTGAGCCGCCCGCGAGGCCGGGACAGATGCGCGTGCCTTCCGGACTCGGCTCCGCTTCCGGATTCGCCACGGGCCTTCCCTTGGCATCGAACTCTTTCAACCATGTCTGGCGCTCGAAAGGAGTGGCGCTTAAAAACTCCCCCGTCTCGCGATCGAGAACATAGAAAAACGCATTGCGATTCGCCTGCACCACCAGCTTGCGATCTTGCCCCTTCCATTTGAGATTGAGCAGCACGGGCGTTTCGCAGGCGTCCCAATCGTGCTGATCGTGCGGCGTGAATTGATAATGCCACTTCAGCTTTCCCGTATCCGCGTCCAGCGCGACCAGCGACGCAGTGTAGAGATTGTCGCCCTTGCGCGATGCGCCGTACAGATCCGGACCCGGATTTCCAATGCCCCAGTACAACGTGTTGAGCGCAGGATCGAAGGTGCCAGTCATCCATGCCGCGCCGCCGCCGCGCTTCCATGAATCCGCAAGCCAGGTGTCGCCGCCGGGCTCGCCTTTGGCGGGTACGGTCCAGAATCGCCAGACGCGCTTACCAGTCTTCGCGTCGTACGCGTCGATGAATCCGCGCACGCCATATTCGCCGCCCGTCACACCGACGATCACCTTATCCTTGATCGCAAGCGGCGCCAATGTCGCGCCATGCGATTGCTGGTTGGGCGCCATCACGCTGTCCCACAGCAGCCGTCCCGTCTTCGCTTCGAGCGCAAGCACATGACCATCCGGAGTCACCATAAACAGCGAGCCATCCAAGATCGCCATGCCGCGATTTACCGTTCCGTTTGGAAGAATCGCCCCCTTCGGAATCGGATACTTATACATCCACAGTTGACGTCCGCTCCGCGCGTCGATGGCATACGCGTAACCGCCCGCGGCTGTGAAGTACAGAATGCCGTCGACTGCTAAAGGAACGGTTTCAAACGTCCCGGGCTGGCCGGTCTGAAAGATCCATTCGACACGCAGGCCGCGCACGTTCTGCGTATTGATCCGGTCGAGTTCCCGATACCGCACCGCGCTGTAATCGCCCCAGTAAGTCAGCCAGTTTTGCGGCTCTTTCGATGCATTCAGAATTCGTTCATAGGGAACGGGTGTCTGCGCGGAGCAAGCGCCCAGCGCCAATGCCGCGAGCCAGTTGATTTTCATCGGATGCCCGGGGCTTTGTCTACCAGGTCCGTCTTCAGCGCCGCGCCGCGCAGTGTGTTCAGGTAGGCGATCAGATTTTGCAAATCGGAAGCGGAGAGTTTCGTATATGGCGGCATAAGGGATCTGTCCATCTCTTTCACGGAGTTCAACTGGTCTTTCCGGAACATTCGAAACTTCTGATTCATATCGCGCAATTGGACCGAGAACGTATCCTCGTTAATGCGAATGCCCGTGATGGTTTGCCCGTCCTTCGTTGCCACAGCCACTCCCTGATACTCGTCTGGAATGTCCGCCGACGGCTCTACGATCGATTCGCGAAGGTATTCGACGGACCGCGCTGCGCCCACGCGGCTCAGGTCCGGTCCGAACACGCTGCCGTCGTCTCCGATGCGATGGCACCCCGAGCAGCCGTTCGACGCGTACACCTCGCGGCCCTTCGTCACATCGCCGGGAACGTGAACCTGGCGGCTCACGCCTCGCGACAGCCCTTTCACATAACCAACAATCGTCGCGACCTCTTCCGCCGTGAACTCCGAGAACGACGGCATGCTGGTGCCGGGAACTCCCTCGAGAATGACGGTCTTCATCGCCTCGTCGGAATCGGCATGCGACAGTTGCGCCGAAACGAGATTGGGACCGCGTCCTCCGCGCGCATCGCCGCCATGGCAGAAAGCGCAGTTGCTGCGGAACAGCGCCTTACCTTGGTCGGATTGCGCGCACAGCGCGATTGGAATGAAAAAAATTAGAAGCTTCACAGGAGTTTAATGCGCGGCGGCCGGCGTCATGCCACGCAACACAAGACTGATCGCGATCATCGCGACAGCCATTCCGGGCAGTAACAGTAGCGCCTTCTTGAGCCTTCGCGGGTCGTCACCGGCAATGGAGCCGATAATTCGCGAGCTCACGGCGAGGCCAATCCAGCCGCAAGTAATCACAATGCCCATCGCGGTCGCGGTCATCTGCGTGAAGGTGTCGCCAATCACTGCGAGCGTGGTTGGAAACACTGGCGCCATCGCAATTCCGGCACAAAATACCAGAATCCACGCCGCCGTTGCGGTGCGGGCTTGCAGCATTAGGTAAGTGAAAATCGCCATCGCAATGGACGCGGCCAACAGGACCGTCAATTCCGAAACTGAGCCAAGAACCGGAGCTACCGCCACGCGTCCCAACAACAGCCCCAGCGCAAACCCGAGCGACAAAACATTCAACGCACGAGCTTCGGGAACCCCTTGCGCGATGAGCAGGCGCACCAGCCAGTTCCACACACCTACTTCAGACGCAACGTAAAGAAACAAGAATGCCGCCATCAACCACAAGGCCGGGCTGCCGATAATCAGACCCGCGCCCGTCCATAGCTGCGGCCGCGCGCCCGAGGGAGGCGGGATCGGCGCTACGACATGAAATAGTAGCGTGAGCCCGCTCAGCGTAGCCACCGTATAACACAGCCGGAACGAGTTCCGCCTCAGCAGATTCGCCGAAATGAAAGGAGTCGCTAAACCGCCGAGTCCGAAAAACAGATTGAACAGGTTCAGCGTGGTTCCGCGATGCGCGGGAGAGATACCGCTTACCAGCGCATTCGCCCCGGTAACAATGATGCCGCCGCCAATCCCCAGCAGAAACAACGCCAGGATGATGGTTTGGTAACCCTTCGAGTTAGGAAGCCAGAACAGCGCGATGGTAATCAACGTCAGGCCGAGTAAGAGGCCGACTTTCTTCCCCTCGTAATCGATGAGCGGGCCGACCGCGAGGGACGCGATGATCAAGCCGATCGCCTGCGCCAGTGCGATGGTGCCGTTTTGGGCCGGCGTTAGCTTGAATCGCGACGACAGATCCGGCAAGATCGTCCCGAGCATCGCGGCGATCATGCCGTACACAAAGATTGCGAGAATTGCCGCGGTGATGAGCATGGGTGTAAACAAGGTAGCGCAGACGATCGGTTTGAGTCGTCCGCGTTTTTCCGGGCAGCGCCGACGCCACCGAACGATGGCCCCGCGTCACTATCTCGACGACGAGCGCGAACTCGATACATTCGACGATCACTCGATCACCGCCGGACTAGAGCGAGTGCGCGCCGAGGGTGGCGAACTGCGGCGGAAAGGCATCCTCGATTCAGAAGGCAATCTTCCGGCGAAGGATCTCCCGGCGGACATGCAGGAAGGCACAGATCGCGACTTCGCCGGTTGATGCCGCCGCCCCGCATGTTCATTGCTGTGCCACCTGGCCTATCTCGGCGGCAGAATCTCCGACATGTTCTTCATCATCTCCTGCTCGTCGGGACTATACTGTTGCTTGAACTCGGGACTCTTCAGATAATCGCTACGCTCCTCGGCGCTCATCGTCCCCATGCTCTGCAACTGCTGCCGCATCGCACGCCGGCGATCCTGCGGTAACTCGCTAAAGTCGCGCATGCTGCTTCGGACCCTCTGCTGCTTATCGGGCGGGAGCTGCCACAGACGCTGGAGTTGGGCCTTGCGCTCCGGCGGCATCTCATCGTAGCGCTGCAGCTGCTGCCGCACCTTCTCCTGACGCTCCGGCGGAAGCCTCTCCAGGGCCTTCTCTCGATCGGCCGGCGACATGCGCATAAATTCTTCCACCGGCCGCGGACCTGCCGTATTCCCCTTCGCAGGGTTGCCGGGATGCGCCTGAGACTTCGGCGGCTTCTTCGCCGGCGCTTTCGTTGCATGGGCTTCATCTGGATGACGGCTTTGAGCCTCTACGCCGGAGCACGCGCACAGTACGAACGCAGCCGTCAAAATGGGCCGAATAAGCAGCACTGTTTCCTAGATTCTGTCCGAAGCGGGCCCTTCAACCGGCGCCGGTGCGCTCAACTGTTTCAACATGTCCATATCGTCGAGCGCGCGTTCCACCTGTTCGATCGAGATCTTCTGCGGAAGCGGGGTGGTCGCATGACGGTGCATGAGAGGATCCTTGACGATGAATGCAATCGCCAATGCGGCGCACGCCGCAGCCACCGGCACGGCCGGCCGAAACAGCGACCGCCAGGGCATTCGAAAATGCTTGCGCCAGGCCGGCGCGGCTTCCTCCTCCGCGATTCTTCGATAAAGCCGCGCGTTGAAGTCTTCTGAAATGGCGGCTGGACGCCACACGTCGAGCGCGTCCCAAATCGCCTTCCGATCCGCGGCCGCCTTGCGGCATTCCTCGCAAGTCGGAAGATGACGCTCCAGTTCAATTTGCTTGTGCGGTTCCAGCGTACCGGCGATATAGGACATCATTAATTCGACAGCCTTACCGCTCTCTTGTGGACATTCCATTGTAATACTCCCTCTAATTACAACTACGACATATGGGCCAGCCGCGCTCGCAGACTTTCGTAAGCTCGAAACAAGAGCGACTTTACAGCCGACTCCGAGCATCCTAAAACACCCGCGATCTGCGAATAGTCCATTTCTTCGTACTTATGCATCAATACGGCGGCCCGCTGTTTGGCCGGCAGCAATTCGATAGCCTGCCGGACCTCCGCGAGTCTCGCCTGGTACACCATCTCCTGCTCTACCGTCCGGAGCCGGTCCGCTACCTGCCGCGTGGCTCCTTCCGCCGTTTCCTGGTCCAGACTTTCCTGCGACTTCTCGTTCTTTCCATCCCTAATCCAATTCA
>JBEKUT010000012.1:0-36109 GCA_049514735.1 Bryobacteraceae bacterium
GGACTGCTCGCCGTTGCATACAGCTTCTTCGGCATACGGCCCGCGAGATAGGCGTAACGTCCCGCCTGCACCGCCATTTTCATGGCGATGGCCATCTGCTCGGAATCCTCCGCCGCCGCAATCGCCGTGTTCAGGAGCAGGCCGTCGAATCCCAGCTCCATCGCGACCGCCGCATCCGACGCCGTCCCCACCCCGGCATCCACAATGAGCGGCACTTCGGTGATCATCTCGCGCAGGATGCGCAGATTGGTCACGTTCTGGATTCCCAATCCGGAGCCGATGGGAGCCGCCAGCGGCATCACCGCGGCGGCGCCAGCTTCAATCAGCTTGCGGGCATTTACCAGGTCGTCGTTGGTGTACGGAAGTACGACGAAGCCTTCCTTCGCGAGCACGCGCGTCGCTTCCAGCAAGCCCTGATTATCGGGGAACAGCGTCTTCTCATCGCCGATCACTTCGAGCTTCACCCAGTTCGACAAGCCGACTTCACGCGCCAGCCGAGCGGTGCGAATGGCTTCATCGGCGGTGTAGCAGCCAGCCGTATTGGGCAAGATAAAAAGTTTTGATCTATCGATGAAATCGATCAAAGATTCCTTGGACCGGTCTGTGAGGTTCACCCGCCGGACGGCGACCGTCACCACTTCCGCTCCCGATGCGGCATGGCATCGCGCCATCTCCTGAAAGCTGCGATACTTACCGGTCCCAACCAACAGGCGTGACGAGAAGCTGCGATCGGCGATTCGTAATACGTCGAGCATGCCTACATTGTACGGCGCTATCCGTGCCGCGCGCAGCCGTCTCGCGTTGAGGATCACCTGTTACCGAATTGTTAAGTTTTTTGTTGGAATTAGAAACCCAAAGGGTTTACACTGTTTGGCAAAGCTCAATGCTTTAGTTTGCTTCAGGAGAACATTTGATGAACCATGTGCGTTCAGGCGTGGCGTTAGCCGCGCTTAATCCCGTTTTACAGCGTATTTCCGCCTCACACTATAAAGCCAGGTTTCCGCGTTCTGCTACGACGCAAGAAACCACCTCTGCAACGAGAGCCTTGGAAGGAGAAAATCTATGCGCCAAGTAACCCTTTTGTTCTTGACCGCGGCCTTGTTTTCCGCCGCAATGTTCGCACAGTCCGATAGTGGCTCGATTGTAGGTTTCGTGAAGGATCCGTCAGGGGCGGTGGTGCCCCAAGTCAAAGTTGTGATCAAGAATGAGGCTAACGGCATCGAACGGCAAGCATCCACCAATGAATCTGGTTACTATGTCGTGACGAGCCTCCAGCCGGGGCTTTACAGCATCACCACGGATGCCGCGGGCTTCAAGAAATTCGAGAGTGTACATAATAAATTGGACCCGAACGCGACGCTCTCTGTGGATGCGGCGCTGCAGGTCGGATCGGCTTCCGAAGTGGTAGAGGTCACGGCGTCGGCGCAGGTGTTGCAAACCGAATCGGCCGCTGTCGACAAACTTGTCACGCGCGCTCAGATCGACGGGCTCGAATTGAATGGACGCGATCCGCTTTTCCTGGCGTCCCTGCAGCCTGGCATGCGAAGCGGAACCACGCTGGGCGATTTCACCTTCAGCCTGACTAGCGGCGGTTATGCCGTGAACGGCGCCCGCACACAGGATACGACCATTACTTTTGACGGCGCGCCGGCCGTTCGCACCCGCGCGAATGGAACCAGTATCGGCGTCGCCGACGTGGACTCCACGCAGGAAGTGCAGATCATGACGGCCGACTACGCCGCCGAGTATGGACGCGCCGCCGGCGGCCAGATCCGCATCGTGACCAAGGGTGGAAGCAGCGAATTTCACGGCGCGGCATACGAGTATTTTCGAAATTCGGCGCTGAACGCCAACACCTGGTCCCGCAATCAAAGCGTCACAACCGATTTTCCTTCTCCGTTCCGCTACAACCAGTTCGGATTCAACCTCGGCGGACCGGTCATTATTCCGCACGTGATTCCGAAGGGCAAGATGTTCTTCTTCGTCGGCCAGGAGTGGGCGCGCTATCGCAATGCCCAGACGCAGACGCAGGAAGTGCCCAGTCTGCTGATGCGGGAAGGAAATTTCAGCGAGCTGCTCGGGCCGAATATCTACTACAGCAAACCGCAGACGATCTACGATCCCGCTACTTGTCCATCGATCGGTGCGAAAACCTGCGCGCCTTTCCCGGGCAATATCATTCCCGCTTCGCGGCTGAGCCCCAACGGAATCGCGATCTTGAACATGTATCCGGCGCCCACGCCCGGCTACCTGAGCGGTAACCAGAATTGGATTGACGCGGCTTCGCAGCCCGAAAACCAGCGCAAGGAAACCATCAATTCCGACATGCTGCCAAGCGACAACGACCGCATCAGTTTCCGCCGCACGGCGCTGGCCTATTTTGAGAAGGATCCCTTCGACCAGGGAACCAATCTGACGCCTAAGGAATTCAACCGTCCTAACCAGGCGGGATCGCTCACTTGGACCCACACCTTCGGCCCCACCCTGCTCAATGAAGCGCGTGTGACGGTGAGTCTTGACGACGTGTACATTCCCGTTATAACCTCCTCGCCGGGTTTCAACCGCTCGGGTTTCGGCATCGACTATCCTTACATTTTCCCGGAGGGCAAAGATCTTCCCGGAAAAGTGCCATCGATCAACCTGCCCAACATGTACAGCTTCTCGGCGGGTCCCTACCCGTCTCACTCCACGGGCCCGATCTACACCGCCTCCGATAGCCTGACGAAAATCCAGGGAAACCACACCTTAAAAGCTGGATTTTACTTCGAGCGCTCTGGCGAAAACGACGGCGACCAGATCAACGTCAGCAGCGTTCCGGGCGGCAGCAACAATCAGAACGGCACGTTCACCTTCACCGACGGCCGCAACGGTTTGGGCGCTACCTCCAGCGTGGGCGTTGCCAACCTCGCTCTCGGCCTGGCCGACAGCTACACGGAAATCGGCCCACGCGCATACACTATCTACCGCGGCTTTCTCTACGAATGGTTCGTGCAGGATTCCTGGAAGGTGAACCAGAAACTGACACTCAATTATGGCGTGCGGCAGACCATCGACATACCTTACAAAGCGCTATGGGGCAACCAGGTCTTCTTCGATCCCGCCCTCTATAGCGCCTCTGCCGCCCCGCAGATCGACCACAAGTCGGGGAACGTAATCATCGGCACTGGAAATCCTTATGACGGCATGGTAATTCCCGGCACGGGCTGGCCGAGCATCGCTTGCGGACATGGAGTAACGGCGGCCTGCGGTACCGCTTACGACGGCCTGTTCCACAATTATCCGAATTATTACGCCAACATCACCGCACAGTTTCAGCCGCGCGTTGGACTGGCGTATTCCATCAACGACAAGACCGTTGTCCGTTCCGGCATCGGCCGCTATCTCACGCGCATGGGTCTATGGGATAACATTTTCCCGGGAGCCAATTCGCCTTTCCAGCCCTTCGTCACAGTGTCGAACGTGTCGGTGGATAATCCGACCGCGTCTCTCGGCAGTTCCGAGCAGGCGGCGATTACGGTGACGACCATCGCGCGTAATATCAAGCCGCCGGCCGCGTGGAACTGGAACTTCACCGTGCAGCGGCAGCTCCCTTGGAAGTCGGTTGTGGAAGTCGCTTATATCGGACACCGCGGCCTGAATCTCCCTGAGGTGTTCGATATCAACCAGCCGCAAGCAGGCGCATTGCTGTCGAATCCCGGCGTCAACGTGAACGCGCTCCGTCCCTACCAGGGCTTTGCCGCGATTCAGATGGAAAAATCCGTAGCGACGTCGATGTACAACGGCCTGCAGGTCAGTTGGAACCGGCGTTTCTCGAGCGGCTTCAGCTTCGGTTTCTCCTACACGCTTTCGAAGAGCGATGACAACAGCACCAACTACCGCGACATCGTTCCCGATACTTATAACACCTCGAACCTGTGGGGACCCTCGGAGTTCGATACGCGGCACGTCGTGGTGTTCAACTACATCTACACACTGCCGTTCTTTAAGGATAAGGCCACGCTGGCCGGTAAGCTTCTCGGCGGCTGGCAGATTAGCGGCGTGAATCAATATCAGACGGGTACGCCGTGCGGCGTCGGAACCAATAACGATTATGCCAGCGTCGGCGAAGTCGGCAGCTTCGGCTGCGGTTCCGAAGGACAATACTGGAACATGAACGGCACGCCCACCATCCTCGGACAGTTCGCGGGCGGCGCGGGCGCGGCCAGTCCGAACCAGTATTTCTCAACCGTGAACTCCAGCGGCCAGCCGATTTTCACGCAGCCCGCAGCCGGTACCTTCGTTCTTCAAAAGGGTGTCCGCGATTCCATCTACCAACCCGGATTCCAGGATTGGAACCTCGGTTTGTATAAAAAGTTCGCGATCACGGAAAGACAATACGTCGAATTCCGCGCCGAAGCCTTCGACGTCAACAACCATCCGAACTGGGGTGGCGTCGCAAGCTTTACTCCCACGGCGTCCACATTCGGCAAGGTCACCAGCAAGACCGGCCTCGCCCGCAACTTGCAACTGTCACTTCGCTACGCGTTTTAGTTCGCTGTCAGACCTGTACAAAGGCCCCGGATCGGCAACCGCTCCGGGGTCTTCTTGTTGTTAAGAAATCAGCCGAGTAGCGGGATGTCCCTGAGAAATCGCTGGTAGAGACTAAGCGATCTCTCGATTTGGTTGAGCCAGGACGCCAGGCCGGAGTGAAGTGCAGATTCACAATGGATGCGCACCTAGAAACCGCTTCACCAACCAGATTCGTTTTGTGGGCAGAGAAGCTATCGAGGATTAGCGGCGGATCTCATCCATGTTGACAAGATCATCGCGGCCGGGAAGTGCCCGGCGCGAAACGAGCCCGCACTTCGCGTGAGGACCGATCACAAGCATCAGGCTGCGTTGCCCTTCCGCGTGATCCACTCCGTCTCGCGCATCGTCTTCGATTACGAAAATAGCGCCGTCCTTCCACAACGCCGAATTCCTGTCCGCAACAAAGGAGGCTCGATACGGATAGCCATCCGCGGGACGCGGGTTGGATTTGTGATCGTTGGGCTGACGGATGACGCTGAGCGAACTCGACTCGCGCTCCCACTTGTCCCGTTCGATTGCCGCCAAAGTCGGCAGGCCGCGCGCTGGTGATGTGTCGATCGCCCCCATGCCAGCTTTGCCGAAATATCCGACCGGCGCGCCGCATCCGGGATTACCCAAGAGGCATGGGGTGCCGTGTTGCCATCCGGAAACCCGGGCAGGTGTACGCGGCGGCATTGAACCGGCCACTCGCTGCCCGGAAGGATCGCCGCCGCAAGGAAGTGGAACTGGGCTAGCAACCGCCGGCGATGGCATCTGACGGCCGCGGCCCATAAACGAGTGCGGTGACCTGCCTGTATGCCGTGATAATCGGCCCAGTTCGTTGAGAACGAGTAAGTGGAGTTAATGTCACGCCTACTCGTGCACGAACGGGGAAGCAGGCCACGAAAAACGATGGCCTGCTCTACTGGGCTATGGCCAGTTCGTAACGAGCTGGAACACGTTGACGCTGCCGATTCCAGATGCGAAATCCCACCCTTTGGCGGCGCCGTAGGCCGACGCGTAAGAGGATGTCGAGGTGGAAAGGACGCCGCCGTTCCGTACCGATCCGGGGTCGTAGCAGTTTGCCGACCCGGCGGTGCAGTTTACGTCCATATCGCCGAGCGTCACATCGTTGAATATGGTTCCGTACCCCGTCTGCGCGAGTGAATAAAGAGTGGGGTTCGGATTCCCTTGCGCCTTCCCCATTTTCTGGTTGATGAGCGCTTGAACGCCGGCCATGATCGGCGACGAAACCGAAGTGCCACCGAAACCGGCCCAGGCGCTTGGCGCACCCGTGCAGGGCACGCCGCCACGGCCTCTGCCGGGGTCAGAATAGCAAACGACGTAGTAGTGGCCCCAGATGCCATTCGAGGCAAACAGCGCAACGTCGGGGATGTCGCGCACGCCGTCGGCAGGATTGCCGGTGACGCTCTGCCACGACGGTTTCGGATAGCCTTTGCAACTTCCACCGGCGATTCCGGACCTAGCGGGCGTTCCCGTGGCGCAGTTGCTAGGACCGCCGCTGCCGCCGACCACGGCGAGAAAACCGTCCTGCTGCGCGGTCCTGCTGGCGCAAAGGCCGCTGGAGCCGTAGGTGGTGGAATAGCCGAGCGTGGTCGCGATCAACTGGCTGCCGCACGAATCGTTCCAAGGGATCTCGGGAATATACGACAAGGCGGAATTGAAATACGTCCCGTTGGTGGAACTCCAATAAGTGCCGTTGGTATGTTCGTAGGTGTCGGCAAAATCGGTCCCGCCGACGGCGACGTTATACTGCGTGGAAGCG
This sequence comes from Bryobacteraceae bacterium, assembly GCA_049514735.1. Taxonomy (GTDB): domain Bacteria; phylum Acidobacteriota; class Terriglobia; order Bryobacterales; family Bryobacteraceae; genus JAICMB01. Next base: position 6,335 of record JBEKUT010000012.1, read on the forward strand.
AATGCGCTGACCGTGATTCCGTGCGATGCGGAGGTCGCGCCGGCATCCGAACTGGCCGCGCCTTCGTCGCCCGCCGACACGAATAAGGAAACGCCGGCGGCCACGGCGGTCTGATACAAGCTGTTGATGTAGGCATTGCCGGAGGCGCCATTGAGGGCTTCCGATTCGCCATAGCTGATGCTCACGATGGCAGGCGGCTTGGAACTCCCCAACAGATTCTGCAGTGCGATGAATCCTCCGAAGTTGGTCTTGGTGTCCGCGCAGGAGGCGAGTTCGATGGCCGCGTTCGGAGCCGCCGCACTTGCCCATTCAACGTCGATTTCAGCCTCCGCATCGTCCCCGTTTGCGCCGGGATCGGAGCAGGCGCCACCCGAGCCCGTGGGATGCACCTGCGTGAGGGAGCCCGACGGATATTGCTGAGAGAGTCCGAATTTCGACCGGAAAGTAGTAAAGTCGGCGGTGCTGTAAACGTCGGAGACTTCAATAACGACGATGGTCTGCCCGGAGCCAGTGTAACTGCCGTAGATCGGTGTGAAGTTGTAGATGGTCGCGAGGTCGCCCGGCACCAAGGCCTCCAGCGTCGAAGTTCCGGAGGTGAACGTGTAACTGGAACGGGGCAGGTTCATGGGATGCGGCATGAAATCATGCAGCGAAACAATTCCTTCGACCACTGGAGCGAGCGCGGCCGGAATTTGGGGGTCGCTCATATTGCCGATATGCTTTGTTCCGTTGACGTCAAGCGAATGGATTTCGGTGTGAAACGCCTCCCGGATCTGTCCGGCGGCGCCCGAAAAATCGATCAGCATGCCATTGGGGTGCACTTCATTGACGGTGAACCCGTGCGAGCCGAGCCAGTGTGTCACCACCGCGACGTCCTGCGGCGCCGTTCCGAATCGTTCGCCGAACTGAGCGGCGGCGATCCACTTGTGATAATTCGGCGATTGCGGGTCCTGCTGGCTGGCGAGGAATTTTTCCACCGCCGCTTCCATGTCCGGCGAGCGTTTCAACTGTAGTAAGAGGTGGTCGAATTGGAGGTTGGAATCCACCGGGCCGCGATCGTTCTGAGCATTGGCTTCAGGGCGAACGTTGCCGCCCAGGCCGGCCAGTTTCGACTCATCCACGGCCTGCGCGATGACAGGGGCGCGCCGTAATGTTTGCGCGTTTAAGGCGAAATTCGATAATACACCGATGCATAACGGCGAGAAAAGCGCCACCTTTACGAACTTTTTAAACATAAATATACTCCTCCGTAGCTGTACAGAAATCGGGGAACGCGGATTCGATTAGTATACCCGATTTCAGCCGCGTTCACGCGTGATGACGTAGGTGACGACGAGGAAGGCGAGGAGGGCTAAAAAGTAGACTACAACCGCGCGACGTTTCATGGCTTTCTTGCGCTTGCGGCTTTCCGTTCGCGCTTCATTCTTCGGGCGGGGAGGAGTTGGCGGGACGGCGAGGTGGAAGCGGCGGCGGCAGTCGCGGCAGCGGTAGGCCCGATAACCGCCAAGCGACCAGAAGCGGTCGATGAGGTGGCCACGGGAGCGGCGGATGCCAAGGCTTCCGCAGCTAATGCACTTGTGGGACGGTCTGTTTTCGGGGGTCATGCGAGGTCCTTGAGAACAGGGAGGTTAGCCAACCGGAAGCAGGGGGCATCGGGCGGATGGGTGCGCCGTTGATCGCCGCCGCCGGGTTTTCCGTGAAGAGCAAGCGGGCCGCGGAGTCGCCGTACGATTTCGCGATAGTGTCGAAGGCTGCGTCCAAAGCCGGTCTGCGATAAGTTGCTCCGTGGGCATCGCTGGCAATAAAGTGAGCCAGGCGGCGTCTGAGAATATAGTTCCCGGCCGATACCGCGGCCGGCCCGAATCCACCGCTTAAAGAGCGTGCGGTTAATTGCAGATAGCAGCCCAACTCCAGCAGCCGGTCGGAGTACGAGAGGCGGTGCTGGATATAGAGGTTCCGTTCCGGGTGAGCGACGATGACGCGTAACCCCGAATCGATCAGGGCTCCGATGGCCGGGGCGGCCAGATTGGGCATAACGCGGTCGGGCAGTTCCAGCAGAACGCAATCGCAACCGTTCAACGCGTAGGAGCCCGGCTCGTCGATAGCGCGCGAGATGTTTTCGGTGGTGAGATGGAGTTCGCAGCCTAGATACAAACTGGGGCCGTCCGGGTGCCGGCCGCGCAGGCGCTGCAGTAGATCGCGGCAATGCTCGGGACGAAAGCGATAGCGCAGATCGGCATGCGGGGTTGCAACCATGGCCTGCGTCCCCGCTGCGGCGGCGAGGGCGAGCATGGCGCTCGATTCATCCGGAGTTTGAGCGCCGTCGTCAACTCCGGGAAGGATATGGCTGTGGATGTCGATCATTTGTCCATACTCGGAACGGCCGGGCTCGCCACGGAGGGGCTCTCTGCCAGGCGCGTCAGATGCGGGGAAAGCGGCGCGATCTCAAACGATAGCTTTTCGCGCGCGGACAAGAGCGCAATGGGATTGGCCTTGATGAGCGCGATAATGTCGGTCCACGGGTCGAGTTTGATGCGCGAGCCCAGCGGCAAGGCGGCGATCTGCTCGAGTTTCTGTTCTTCGAGGCGGGGAGCTTCCGCGGTCAGGCTGCCCATGCGTACCAGCGTGGAACCGTCGGCGAGCCGATTCCCGAGGTTGGCGCGAATGAGGTTGGGGAAGCTCGGCGCGCGGGAGGCCAGTTCCTTCAAGAAAAGGCCCGCATTGGAGAGTTTTTCTTTATACGGCGAGTTCCGCAGAATTTCGACCGCTTTTTTTCCAGCCGAGGCGATCTCATCGGGCGAGCGGGCGAAGCGGAAGTGCTCCAGAAGGTCGCCGTCGGAAAACATCGTCTCGTCGTGAAAAGCGAACTGCGTGTTGGTGCGGTGCGCCAGCGCGACGTGGGCGAGTTCGTCGGAGAGGACCATTGCGAGACTCGCTTCATCCGGCAACACGTCGATCAGGCCGCGGCTGATCACGATGGTCCGGCCGACGTTAAATGTCTCGAGCGGAGTTGTCAGCAGCACGCGGCAACGCGTTTCGACGTTGAGTCCGTTGGTTGCGATCAGGTTGTTAACGACAGTGTCAAGAACGGCGTCAACCGGCCCTTTGGGAGCGATGAGGCCGCTCTTTTCAAGCCGGTCGATAACGTTCTCCTCGGCCTGGCGTTCCCAGGACCGCTGGCTTTCGAGCGGAGAGGCGTCCGATGACGCGTCGGCCTGTTTGACGGGAGCCTCCATCTCGACCAGCAGGGTGGTGAGTTCGCCGAACCGCGCAGTCTGGCCGGAGTTATATCCCCAGATGCGCGTCTGCGCCTTGAAGATGGCGCTGTTCTTTTCGTCTTCGCCAGATTCCTCAATGTAGCTGAAGGCGGGCATCCAGCGGCCCTCGCCAACGTCGACGCGCCAACTGTCGAAATGGAAATAGAGATCCGACCCCCTGGCCTTCGTATAAGTGCCGTTGAAACGGACGACATTCATATCGCGGTCTTCCACCCACATGCGGCCAATGAATTTTCCCGCGGTCTTCTTTTCAATAGGCGTCACGTCGAAGACGAGGCAGCGCACGTCGCCGAGAAACTCGCGCCGTACGTATTCGAAGCGGTAGGTGGAGGTATTGAAGGACGTGGAATCGATGAAAACCATCTGCGCGAAACCTTTGGGATCGAACGCAACGCCCGTTTTGCGCAGCCGCCAATTGCGGGAACGCTTTTGCGCGTCGGACCTGGCGACGATGGGAGTGTAGGCCAAGGTGGACGAAAAATCGAGGCGGCCGAGGAAGTAGTGGTCGCGCTGGCCGGACGACGGCGGGTCGTGGCCGTCAAGAGTCTCCTGGATATAGGTTTCGATCAGCGGGGTGCGATTCTTCAATTGCATGAGGAACGCCTGTTCCTGTTTCACAATGCGATCGAGCAGGCGCTGGAGCGCGGGGGGTTCCTGAGCGTTGGCCACGGCGCTGAACGTCGCGGCAACGGCGATTAAGAGGCCGCCGATGAACGCGGATTCACGCCGATAAAGCGAGGCAAAGCTGAATATGGCATCAGAAGCATTTGCGTATCTGCCTCGCGTCACGCTAGCGCCTCCGTTTCCGAGCCGTGACGGGCAAGGAGCGGTCCTTCACGGGCCCCGATTCCGGATCCGCGCGCGGAGGCAAGCGGACATCGGCGGATAATTGTGACGCTATGCTCAGTAAGCAAGTTCGAACCTCACGCGAACGGTCGCCGTGGAATCGACCGGCTGGCCATGATGCCGCGCCGGACGAAAGCGGATGGAACGGACGGCGGCGATCGCGTTCTCATTGAGACCGTGTCCGAGACCCCGCGCGATTCTCACAATTTGAATCTCGCCGGAGGCGGTGAAAACGGCCTCCACCAGAACCTCACCCTCAATTTGAAGGCGGCGGGCCTCGTCCGTGTAGGCGGGACGGGGCTGATAGGCGATCTCAAATGGCGTAGAATCTTGAGGTTGGGGCAGGCTTGGAGCGGAAGTTGGAGCGGGTGCCTTGGCCGCTACGGCGTCGGAAAACCCGGCGGCGGAGGTCTGGTGAGGGGGGGCATTACCGGATGCGGGTGCGGCGGTAGCGCTGCCGAAAGCGCCCGTGGAGGAGACCCGCTGCGAGCTGTGGGCTCCGTTGAAAGTCGCTTCGACGACGCCGAACCCGGCGGTCTTTGTGTTCGCAGGCGCGGGTTTGGCGGGTTCGTTTTGAATAATTGGAGAAAATCCGGCGGACTTTATCGTGGGGGTGGTTCTCGGCGGGGGCGGCAGCGGGGCCGGAGGCAGCGGCGGCGCTGGAGGCGATATCGGAGCCAGCATGGGTGTTATGGGACGCACAGCGGGGAGGGGGGCGAGTAGCGCCGCGGGCGGGTCGATAACCACCGGCACGCGCGCAAGCGGGACTGGCTGGGGCGGTTTGAAAAGGCGGGGTCTGAATTTCGGGCTTGGCGCCGGTGGAGGGGTGAATATGAGGATCGCGCGCGTGGGGTGAGCGGAAGGCGCGGAGATTTCGCTTCTGAATTGAACGATGAGAAGAGCGGCGAGGAGGTGAACGGCTGCGCTCGACAGCCATGCAACTCGATTCCGCCGCGGCGGCGTGTAAGATGCCGCGAACACTTTCAGTCTCCCAAAGCCATGAGCGCGGGCAAGGCGTGCCTGGCCACCTCTGCTTCAGAACTTACAATCTCCGGGCTTCGGGCCGAGCCCGATTCGAAGGCGCGGGTCAGTATCTCTTTACTGGGATTGTAGTCGGGCTCGATCTCTTTCAATTCGAACATCAGGGCTTTGGAATCGCGGCGTTCACAGGCTCCACGGAGGCGCGCCAGATGATCGGCCATACGGTTGGCGGCGGGGGAGTGGCCAGCGAAGACCTTGATCTTGTTGTGAGTCGTAGCCAGCACTTCCTCGTCCAGGAAGCGCAGCTCCTCGTAGAGTTTTTCGCCCGGACGAACGCCTGAGAACTCGATGCGGATGTCTTCATCGGGCTTGAGCCCGGAGAGCACAATCAGTTGACGTGCGAGGTCCAGGATCTTGACCGGACTGCCCATGTCGAGAACGAAGATCTCGCCGCCCTGTCCCATGGTCGACGCCTGCAAGACGAGTTGCACAGCCTCCGGGATGGTCATGAAGTAGCGGCGCATCTCGGGATGGGTCACGGTGACGGGGCCTCCGGCCGCAATCTGCCGCTTGAAGATCGGCACAACGCTGCCACTGCTGCCAAGAACATTGCCGAAGCGAACCGAGACGTAACGCGGTCCGCCATTTTGGAGCGAGCTCACGATCAGTTCGGCGGCGCGTTTGGTTACGCCCATGACGTTGGTGGGGCGCACGGCTTTGTCGGAAGAGATCAGGACGAAATCGCCAGCGCCATACTCCGCGGCCGCCAACGCTACGTTGTACGTTCCGATAACGTTGTTCTCGATGGCCTCAAAGACGTTCGTTTCCATCATGGGGACGTGTTTGTACGCCGCGGCATGATAAACGATAGCGGGCCGGTAGAGAGCGAAGATCTCGTGCAGGCGCTGGAGGTTCTGAATGTTCGCGATCTCGGCGTGAAGTTGCAGCTTGGGATGGGCCTGGCGCAACTCGCGTTCGATGTGGAAGAGGGGCGTCTCGGCGAAATCGAGCAGGACGATCGCACGGGGTTCACAGGCGGCGATCTGACGGCAAAGTTCGGAACCGATGGAGCCCGCCGCGCCGGTCACCAGCGCCACGCGTCCACGCAGCTTGCGATCGATGCCGGCGCGGTCGAGTTCTATGGCGGAACGTCCCAGCACGTCGTCGACATCGACATCCCGGATCTGTTTGGTCATGCCGCGGCCGGCGATGATCTCAGACATTGCAGGCATCGTGCGGAAAGCGACTCCGGCGGCGTGGCAACGTTCGATAATGCGGCTCATGTCGCGGCGGGCGGCGGAAGGAATGGCTATCAACACTTCGTCGATATCGAGCTTCTTAACGACGGCGGGCAAATCGACGCCCGAGCCCGCGACTGGGGTCCCATAGACGGTGAGTCCCCGCTTCGCGGGATCGTCGTCGATAAAGGCGCAGATGACGTTACTGAAGGCTGGGTTCGATTGCGTTTCGCGAAGCAATATCACGCCCGCGGCGCCGGCGCCGTATATCAATGTGCGGCGGCGGTTGCCGCGCTGGTTGCGTCCGGTCCGTTCATACAGCGTGCGGGCCAGAACGCGGACGGCCCCGGCGAATAGAAAAGCGAAGAAGAAATCGAGAACCAGGACGGAACGCGGGATTAAGTAGGGGCACGTCAGGAGCGCCAAAATCGCGGCCAGGATGGAGGCGCCAACGTTGGACAGGACAAGCTGCTTCAGATCCGGAAACGAGAAGTATCGCCAATAAGCCCGGTCCGACCCTAAGAAATAGAGCGCGAGCATTTTGGCGGGCACGTAAACCATGGAGGACCATAACAATGAGGGGACGATGGCCGCCGGGATGGAGAATTCAAAACGCAGCAGGAACGCCAGAAGCAATGCGAGTTCGAGGACGGCAAGGCGAACGGCGGCATAGACGACGACGTGCGGCGAAACGCTGCAACGGTTTCGAACAGCGGAGGCAAATCCCGGCCAAAGGCGCATTTGTGACCTATTTACGAGGCGGAGGTTAAGGATCGCGAGCGTGTTTTCGGATGGAGTTGCGGGGCCATCGCGTTAGCCCGCACAACAACCTCGATGACGCGATTCTGGTCTTCCGGGGTGAGGCTGCTGGAACTCGGGAGGCAGATGCCGCGGCGGAAAAGATCGGCTCCGACTTCGCCGCCGTAACACCGGGCGGAACAATAGAGGCTTTGGAGGTGCATCGGCTTCCAGAGCGGGCGCGCTTCAATGCCCGCCGCGTCCAGTTTTCCGATCAAGCCGTCGCGAGAGCAGCCGAAGCTCTCTTTGTCGATCAGGAAGCAGCTTAACCAATTGGTGTGCAGCCCGTACGGCGCTTGCGGCATCATCGTAATTCCAGGCCGGCGGGCGAAGGCATCCCGATAACGCAATGCAATGGCGCGGCGCTGTTGGACGCGCAACCCGAGAACCTCTAGCTGGCCGCGTCCGATGCCAGCCAGGACATTACTCATGCGGTAGTTGTAGCCGATCTCGGAATGCTCATAAGCGATGCCGGCATCACGTGCCTGCGTGGCCCAGTAGCGAGCTTTGTCGAGCAGGCAGGCGTGCCGTGAAACGAGCATCCCCCCGCCGGTGGCCGTAATGATTTTGTTGCCGTTGAACGAGAAGGCGGCCACATCGCCGAGGGTGCCGGCATTCCGTCCCCGGTACAAAGAGCCGAGGGCTTCGGCTGCATCTTCGAGCACGGGCACGCGGTATAGAGCGCAGAGATCGAGGATGGGGTCCATGTCGGCGCACTGGCCAAAGAGATGAACGACAACGACGGCTTTGGGCAGTCGCCCGCGGCCGGACGCGTCATTGAAGGCCCTGTCGAGCTGGCGTGGATCCATGTTCCAGGTGGCGCGGTCGCTATCGATCAACACCGGCTCTGCCCCGAGGTAGCGTATGGGATTGACGCTTGCGACGAAGGTGAGGCCGGAGCAGAAAACATTGTCGCCGGGCCCCACGCCGAGCGCGCGCAGCCCGAGGTGAATGGCGGCGGTGCCACTAGCCACGGCGAGCGAAGGGAGCCCGATTCTGGCTTCGAACTCGCGTTCAAAAGCGGTGATGTTGGGGCCGGCGGTGGACAGCCAGTTAGAGTCGAAGGCCTCTTGCACGTAGTGTTGCTCGGACGCGCCCATGTGTGGGACGGAGAGGAGGATACGGTGGGACATTTCAAGAAGGGTTGCTAAGACCTGTACGCAGGGAAGAAGCCCGGGCGGGGACGCCACTCACCATCGTTTTTTTGCCTGGCGTCGATCAACTCGAGGTAGGCGTCTCGATTCAGAATGCGTTGTCCAATGTAGAAGGGGCGCACACCGTCCGGGGCGAAAGAAAGTTTATAGCGAAAGATGCCGTCGCCGGGCTGGTAGCCTCCGCCGAGAACGAATGCTTTTTTTCCGGCGGCGGCGGCCCAGCGCATAATCTCGAATTTGAGAAGGTCGTTGGGACGGCGGTGGAACCATTCCTCGTCGGTTCCGCCAAGGAAAGAATAGATCGAGTTTTGTGAGACCAGAATGAGTTCCGCCGACACGATACGGTCTCCCACGCAAGCGTAAAAATATTGAAAACTGCCGCGGAGGTCCTTATGAATGGCCTCAAAAAACGTTACCGGGAAGTAGTAAGCGGCATTCGCGTTGCGCCGTTGCATGGTGGTCCCATAAATTCGGAGGAATTCGGAAAAGTGTTCGTTCGATTCGTCGCGGAACACTTGCACGCCGGTGTTATGCGCGCGCTTGACGTTCTTGCGCACTTTGTGCTCGAAGCTTCTCCACAGCGCATCCTCTTCGAGATCGAGCGAGCGGACGACGTTGGGTGTACACTCCGAACGCACGCCTGGATAGCTTTCCAGCAACTCGTCGGCAAACAGGCTAAAGCGCACAAACTCCGAGACGGCCTCTTGGCGGCGAGCCCAGGACGTGTACTCTTCCCAGAAATCGCAGTCGACTGCCTGGCGGCCGGCTTCACCTCCCCAAACAAACGGGCCGCCATAACCATACGGAGTGATGAGGTCGACGGAATTCACCGCACGGGACGGAATCTGTCTGACGATCAAAGGATAAAGGACATTGACCGACGCCGAGCGCCAGGCCGCGCAAACAGCGGAGTCTCCGTCCCCGCAATACAATTCGGCGTAAGCGGGGTGAGCGAAGACCTCGCGGTCCGGCCAGTTCAGCCAGGCGCTTTCCCACTCGCGGCGGTCTGCCGCGTTATCCGCGTTCCAAACGGCGAAGCTCATGAGGGATGGTTCTACAGGGCCTGCTTCAGGCGCGCAACCAGACATTCGAGATCGGGGACGGTGACGTCCTGATGCACGGGCAGATTCAAAATGCGCGATGCGAGCAGGCCCGATGCGGGGAAGTCCCGCTTTTCAATCGCGTCTATGAGCGTGTGATACAGACTCACAACGCCAAATCCCGCGGCGTTCATTTCGCGATACACGCAGTTGCGATCCGCATGTTTGAGACAGACGGGGAATGTCTGGGGGATCTCGCCTTCTCTCAATACGGGCCGCAGCGGGACTACTTCATCCTCCAGGCCGGCGATGGCGCTGGCTAACCAGCGGGCATTAGCTCTTCGGCGCGCTGCGATGGCGGCCAGATCGTGACGCCAGATTTGGGCGGCAGCGGCGGAATCTCCCCCATCCCGATTGCTCACCAGAGCTCCGCCAGCGGAAACCGGAAGCATCTTATGAAGCGAGTAGAGCGCCACGTCGCTCTCACGGCCGCAGATTCCGCCGATCAGGTCCGAGAGCATAGCGTGCGCTTCGTCTTCGATAATCTCCAACCCCGCATCGCGGGCCAGCCGCAGGACGCGGCCGTAGGATGCGTCGACGTAGCCGAAGTAGTGAACGATCAGCAGAGCGCGCGCGCTCGTTTGTTCGATACACTCGCGCAGGTGGTCTACGTCGATTTCAAGAGAGCCGCTCATACGATAAAAAACGGGATGAATGGCGCGCGCGGCAATAGGGTCGAACACTCCCGACCCTTCACGAGGAGACCATCCGATGTAAGCAGGCAACAAAATTGTGTCGCTGCCGCTATAAGCGCCAGCGGCGAGATAATGACTGAACGCCATCCTGGCGCTCTCAAAGAATCGGTATGAACGCGAGCCTCGCGCCGCGGCCGCGGCTTTGGCGATCATCCCCCGGGACTCCGCGGCGGGAGCGGAAGACAACATCGCATTTTGAGGGCGCGGATTATGGGCTTGAATTCCAAGCGCCCGCCGTAGTGGGGCGCGGTATCGGGTATCACAGCGAGCAGTTCGCGCTCCGCGTCGATTCGCGCCAGGAGATCGAGTACGCCCGGGCTGGTCAACAATGCGGGGTCCGTGATTTTGAACCAGCGGCTGCCAAGCCGGCCGACGGAGAACGACTTCGATCCGAGGCCGACGGTGAAAGTGGAAAACCCGAACTGCTCATGACAGACCTCGGCTTGGGGCATGCTCTCGACAATGGCTCCCCGGCGGCCTCCGTCGAGAGGCATGTGCGCGCGGAGGAAATTCATCCCGAGCCTGGTTTCGAATCCCATTCGCGCGTACCAGTCCCGCGCGGCGGTATTGTGTTCGAAAACCTCGAGCGATAAAGGCTCTCCAGCGGCGTATCCCGCCTGCTCCAGGGCACGCGACAGAAGGGTGGCCGCGATACCATGCCCTTGCCAACTGCCCCTGACGGCGATGTAATTGAGCGTTAGTGACGAGCGCGTTCTACGCAATTCGGCGAATCCAATTACGGATCGCTCGACTTCAGCGACCAAGGGCGGTAGCGAGGAAAATCGCGCAGCTTCAAACTGACGTCTAAGATACGCGGCAATACCCGGGCATCCGTAGATTGTCAGTTCCAGATCCCCTGGCCGGAACGATTCTCGAACCACTTCGACAACCGCGTCCGCGTCGCCCGGCTCAGCGGGCCTGATGTTGACGTTCTTCATTGAGGTTCAGCATGATAGAGCGCGGATCGTCGACGACATCCTTCGAAAGAAACACCTGGGCTGCGGTCGCGATGAGGATGCGCGCGTCGAGCCCTAGCGACCGGTTCTCGACGTACCAGGCATCGCGCTCCAGCCGTTGATCCCAGGCGGAACGATTGCGGCCGTGGATTTGCGCCCAGCCAGTAATACCCGGCCTTATAGTGAACCGGAGGCGCTCACGCTCCGTGAAGTAATCGAGATAATCCAGGAGCAGCGGACGAGGACCGATCAGGCTCATGTCGCCGCGGAGAACATTCCATAGTTCGGGAAGTTCGTCCAAGCTGGTTCGCCTCAGCCAGCGCCCCAAGCCGGTGAGGCGAGCGGAGTCCGGCAGCGGTTTACCGTCCATACCGGACTCGACGCGCATCGTACGGAATTTCAAAATGGTGAATGGCCGCTCATTGAGCCCCAGGCGCGGCTGCCGGAAGAGCACCGGCGAGCCCAGGCGAAGCCGCACCGCAAGCGCCGTAATCGCCAGAACGGGAGCGAACGCGAGGAGTAGCAGGGCTGCGAGGATCGCATCGACCGCCCTGCGCAGGAGGGTGTACGGCAGCCCAACGCGGCGTCTTCCCATCGCATCCTCGTATTCGGACGAAAGCGCTATTACGGCTTCTTCCGGCTGAAACAGGTCTTGTGCCCTCTCTCGCGCCAGCCGTCCATGCAGGCCGCGGAGTTGTTTGTCCTCGAGGTACCGGATGAGCGCGGCAGCGAGCGCCCCTACATCGCCCGCTTCGACCAGGAGTCCGGTGCTTCCGTCGACCACCGCGTCAACACAACCGGTGACTCTGGTTGCGACTACCGGAAGACGCATGGAAGCCGCTTCGAGCAGGACCATACCAAAGCCTTCCCGGTAAGTTGGCAACGCGATGAGATCGACAGCCGCATAGAGCGCCGGCGTATCTGAAAACCAGCCTAGAAGGTGAACTCGCGCATCGGCCCGCAGCGATTCGATAACGCCTTCTGGTAGCGCATCGCGCTCTTCGAGATCTCCCGCGATCACGAGGTGAGCGTTCGTAAACTCCCGGCGGATTTGGATCCACGCCTCAGCAAGGTCACCAACACCTTTATCGCGAACCAGGCGGCCAAGGAATCCAATCGCTAAGTCGGCGGTTGCGATTCCGAGATCGCGCCGCAAGGCTAGGCCGGCGGGCGCGCAACGGTCCGGGTCGAAACGGGCCGTGTCGATGCCGGAGATTGTGCCGTTGCCCGGCACCTTGATCCGATCCGGCCGGCACAGTCCTTCATCCACCGCTAAGTGCGCTGCCGACCCGCTCACGCAAAGTACACGTGAAGCGAGCTGGCAGGAAAGGCGAGTTGTCCAGCGCAGCAGGAGGCGCGTAATACCTCGCGCGGTGCTGTGCGGAAGACCGTGGATATGAAAAAAACGGCAGCGCACTCCACTGACGAACGCGGCGGTCATTGCCAGCACGCCCGCTTTGGGAGTGTGCGCGTGAACTATATCCGGCCGCTCTCTAAGGAACAACCCGATCAAATTGAAAAGCGCGCGCAGATCGTGCAGGGGCGACACGTTTCTGGTCATCGGAATCGCATGAGTGCGTACATTTAGGAGAGCTGCGAATTGGTCGAGTTCCTGGCCTGGATTTGCGGCCGCGTGAACCTCCCAGCCGCGGGAAGTCATGTAGAGGACATGGCTTTCCAGGAACCACAGCGTGGACGGAACCGTGGTCACTTGGAAGAGTTTCACGGTTCAGGCGCTCCGTTGCGTCAACCACTCAGCGGTGACCTGCCGGATATGAGAGTAAAAAGCACGCCTGCGGGCTTCGAGCAGATCGCCGCGAAAGTCCTGGGATCTGCGCAGATTTCTTGCCGACATGCGGAGCATGCGTTCCTGACTGGAGACAACATCCATGATCTTTTGAGCAAATGCCGCGATATTGCCGGAAGGCGCCATATCTTCCGGCTGCAATAGCTCCGGAATTCCACCGACACACGTTGCGATACAAGGAAGGCCACGAGCCATCGCTTCGATCAGGACCCGCGGCAGCCCCTCTCCCCCGCGCGATGCCAGGACGAAGACGTCGGAGGCGTCGAGGAGACCACGAACGGCGTCTCCCGAGGGCACATTTCCGAGAAACGTCACATACGCGTCCAGGTGCAAGGATCCCGTGAGCGCCTGGAGCCGGCCGCGGCACTTGCCATCCCCCACAATGTTCAAAACGACATCGAAGCCGCGCGAGCGGCACAGATGAACGGATCGAATCAGAACGTCAACTCCCTTATAAGGCTGCGCCAGCGTGGCCACCGTGATCAGCTTGACGCGGCATCGGCCGATGGCGTTCGACCGTGGATTGCCGAGCGTGTCCTTTTCGGTCAACTCCACGCTGGAATACGATGTCGCAAACGCATTACGGCCGCTTCGAATGGCAGCGCCATCGAGCTCCACATCGGACATGCCAATCTTGTACTGTCCGCAGGGGTAGAATTTTTGCAAAGTATGCTCGGTAACGTAGGCCACGCCTGCAGCGGCAGCACATTGAGAACGTAACCGGCGCGGGAACCACCACTGAAAGAAACGCCGCAGAGGGTGCTTAACGCAACCGCTCGAGAACATATCGAATGGATCGCCCACTACCTCCAACCCAAACGGATGACCCGAAGCGATCAGAGCGGGTTCGAGGCAATTTGCAAGTTGGGAGCCAACCCTCATAATGACGGCGTCCTCGACGGTAAGGGAGCTCCGCACCGCGCGGTGAACGGCCATAGCTTTTGAGATATATTGGAGCGGCCCAAGATAATAGGGCACGGGATCGAACGTCACGCGCTCGCCGTCCGCGCGATGGCCCCTTGGTGGAGGCGTCCGCACCTCCCGTACTCGAGCCGCCACTTTCACTCGCTCAAACACGCTGAGATAACGCGTCCAGAACGAATAGGAATGATTCGTCGGAGTCCAAATTGAACCGTCGGGTGTCCGATCGAACCTGTGATCGATAGTCACGAGCAGTTGCATAAGATGTTCTTTTGTTAAGAGCCCGGTTCGGATTAGACAGTTGAGAAGAAGGCGGAGGCTAGGGGGCTAGGAGCCGGGACGGTTGTTTGCGGTCACGAGATGCGGATGCAATGGAGCCTGCGCCGCAGGCGTAAATCCACCAGACGGCATTCATACCGGAATTCTTGAAGAACGTGAGGTCAACGCACGAAACGCTCAGAGAAGCGACCATTGCGATACTCAAGAAGGTATCCGAACTGGATCTGGCATTCGTCCGCATGGTCGACAGTAGCTTCAGCACGAGAGCGCACCCCAGACCGAAGCCGACGACGCCAAGTTCCACCGCAAGCATTATGAATGTCGAATGCGGATGGTAAAGGGTATATCCAAACGCGGTGCTGCGAAAATACATCGCCGAGGAGGTGTCCACGCCGCCGGGCGATTTGTCCATGATGTACCAGGGCCACCGCGAGCCATACCCGGAGCCAAATAGCTGCTCTGGAATCGGAGCCGTCCGAAACATTTCGAAAGCGGTTCGATAAGTAGCTTCCCGGCTCTGATCGTTCATGTCCATTAAGCGGTCTGAGCTCGCCCGGCTGAATACAACAACCAGTCCGAGACTAACCACCGCACCGACCGCCAACAGGAATAAAATACGTCTCTTCATTGGCAGCCGCACAGCCACAAAACACGCAAATGCGCCCAAACCAAGCATCGCCGAGCGTGAACCAAGGGCGAGGATCGCCGTTCCAATAAGCAGACATACCACCCACGCGAAAACGCGCCGGCCCTTGGCGCTAAATAAACGATCCAAAGCGCAGCCGAACGCCGGCAGTAGAACAAAGTGCCCAACACTTGATCCTAATAGGGGTCCTTTTAGCCTCTGGATGCCGAAGTCGTTCCAAAGTGCCGCTTCCGTGCGCAGTCCGAGCGAATAGTACGACTCAATGAAGTATACGGTCGATATGACCGCCATAAGAACCGTCAGATACCAAAGCAGATTTCGAATTTGCGCGATATCGATCCGGGCACAGGCGGCGACACCCACGATGGCGGCCGCAGCGCCTACTACGAGGGTCCACAGCATGGCTGTCGCATCCGCCGTCCCCGCGTCGGACCACGAAATACTGATCGTCGCGTATACCAGGATGACGAGAAAGATCTTGAACAGCACGGGAGTGGATGCCCAGGACGGTAAAGAGCGTTGCGCTGAAAGTGCTATCGCCGAGATGACCGCGACAAGTACCAGGAGCGGATCCCAGAGATAGAGCGGGATGTCGGCCATGTACAATACCGGGAGCATCCGCGATGGGACAAAAGCCCACAACGCTAGAAGTAAGAGCGGCAGCCACTGCGGAACGCGGAGAGCCCGCCCTGTGGCTTTCCGGTGAGAGACTTCGAGCGGGGAATTTATGACGTATGAGCTCATTTTGGATGGGGCGCCTGCATGGATGGCATCTCAACTGGAGCATTCCATCAACCCAGGTACGCTGCCGTGAGAATAGAGCGCGCCGAGCCGGCTCGCGGAACTGGCGATGCCAAGAACAGAACTGCCTATCTGTTCCGCCGCCGCGTTGGGGTATTTAGCTGCCGACGTATTCACAATCGCGTTGCACCAGGCGTCAACCCCGGCGCCTGCTGGGAGGCTTCGGATTAACGCTGGTATGATCATAGCCTCGGCCGATATCTTGTCCGATACGACACAGGGCAATCCCGCGGCCTGCGCCTCCACCAAGGCCAGTGGAAGTCCCTCATAAAGCGACGGGAAGACGAAGCAATCCATCGCCCCCAGCATGAGCCGCGGGACATCCGGGCGCAAACCGGCAAAAATGACGCCGCCGCTAATCCCGAGCGTCGAGCATTTACCGCGCAACTCCGGTTCCAGCTTGCCGCTTCCGATCAACAACAGACGGCTATTGGAACGAACTCGATGCACCTCTGCAAAGATCTCGAGCAGGAATGAGTGGTTCTTCTGCGCCTCGAAGCGTCCTACATGTCCCAGAACAAACGCATCGGCTTGAATTCCGAGGCTTCGCCGGACCGCCGCCGCATCCACCGGCTTCATGAATTGACCGGCATCCACTCCGCAATACAAGATCCGGGTGACGCCGCTGCGGTTCCATCGTGGTCCGTAGAGCGATTCCGCGGCTTCACCACTCGCCGCCAGGCAGGCGTTGGCGTATGTCTTAATTAAGGTGCGGCATCCCGACAGGTAGGCGGCGCGAAAAAGCGAGCCTTGACGCTCCACGGAGCGCGTATCGTTGTGGCTGTGGCTGATCCGGAGCGGAATTCCCGCGACTGCGGCAACAGCCAGGACGATTCCACTGAAGTGATGCACATGGCTGTGAATGACATCATAGGGCCCGTGTTGCCGGAGAGCCCGGTAGAGCGCGGGAACATATTGAAGCGGATTTGCGGGGCCGGAAACGGGGATGATTGCGGCGCCTAAGGTACGCGCCTCATCGTCGTACGCTCCAGGAAGCCGCGAGTGGACAATGATATCCATGCGAATATGCGATGGATCGAAATTCTTCAGGAGGTTGATCAGCCACGTTTCCACACCTCCACGGTCCATTCTGCCGACCACGTGAACTACGCGCGCCGGTAAATTCGCTTTAAACGGTTTCGGGTACGCCATTTGTTTTCGGCTCTTACGCCCGCCGCCAGGCGCTGCAAAAACTCGCCCCGTCGAGCGGATATTTGGCTGCCAGCGACCGCGCTCGCGCCTGCCATTCCGGCGTCAGCGCCGTTTCGAGATATTGGCCGAGGAACGCATACGACTTCACCCACTCCAGGCGCCAGATACTATCGAGCACCATTGCGAGTTGCTGGAAATCGAAGCCTCGGCCGTCGCGCGCCTCGTCCGGCGAATGCGGTACGTGATAATCGACAACTCTTCCGATTACAGACCGCGGCGGCTTGCGTTGAAACAGCCCGTTCCGCTGCGACACGGTTGCCGTCGACGCCGCGGGGTTGGCGTCCAGGCCCATCGTCATGCGGGCGCGGCGCAAGTACGCACCGGGAGAAAACAACTTGCGTTTCGAGACGCGCTGGTTGTAGTCGCGAAACACCTCGTAACATTCCGCGTTGCGGAAAAATCGCGCCGACGGTTCATGACCGGCGAGCCAGATTGCGTGAGGCTCGATTATGGAATGAAGATCGCTCAGCAGCGCCGCCGGCCGCGGCAGATGGTGCAGCAGCGAATTAGTCACCACCAGGTTGTAAGTTGTGTCCAAACCCATCAGCTGCTCGGTTGTGCGGACAAACCGGATCGGAACCCTGGCGGAAGCGAGAGCCTGGCGGCAACGATCCAGCATCTCACTCGAAGGGTCATAGCAGGTCAGCGATGCGATGGATTCCGGGCCCAAATTAAGCATTACTTGCTGCGCCTCGAATCCGGTCCCGCACCCAAAATCGAGGATGCGGAACCTCCCGCCCGGGCGCCACTGGCGCGCGAGTCCGATCATCTCCGCCCACAGCGGCGGCAGTTGCTGGTGAATCTCGGGATGGCGGGCGTCGTAGGACGGCGCTTCGAACGAATGGTAAATCTTGTTCAGCTCTTCGGCCAAAGTTTCGAGAGGTAACGCCGGGCCATAAGGCGCTAAGAGATTACCGAGGTATTCTTGGTTTGTCATTTTCAGTCCTCACAACGATGGCGAGATAGGCGGCCATGCCGGCCATCGCCGATACCGCTGTCGCGATCGAAGCGCCGTTCACGCCGAAACGCGGCACCAGGGCGAACAGTCCCGCTGCGAGCACCACGAGGGTCAAGATCATTGCCGCGGGTTGGACGCCGAAGCGGCCCTGTGCAGTGGCCGCGAAGCCCAAGGCCGAGGTCACCAGCCAAAACGTCGAGCCGATCGTGCAGATTAGAAAAGCCGTGCTGTATTTCGCATAGCCGACGCCGTAGAAGAGCGCCAGCAAGGCCGGTCCAAAGAGGTATGCGGCTGCGACGCCGCCCGCGCCAATAGCAATCGCGGCCGCCGTCACCCGCAGGAGCAAGCCATTGAACTGGCGCTTGTCTGCGATGGCGGCGTAATCGGACAGCTTGGGCGCCGCAGCCGTACCGAGCGCGGTCACCATAGTGCCACCGACGCTCGCCAGATAAACGATGGCCGCAAACCCGCCCACCGCGGACGCTCCGTGGAATCGTCCCAGCGCCAGGCGTGGCGCGCTGGTTTGAAGCGAGATGAGCGACATTGCGATCCCTAGCGGCAAGCACCTCAGCATAAGCCGCCGTAGCCGGTGGAAGCTTGCTCGTGTCGTTTCGAAACGGCAGGAAATGCGCCCCAGAGACTCGGCGGCCCAGACGTCGTAAAACAGCAGGGTAAGGAGCTGACAGGCTGCGATGGCCAGAGCTAACGCTACAACGGACCTTGTTAACGCCTGTGCCGCGAAACCGAATCCGACCGTCAGCACACTCTTAAGCAGCAGCGATTTACCCGCGAGATCCATCCTTTGGCGGCGCTGCAGGTAGCCTTGAAAGACATCGGAAACCGATTCGATCGCTTTGGCGACAGCGATTACGATGACGACAGGCGCCCATGGACTCGCACGGCCGAAGAGCGCCGTGCCGGCCGCAATTAGAGCCAGGGCGGCCGCGGAGGTTGCGATCCGAACGCCCATGTACTCCCGGAATTCAAACCGCCCACTTGCGTCGGAAACCTGGGCGGAGCGGAGTTGGAGGTTCGAGAACATAAAGACCGGCGTGCAGACGGCGGCCGCATAAGCAAAGTCTCCCAGCTGTTCCGGCGTTCCCAATCTCGCAAGGATCACCACTTGCAACCACTGGGCCGCGGCGTACGAGACGTTCCCAACCAGGTTCCAGGCGGCATTGTGCCGCACGCTGAGCCCGGACGGCCGAGGCTCGAGTTTGTCCGTGCGAAAAAGCGGCTCCGCTACGCGACTTTGTATTGCTTCAGGCAGACAGACCTTCGATCGGAGACTCTACGGGGACTGGCAACGCCAGGAACGGCCGCGGCGGCGAGCACTCTTCCCGATACCACTTGTGAAACAAGGCGAGCCCGCTCATCAGAGAAACTTCGGGAGCGAAGCCCAGGAGGCTTTTGGCCTTCGCTACGTCGGCGCAGGTACGGTCCACGTCGCCTGGCTGCGGCGGCAACATTTCGAGTGCGGGCGACACTCCCAATACTTTGGCGATGGCCCTAATCAAGTCACATGCCAGGACCGGACTGCCTCCGCCTAGATTAATGATTTCAAATCGGGCCCGCAGTTGGATGCTGGCGCGGATGCCTCTTATGACATCCGATACATAGGTATAATCCCGCGATGTAGTTCCATCGCCGTAGAGCGGGACCGGCTTGCGTTCGAGCATCAGGGTGTAAAACTTGTGAATTGCCAGGTCCGGCCGTTGGCGGGGCCCGTAAACGGTAAAGAGACGGAGGCAGACCGCTCCGATTCCATATAGGTGCGAGTAGGTGTGAACCAATTGCTCACCCGCGAGTTTTGTCGCGGCGTAGGGCGAAACCGGCTGTCCCACCGGATCGGATTCGGAAAAGGGAACGCGGCTGCGGTTGCCGTAGACCGAGCTGGACGACGCGAAAACCAGCTTCGGAACGCCGTGCTCGCGCATCGCTTCAAGGACATTCAACGTTCCCAGAACATTCGTCGATACGTATAGTTCCGGTTGCAATAAAGACGGACGAATGCCGGCGCGGGCCCCGAGATGGACGACTACGTCGGGCCGTTCTTGCCTGAAGACTTGGAAGATAGCACGCTTGTGGCGAAGATCGGCCGGATAGAACATCCCGCCCCGCTCCACGATGCGATTCAGGTTTTGCCGTTTCAGCGCCGGATCGTAGAAATCGTTCAGATCGTCGATCACGGCCACGCCTTCTCCTTGGCGCAGCAGCGATTCGCACAGATGCGAGCCGATGAAACCAGCGCCACCCGTAACCAGGACCTTCATTGCGCGCTCCTTCCCCGGCATTCAAGCCCGCTCTTCATTGCTGTAGTATTTGCCGTAATAACCGTAGTAGTAATAACTGTCGCTCTGATCCCGCTTCACTTCGTTCAGCACCAGGCCCATCACGTTGACATTCAGCCGGCGGAGCGATCTAAAAACCGATGCGATCGATTTTCTGTTCGTTTCCCCGGCGCGGGCGACAACCAATACGCCGTCGGCGCAAGTGGCCATTTGGAGCGGCTCGGCGAAACCCAGCAGCGGTGGAGCGTCGATAATCACAAGGTCGTAATCTTGCGCCATTTCATCCAGCAGGTCCTGCATGCTGGAACCGACCAGATCCGACGCGCGGCGCGACGCCGGCCCGGCCGGGAGGATATCGAGTTCCGGGACAGATTCAATCTTCACGAGCAATTGACGCCACTCCACTTCCCCGAGGAGCACGCTCGATAGACCGGCACTCGGTTTGAAACCAAATTTCCGGTGGACGCTGGGGCGGCGGAGATCGCCATCGACGAGCAGCGTCTTCTTGCCTTGTTCGGCATGCGCCAGCGCGAGGTGCGCCGCTATGGTGGTTTTCCCTTCCGCCGGCGAGGCGCTGGTGACCAGAACCGTTCGTATGCGGCGGTCGAAATCGGCCAGCAGGATGTTGTTTCGCAGAGTCCGGACGGATTCCGAGAAGCTCGAAACGGCTTCTTCGGCGTTCTGCATGCTTGGCAGCGAGACGGTGTTGCCCATGCGCCTGCGCCAGTTCTTCACCGATGGCAGCGTGCCGACAACCGGCGTGCTCAATTGGCGGGTGACTTCTTCCGGGTCGCGGACGGTGTTATCGAGCACGTCCACGATGACAGCCGCGCCGATGGCGAGCAACGAAGCGAATAGCAGGGCGAGCCCCAAGTTGAGAGGGATGTTCGGGAACACCGGCTTCGCCGCTGGACGCGCGGCATCGGCAAGACGAATCGAACTGTTCTGGAAGCTGGCATTGATGCTGGCTTCTTTGATGCGCCGGACCAGCTCGTCATATAGTTTCTTGTCCCCCTCCGCTTCGCGCTTCAATTGCCGATACTCGAAGGACCGGGCATTCAGGCGGTCGAATTCAGCCTTTGTCTCGGCCACCGCGGCTTGGAACATGCCCTCGCGGTTTTGCGCCTCGGAGTATTCCACGTCCACACGCTGTTGAATGTTCTGCCGTGTTTTTTCGAGCTGGCGCTGGATTTCCGCCACTTGGCCCGCGGCTTTCTTATACTCGGGGTGATTGGCTCCGTACTGGCCCCGGACGGCCGCGAATTTCTGCAGGGCGTCGTTGTAGGTCTCGAGGAGCTTACGGAGCGACTCGCCCTGCGGCGACGCCAGCGCCGATTCCATGGAACCGCTGCTCAGCGACTTCGACGCCGCTTCCTTATGCAGCCGGTCGGATTGCGCGTTGGTGTATTCGGTATTCAACTGCAGCAGCCGCGCCGACATGATACTGGTTTTCTCTTCGGGATTGATAACGTCCAGCTCTTTCTCAAACTGCGCCAGGGCCGCGGTGGAACTCTCCATCTTGGCCTTGAGTTCCTCGATCTGTTTCTCCATGAAATTCGAGAGGCTTGACGATGCCTGGAAGCGCAGGTTAAAGGTGTGTTGGATGTAGCTCCCGGCGATGGCGTTGGCCGCGTCGGAGGCCAGGTTCGGATCGGGTGAGCGGTAACCGATCAGAAGCAGATACGTATTGGGCGGACGCGTCACCTTCAGTTTCTTCAGTTTGATCGGCGCGTTCTGGCGAGCTGCCGCGCGAACGGGGTCGGTTGTGTTCAGGGACCCTTCGTGCCGCAGAAGATCGTACTTCTGGACCACGGGCCGCAGTACGGAGTCCGATTGCAGCAACTTCATTTGGGTGGCGAGGAATTGATCGGCGTCGTTCGCCGTGGCGCGCTCCGCCTCCTCGCCGATGATGCCGGCGGGCGACTGGCGATCGATGTCGATGGTCGCGATCGCTTCGTAGATGGGTGTGAGGCGCACCGAGACGAGAAGCGTCGCGAGCACGCAGGCCGCTATAAATCCTGAGATCTGCCAGCGGTGGCGGCGCAGTATCCAGAGGTAATGAGAAAGAGGAATGGCCGGCTGCATGCCGTCGGTTTCCACTGGCTGCGCCTGTATGTAAGTTGGGGCCAGAGGACGGGCGACATACTCAAGCGGACGGTCCACGACCGCGGGAAGATTACCGTTGTTTTGCATGATAGGCCGGTTTCTTGGAATTGAGGCGGCTAATGATAAATAAGGGCGGTCGCTCCGGCGGTTCCTCCGAAGATGATCAGTTTTTCGAGCGCTGCAACGCCGAGCTTGCGCCCTCGGCTTTCGGGAATATACAGGATGTCGTCGGCTACGACGGCGACATCGGGGTGCTTGCGGCGCAGGATCTTGTCCAACTCCACCGGGATCTCCGTGCGCGTCCCATCGGAACCGCGGCGGTAAATATAGGCCTGTTTCGAATTGAACGGAGTGAGTCCCTCGGCTAGCGCCAGCATCTGCAGGACGGTGCTCTCTTTGCTGTCGTGCAGGACGAAGCTTCCCGGCTTCTTCACGTTTCCGACCACGAACGCTTTGCCGGCTTCCACGACGCGAATCTCTTCGCCGCCGCTGAGCGGGAGATTCAACGACGCATCGGCGCTTTCGAGCAAGCCTTGAACCGGGATGCGTTGCGCCGGCTCGCCGGGTTTCGAAACCAAAATCTCGGAGCCGGCGAACTCCGTCAATCCGCCGGCTTTGCTGATGGCGTCGAGCAGCCGCATGGAACCAATCGCCTGGAACGTCTGCGGGAGTTTCACCGCGCCGGCAACGTTGATGGGCCGGCTGCTGTATTCGGCTACCGTCACGGTCACCACGGGCCCAACCAGAATCTCTTCCCGCTCGAGTTGCTCAATGATGGCCCCTTCCACCTGCGCCGGCATCGCGCCCGCCACCTTGATCCGCGATTTCAACATAGGAAGCCGCACGTAGCCGTCGGAGCTGACCCGCACCATCTTGCTAAGCTCCGGGGCATCGTAGACGTTGATGGAGAGGAGATCGTCCGGGCCGATCTTATACGCCGGCAGATTGGTCAGGGGCGAGTCCGGGGTTGGCGGCGGCTTTACCTGAGCGCCGCAGCAGAGAGCGACACATATATAGAGAACGGAGGTCTTCATTTTTTTTTCGGCTTATCTTGTTGGGACTTGATGTGAAAGTAGAGCTCGTCTTTAACCTGCGCTACTTCCTGCTCCACTTTTGTAATTCGATCTCCCAGCGTGCTCAGGGATGGACCAACGCAATCCCCGATCGGCTCCGGATCGGTGGTGGTTAGGAGAGCGTTGCGCGCAAACTCCGAAACCGAGCGGGCGCCTTGTCCTTCCGAAGCGTCACGCAAACGGTCGTACTCCTCTTCAGTCATGCGAAGACTGAGCAATCGTGTGCGCGGGTTCTGCATGCAACTAAGCGGAGATGGCAAGCGCTATTTCGTTCACGGGAGCCACGGCTTCGAGGTCGACGTGTACGGCCACGGCACGGTGGAGCAGTTCCACGTTCACGACGACACGCATCGCTCCGTTTACTTGCGCCAGCACTCCCTGCATGCCGCGGAGCGGACCGTCAACGATCTTGACCTGCATTCCGGTCTTGAGACCCCCCAGAGGCTCGAGGTTCAGACCGGACTCCGCCATGCGATGAATGCGCTCGATTTCGTGGTCCTCGAGATAAGCCAACTGCGAACCAAACGAAATCGCGCCGCGGACGCCTGGAGTATTCAGCACGGGAATTCGGCTGTCGATCGAGAAACGGCAGAATACATAGCCGGGGAATATAGGCAACGTGATTGTCTTGGTGCGGTCCGACCAGCGGCGGCGGATGCGATAAGCCGGAACGGAAGTCTCAAAGCCCTTGGTTTGAAGGTGCTGCCCGGCCGACAGTTCGTGCCGCGGAGCGACTGTCAATACGAACCAATACTCACATACGTTGTTGTTCTTGCACTCGGCCATGGCTCGCGCTCTGTGAGTCCCGTCTGTGTGGTGTGTCTCGGTTCGTACGGAGGGACGCTGATGTCCGATCGTGCGGATCACGATGTCATACTTCGGTCTCACACCTGTAGTAGGGACTTAGCCGTAGTAATCTCACGGGAATTTCGTAAAACTGGAGTGACAATATTTCGACGGTGGTTCAAGCTAGCGCCGGCCAGCAAGAAAAGAGCGCAGGCGATTGCGGATTTATGGAGGGGAAAGTCTAATAGCGCGTGCGCGAGCACGGCTGGAATGCCTAGAGTCCACGGATTCTTGCGGGTGCGCAAGGCCAATGCGCCGCCGAAAATCGCGAGGAGGCCCAGGAGCGGCAGACCGCCATCCGCGGTCCATTCAGCCCAGTCGTTGTGCGCATGATTCATATACACGCCTGGAGGATCGAAGACCGCGAAGGCCGGATAGACGCTGGGCCAAGCGCCAAGTCCGAATCCGGTAAGCGGCCGCGCGCGAATCATCGCGATTGTCGCGGTCAGCATTTCACGGCGGTATTCGAAAGGATCGGAATAGGAGAATCTTTCCCAGACGTAGCTCCAGCCGCCAAGGAGCGTGCAAAGAATGAGGCTTGCGGAGATGAGTCCCACGGCGCGAAAATTGCGTCGCGAAAAACTGGCTGCCATCAGAAAAATGAGCGCTTCCACGCAGACTATGACCGTTCCCGCTCGCGAGGCGGAAGCGATGACGGAGGCAAACATGAGCCCGGCGCATGTCGCGGGCAGAATCGGAGATCGTCTGTGCGAGAGAGACGCGGCCAGAGCCACCGGCAGCAGGAGTTCCATAAGGGCGGCATACTGATCGCGATTCGCGAAGGTTCCTGCAACCTCCGATTTGTATCGGGTCTCTATGATCCAGAAAACCGTGCCGCCGCCGGTGTACCACTGCAGCAGAACAAGGAGGCTGAAAACTCCACCGAAGATAACGATACTGGATTTAAGCCGCTCTTGCTGGCGGCCTTCGCGAAAACCGGTGTAGGCGGCCGAAAAGATCGCTGCGCGAGCGACCCATGCTGTCACGGAATTCCAGGTTTCGTATGGATAGACCGTCCAATTGAGAGTTATCTGCAGGATTCCCAAGACGGCGCATCCGAGCGGCAGGAGAACGATCCAGTGGACGGGGATCGTGGCGCGGCGGATGAGTGCGTACAGCGCCCAAATGGCCGCGAGCGTTAGAACAGCCGCGTGCATCAGGCCACCGGAGGATGGATCAATCCAAGCTGTGAGGACGCCCAACAGCACCAGGATCGCGGTGGTCCAGCCAACGAATTTCAACGCAGCAACTCCAGTTCGGCGGAGAGCAGATCGAAAGTGGTTGCGATGCGGACGGTGCCTAATTGACGGTTATACACCAGGCTGGCGCGGATGAGAGTGCATCCCGCTGGCGTGGTGAAGTTGAGGGTCGTCGAGGCGGGAAAACCGGACGCGATGATTTCAGGCGACGCCGCGCACTGGATCTGCCACGCTATGCCTGCTTGCGTGCTCGCTTCCGGCGCGCCGGAACGGACTGAGAATCGGTATTTGCGGCGCGCGAGAACAGGCACGATCTGTTCCAGCAGCAGTGCGTGCTCCGGCTGCTCGCCGGTAAGTTCAATTCGCAGACCTGTGGAGGCTGCCCTTATCTGGACCCCGGTAAGCTCATTGGATCGCCAGTTAAAACCTCGCACCGCGCTGTACGAGAACGCGGTGTTGGTCAGGGAACGTCCCGCGGCGGGGTCCAGTTTTTGAAAAATCCCAACATGGTTCCAGACCGCGACGGCAGCCTCCGTGGTGCCGGCTTCAATCAGGCGGCCGCAAGCTTCGAGCAGCGCGGGTTGACGGGCGCGTGTCGCGGGCAGCCGCAGCGCGACCTCGGCGAGCGGTTTAGGGCGGTTCTGGGAAAGAGCGATTGTCAGATATGCCGAGAGGGCATGCTCCGTATTGAGATGCAGCAGCGTGGGAATCTCGTCGGGATCGGCGCCTGCATCGCGGGCCAGGCGTTCGACCGGCCCTATATCGGCTTGGTCGATGTTCGCCGCGGCGGCTGCGATCCGCCAGAAATCTTCGCGGCGGCCCGCCCGCGCGTAAAAGGCGGCTAACGCGTATTTGGGCCGGAAGCAGCGGCTCACCCCGATGGCTTGTATATAAGAGGACTCGGCGGCGCTTCCGAATCCATGCGACTCGGCGTCAATAGCGAGTCCGAGCAGAGCGTCGCTCTCAAAACGGTTCAGATCGAGCGCCCGCTCGAATGCGGGCTTGGAATCCATGCCTTTGCGGAGCAGCAGAACGCCGAGTTCGCGCCACTTGGTGGCGTCGCCGGGCGCGTAAACAAGCGCTGCGCGCAGGCGTTGCGGAGTTTGTTCCCGCGCGATCCAATCGGAGCGCCACACGTCCGCTTCGCGTCTTGCCGAGAGTGAGCAAAGTACGGCAACGCACATGAGGGCAACTTGCCGTAGACGCTGCTGCACTACTTCTGAGTGGATAAACCAAGAACATTTCTCAGAGAATAATTCGTGAGCCGATAACCATAAGGTCAGGAAATAAACCCGGAAGGCATGTGTGTCTTCCAAAATTAGGAGAAATTATGAAAGGGACATTATTAAGGTTGGCGGCCCTGCTTGTCTGCAGCGCGTTCGCCTTCGCGGCTGGCGCGCCGCGGTCGCCTGCATCATCGACAACCATGTCGGGAACCCTGACCTCGAAGGAGGGAGAGTTTTACCTGACTGACGAAGCCTCCAACTCGACAGTTGAAGTTCGCGGTGAGGGACTTCAGAAGTATGTCGGACAGAAGGTCAGCGTGACGGGACAAGTAAGCGCTGGGCCGGAAGGCGCGCCGGTGGTCTTAAACGCCACGCAGGTGAGCCGTGCGGCGACGCTGGGCGGAAAGGCCGCGGCCGCTGGCGTGAAGTCCGGCTTGTCGAAAGGTGCGATCTTCGGGATCGCCGGGGGCGGCGCTGCGGCCGCAACCGTCGGAGCCTTATACGCAACGGGGGTATTCAGCGGCAGCAGCAGTCCCGCTAGCCGGCAGTAAAACAACTCTTATAAGCGGGTGGCCTCTCTCACCAGGGGCCGCCCAGATGTAAGTCATTAAAATCTGAATTTTTAGACCAATGGTGGAGAGGGAGAAGCAGAGATCGATAGTGGTTGAATCGAGCGCGAAGAGGCTGTGGCCCAGATCCGCGTCGCTCGCATTTTCAGGCGGTAGAGTTTGCCGGTCGGGCGAGACGGCCCTCCTATTCAGGCATGGCCCGGATGTTCACTACAACAGTTGTATTGCAAGATCGCAGTGGCTACGATGCAATCGGAACGGGAGTCTGTGCCCTCAAACCACTAAGAGCGAGACCGTACCTACCCCGCACGCCAGTCTTTTCAAAAATGTGTTTGAGGTGAATTTTTACGGTCCCCGGGCGGATACCGAGTTCCTGCGCTATCTCTTTGTTTTTAAAGCCTTGCTCGACCAGTTCGAGGACCTGGCGCTCACGGGCGGTCAGCTCCGACCGGGGGTAGCGCTCGGGACGGATGGCATCGCGAAAGACGGTGTCTTCCATCCAGTTTCTTCCTGCCGCGACGGCGTGAACGCAGTTCAGGATGCTGCGCAGGTCGGCACCCTTGCGAACGATTCCGCTGGCGCTAGCCTGAAGAAATCGCAGTGCTTCCGCCTCGGTCATAGAGACGCCCCAAACGATGATCAACGGGGGTTTATCAAACAGTTTCAGGTTACGGAGCCATTCTAGGACGGCATGAGTACCAAAAGCTTTATCGACAATGAGGAGATCGGGATGGCTGGTCCGCACGAGGGCCGTACCGGCATCGAGAGATTCCGCGAAGTCGATGAATTCGAATTCCTGACAGGATTCCAGCAGCACACGCACGCCTTCGGCCGTGATGGGCTGAGTGTCGCAAATCGCAACTCTTTTCTTTTCTGCGGCCTGTTCGGTCATTTCACGCTCCCCTTGCCCTTCTCCGGACTTCACGAGGATGCCCGGCAAGTAACATCCTTTTCCAGGCTGAAATCCTTATCGACGCGGGCGTTCGAACTAATAGTGTGGAAGTGCCGAAAGGCTCTCATGTTATCCTCGCCGACAGCCGATGTGACCATTGGAAGGCTTTGAAGGGAAGCGCTCCGTCCAGAGCGAAACGTGGCTGAGACCCATAAAATCAATGGCAACTGGAAAGCACTCTTTGTTGGTCCTAACACGAAGATAAGGCGGGAGTTAACGCCGTTTTTAGCGCCCCGTTTCGCGGCCTTCGCGGGCCACGATCTGGAGACCTATCCCACCGTTGGGCAACTGGTGGAAACGTTCAGGATACAGCAGCCGAATCTGTGCTTTCTAGACGTGATGTCGGACCGCGCCGCGGCGCTGGCGGCGATACCGGACATCCTGCGGGTCAAACCCGAGATACCGATCATCGCGGTTCTTTCGGGCAACGATCCCGATCTGATCCTGCGTTGCCTGCGGCAAGGTACCACCGAGTTTCTGTTGCAACCGTTCACTGACGAACAGGTGCAAGGTGCGCTCGAGAAGCTGGCGCGGCAACAGCCCGCCTCCATGGCGGGAGCCAATCGGGGAAAGGTGCTGTGCTTCATGCCAGCCAAGGGTGGCTCCGGCGCCACAACAATTTCTTGTAATCTCGCTTACCAATGGAAGCGGCTGGAGCCTCAAAAGCGCGTTCTTCTCGTCGACCTGGACCAATTGGCCGGAACGATGTCGTTCGTCCTGAAAGTGAAATCGAATTATAGTTTTGTGGACGTCGCGCAGCGCGGATCGGAGATCGATGGCGACCTCTGGAAGTCGGTGATTATGAACCGGAACGGAGTGGACATTTTGCTTTCGCCGGAAGCCATGATCGCCGGCATCAGCGACATGACCGATGCCGGGCCCATCATCGAATACGCCCGTGCGATTAACGATGTGGTGATCATCGATGCTGGCAGCGTTTATGGGGACTGGAATCTCAGCCAAGCCCACCTGTGCGATGAATTGCTCCTGATCGCGACCAACGAATTGACCTCACTGCAGGCTGTCCAGCGGTCGCTCAGCTACCTGGAGGCGAACAATGTCGGCCGCTGGAAAATCCGGATTGTGGTCAACCGCTACGACAAACATATCGGTTTAAGCCGGGACAGCATCGGGACGGCGCTGCACACCGAGATTTATCATGTCATGCCGAGCGATTACGATGCCGTGCAGCGGGCGTTGATCGACGGCAAGCCGATCCCGCCGGGTACCAATCTTGGAAAGAGCATTAGCGGGTTGGCCGATCGGTTAGCGGGTAAGGAGCAGTCGTCCAAAAAGAGTTCGTCGTTGGGCGGGTTGCTTTCGTTGTTCTCGCGGACTTCGAGTTAGCTTCGGGCGACCCTTGCTATCCCTTCAGGCCAGCGTCGCGAGCTATGCGACTCGCCAAGCCAAGTTTGACACTTGGTTTCCATGAACCGGAATCGAGATGATCTTACGCTCGCCGGGTTTCGAATAGATGTGGTGACTACCTTTAATGCGTTGAAGCAGCCAACCATTGTTTTCGAGGAGACGGCACATCTCCGGCCCCATCATCGGTTTCACACGGCGACGTCCAGAATCTGGATGTTTGCCTCCGGGCTTCTCCCTTGTTTCTTCATCACCTCCAGCACGCCGGAAATCGCTTCCCTAATGTTCTCCATCAACTCGTCGATCGTTTGGCCTTGTGAGTAACAACCCGGTAGCGCGGGAACTTCAGCCCAGAAGCCGCTTTCGGGGTCTTCATGGATGACAACAGCGTATCTTTCCACGGTCTATTTTTGCACGATTGGAGCGAAGCGGGCGAGATGTCTCACACCCCCTCGATTCGGATCACGTTAATGAAAAG
>JBEKUT010000013.1:0-35855 GCA_049514735.1 Bryobacteraceae bacterium
TGGCCCGGGCAGAGGGCCGCGGGAAGGCGGCGGGCGTGCACAGGACGCCGCTCACGCCACCATGGATGACCTCGCGCAACGTACCGGCGGCCACGCTTATTACAACACCAATGACATTGCGCGTGCCATTCATCAAGCCGTGACCGATTCCAGACTGACTTACACCATCGGCTTTTATCCCACCGACGAAAAGAGCGGACGCGACTTCCATAAAATCAAAGTCGAAACCTCGCGTCCGCACCTCAACCTGCACTACCGTAGCGGCTATCTCGAGGTTCCGGCCGCATCGCCGGACGAACGGAAGCGTATGCTGCAAATGCACGACACGTTCTGGAGCCCGCTGGATGCCACGGAGATCGGCCTGACCGTGCACGCTTCGCGGCCATCCCCCGGCGCTCCAAGTCTCGACATGCTTGTGACCGTCCAACCCGATGGCGTGCAACTGCAGCAGGACGGCGGCCGCTACAACGGGCGTCTCGATATGTTGATCGCCCAGCGCGATGCACGCGGAAACGAAATCAACAGTCCGGTCGACACATTAGAACTGAAGATGCTCGAGGACACCTACCGTAAGTTCCTTGTTGACGGAGTGACCGTACGCAAAACCGTGGCGCTATCGCCGCAAACCCAGTCGCTGAAAATCGTAGTCTGCGACGCAGCATCGGGCATGATCGGATCGCTCACCGTGCCACTGGCAGGGCTTTGAATGAAAAGACGCCTCGTTTACACGATTCTCGTAATGGCAGCCTGCGCCGCCGCGCTATCCGCCCAACCCGTTTTCAACGTGAAGGATTACGGCGCTTCCGGGCGCAGGCAGGACAATGCGCGGCCGGCGCTGCAACAAGCCATCGACGCTTGCGGAAAAGCCAAAGGCGGGACCGTCTATGTTCCGCCTGGCGAGTACACCTCCGGACAGCTTCACCTTCAATCCGGAGTCCGTCTCTACCTGGAAGCGGGCGCAACACTATTCGCCTCCCTCGATGGCCGCGAGTTCGACCAGTCTCCAAGATCCGCGCTGATCTACGGCGAGGACTTGCACGACATCGCCATCGATGGCCGCGGCACAGTGGACGGGCAGGCCTCGTATGATTTTCACTTGAACAATTTCACCGACTACTACATCCGGCCCAATCAGCTTCTCATGGAGGCTACCGGAAAGCCGCTGCTGCGATCGTTCCCCACCGGATTTGGGAAGGAGCCGGTGTATCCGCGACTGGTTCTCCTGCTGCGCTGCGAGGACGTTCGCATCCACGGTCTCAAGTTCCTGCGGTCGCGCAGTTGGACTATAAATCCCTACGCCTGCAAGCGCCTCGTGATCGATGGCGTCTACATCTATTCGAGCCAAAAGGCCGGCGTCTGGGCGGACGGCATCGATCCCGATGGTTGCCAGGATGTGCGAATCTCGAACTCCACTGTCGAAACCGGCGACGACGCGCTGGTCTTTTATTCCGCCGAAATCTGGGGCCCGGCCTTGCCCACCGAGAACGTGACCGTGACCAATTGCCGCCTGTCATCGTCCTCGAGCGCCATCAAGTTTTGCGATGGCAATTCGAACGCGGTCCGGCGCGTGGCCATCGACAATATCGTCATCACAAACTCGAATCGAGGACTCGCGTTTATGGTGTTCGACGGCGGCATCGTGGAAGACGTGGTGATCTCTAACGTGACCATCGAGACCCGCCGCTTCGATTGGTTCTGGTGGGGCGATGGCGATCCGATTCACTTCAATATCAAGCGCCGCAGCGAGGTGGACGGGACCAAGCGGCCCAACGAACCGCCCGCCGGCGTGATCCGCAACGTCTCCATTCGTAATGTCATTGCGCACGGCACCGGGACGTCGGCGATCAACGGCCATCCCGATAGCTGGCTGGACGGTATCCATTTAGAGAACGTCCATTTGTTCGTCTCGCACGATCCTCAAGCGCCTTATGAGAACACGGCGACGGCGCTCAGGTTGCAGTATGCGCGCAACTTCACAATGAAGGATGTCGACATTCACTGGGAGAAACCTGAGTCGCCAACCTGGAAGGCCGGTCTACAAATAGAGGATGTCGCGGATCTGCTGTTGGACGGCGTCGATGTCCCCACGCGGATGACGCTCAATAATGTCGATGGCCTGACCGTGCGCCACTCGCGTGCGCCAGCGCTTCATATCTCGGGGGCGCGTTCACGCAAGATTCGTTTCTTAGACACTGAGGGAATAATCACAACGGATTCCGATGTCGCGCACGACGCCATGAAGTAGGGCAGGTCATCGGTTTTTGTGGCCTGCCCATCTGAATGCGTTACAATCGCCGTGTTAGTAGCACTACGCCCGTTGCCCGGCCTTGTCCAACTTGCCAGGGCTGCATTCATCGCACATGAGCGCTGCCGCAATACCTACGACCGTCCCGCGTTTCAAGGAGTTTCGCGATAGGCTCCTGGACCGCGTCATGGTGGCGGATGGCGCCATGGGCACCGTTCTTTACTCCAAGGGCGTCTTCATCAATCGCTGCTACGACGAGTTGAATCTCTCATTGCCATCGATGGTGCTTGAGACGCACCAGGAATACGTCAAAGCCGGCGCGGAGATTCTCGAATCGAATACGTTTGGAGCCAACCGGCCGCGCCTCGCGGCATTTGGACTCGCGGAAAAACTTCACGCCATCAACCTGGCGGGCGTGCGTCTCGCCCGCGAAGCTGCCGGAGACGCGGCCTACGTCGCGGGCGCCATGGGTCCGCTGGGCGTGCGTATCGAGCCGCTCGGCCCGACTTCATTTTCCGAAGCTCGCGCTTTCTTTCGAGAGCAGGCCGGCGCGCTGGTGGAAGCGGGCATCGATCTTTTGGTGCTCGAAACATTTGGCGACCTGAATGAATTACGCGAAGCGATCTTCGCCGCCCGCGAAGCCGCGGGTCCTGAAGTGGTCATCGTTGCGCAAGTCACCATCGACGATGCCGGTAACATGCTCGATGGATCCGATCCGGAGACCTATACTCGGCGGCTCGACGATTGGCCCGTCGACGTGATCGGCATCAACTGCTCGACAGGCCCCAAGGTCACGCTCGAAACTATCGAGCGCATGATGCGCTATTCGAACAAGCCGATGAGCGCGATGCCGAACGCCGGTCTGCCGGCGCGGGTGGAGGGCCGCCACATTTATATGTCCTCGCCCGAGTACATGGCGCAATACGCGCGCCGTTTCCTGTGGGCCGGCGTTCGAATCGTTGGCGGCTGCTGCGGCACCACCGCCGAACATATTAAGCTGATTCGCGCCGAAGCGCGCTCGCTACAACCGGTGCAGCATCAAACGACCGTCACGGTTGAGGAGCCTCAAACACGCGGTAAATCGCTGACGAAAATCCCGGTCGAGCACAAGAGCTCGCTCGGCGCCAAACTAGCCGCGGGAACTTTTGTTTCGTTCGTCGAGATCCTGCCGCCGCGCGGCGTCGATGCTTCGAAAGAAATCGAAGGAGCGCGGCTGTGCAAAGAGGCTGGCATCGATTGCATCAATGTTCCCGACGGTCCGCGAGCCAGTGCGCGCCTCAGCGCCCAGGTCACCTGTCAGCTCATTCAGCAGCAGGCCGGAATCGAAGCGGTGATGCACTTCTGCTGTCGCGACCGCAACATTCTCGGCATCCAGTCCGAGCTGCTCGGAGCACACGCGGCCGGCGTCCGCAACCTCATCTGCATCACCGGCGATCCTCCGCGCATGGGCACCTATCCCGATGCCACCGCGGTCTTCGACGTGGACGCCATCGGGCTGACGAATATCGTCAATAATTTGAACCAGGGCCTCGATATCGGCGGCAATCCCATCGGTTCCCAAACGGCGCTGCTCCTCGGCGTGGGTGCGAACCCCGGCGCGCTGAATATGGAGGAAGAAATCCGGCGTCTCGAGTGGAAAGCGCAAGCCGGGGCCGAGTATATCGTGACGCAGCCTGTTTTCGATCTCGACCTGCTCGAGAGTTTTCTCAAGCGCACCGGCCATCTGAAGCTGCCCGTCATCTGCGGCATCTGGCCGCTCACGAGTTTTCGCAACGCCGAGTTCATGGTGAACGAGTTGCGCGTCCCTGTGCCGGAGCGCTTCATGGAGCGCATGCGTGGCGTGGACAACGCCGAAAAATCGCGCCAGGAAGGCGTGGGGATTGCGAGGGAGATGGTTACGAACGTACGCGGCCTGGTCCAGGGCGTGCAATTGAGTGCGCCGTTCGGCAGGTATCGGATGGCCATTGAGGTCGCGGAGGCGATTGGAATTGGCGACAGACCTAATTGAGATAGATCCCGATCATCCGCAGCCGGAGGCGATCGAGCGCGCAGCCGCTGTGATTCGCCGCGGCGGCGTGGTGGCGATTCCTTCGGACGCGCTGTATACGCTGGTCGCCGATCCGTTGAACCTCCGCGCGGTCGGCCGTGTATTTGAAGCCAAGGGGCGCGAGATCCATCGCGCCTTGCCGCTCCTCATCAGCGGCAGTTACATGGCGGAAGAGCTGGCTAAAGAGCTGTCGGCGCGCTTCTATCTTCTGGCGCGGCATTTCTGGCCCGGACCGCTCACCATCATCGTGCCGGCCTCGGCGAAGGTTCCGTTGAAGGTCACTGGCAACACCGGACGGCTGGCGGTGCGCCAATCCCGCTCCCGCATCGCGCATGCGCTGCTCGACTGGCTGGATCAACCGCTGATCTCGACCAGCGCGAACATCTCCGGCCAGCCGACCTGCCACAGCGGCATCGAAGTATTCGGCACCATGGACGGCCGCGTCGAACTGGTGCTCGACGGCGGAAGTTGTTCCGGTCCTGGTGCGACCACGGTGGACATTACCGAGCCCTACTGGCGAATCATCAAAGAAGGAAGCATCACCGAGAAAGAAATCGCCGAGTGCCTCACCGGCAAATAATCCAAACCTTGGACGAACCCTGTAACCGAGCCGTGACCGGGAGGGAGCGGTTCTCTTAGACGACAAGCCTTAAAAGTTACTTCACGGACTGGCAGAGGGTGGCGTGTCGGCTCGATGGGAATCTCTCGATAGGGCGAAGCCTGTATCGCGGCGATCAAACCTGCAACGGTGCGTGACGTTTCACGCGATGTCGCGGCATCTTCACGTCCGCGCCACGGCCACATTAGACCCTTCTGAAAAATGCGAGGCTCTCCCGCGCACAGGTTTCCCAACGGAACCGCATCGCCCGTAGCCGACCCTGCGCAGCAAGCTCGAGGCGCAGCGATGCAGACTCCAGTAGCTTTTCCATCGCGCCCCGCAACTCCCCCACGCTTCGTGGATCGACAAACAGCGCCCCTTCCCCCGCAATCTCCGGAAGACAAGACGTGTTCGAAGTGATCACCGGAACGCCCGCCGCCATGGCCTGCGCGATGGGAAAGCCGAAGCCCTCATAAAGCGATGGATAGACAAACGCCGTGGCGCCCGCGGTCAGGCTGGGCATCTCCATCTCGGGCACATAACCGAGATAGTGCACACCGGGCTCTCCCGCAGCCAACCGCGCCATGATTCTTTCGGAAGACCACCCCGCCGGTCCAGCGATCAGCAAATCGAAGTCGTTGCGATATCGCATTCCCGCCCACGCGTCGAGCAACGCTTCAAGATTCTTGCGCGGCTCGATAGTCCCGACGAACAGCACATACGGCTTCGAACGTTCGGCCGGAACAGCGTCAAAGTAATCGTCGGGAACGCCCGAATAAATGGTCACGATTTTCTCGGGCGCGATGCCCAGAATGCGGATCGCGTCCTGGCGCGTATTCTCCGAAACGGCGATCAATCCGTCGGCGCGCTTGAGCGTATGTTCGGCGAAAAAACGGTCGGCGCGAACGTTCGCTGCGGTGTGCAGTTCGGGCATCAGCCAACAGGTGAGGTCGTGGATGGTGGCCGTAATCTTCGGACGCTTTGGAATATTGCGCCGAAGCTGATTGGAGACGTGGAACACATCGGCGCGCGCCGCGATCCATTCGAGCATCGGATTTCCCGGCGCGTTTACGGCGTACAGCATTGCGAGGCGCGGGTAGGTTTCAAGCGGGCTCAGGACGGATTCTTCATGCGTGAAGCGCCCCAGGCCGTTCAGAAAAGGGAAGGCTTTGATCTCGCTTGGCTCGGCAATCTGCCGTAGACTGCGCAGCCAGTTGTAGGTATAACTCTTGACGCCGGCGCTACGCAGCAGCAGGGACGTTGCGTCGATCAGAACCGGCATGATCGAGACTTAATGGGCTGCCGGCGGAAGCACCACCGTAACCCGCGTCCCCATGCCTTCGCGGCTGGAAATGCGGATGTCCCCGCCATGCTCCCGTACGATCTGCCGTGAGTTGAACATGCTCCAGTTGCCTGCCGCGACGCGGCCGCCAGCGACGCGGAACTCGGGCTCGAAGATGTGTTTCATCTGCTCTGGCGTCATGCCCCGGCCGTTGTCCTCGATATCCACTTCCACCTGATCTGCGCCGCGGCGGCTCGAAATCGAGATGCGGCCATCGCCGTTTACCGCGTTCAACGCGTTGCTGAGCAGGCTGCGAAATACCGCGGCCAACTGCTGCGGACGGCATAATACCGGCGGCACGGAATCCAGGCGCAGATCCACTTGGGGAGCTTTCTCTTTTTCATCGCCGATCATCGTGGCCACGTTGCGCAGGATCTCGTTGAGATCGGTGGACGCCATGCTGGTCTCGTCAAGATCGGTAAACCGCTGCAGTTTGCCGACAAGTTCCCTCAGACGCGCGGAAGATTGCTGCACGGACCGCCGAACCTCAGCCTGCAACTCTATCAGCTTCGGCTCTTCGGCGGGAGTCGCTGCGGCTTGGCGCTGAGCGAGTAGCAGCAGCGTGTCGATGCCGCTGATCATCGCGCCGAGCGGGTTATTCATCTCGTGGCTGAGCGCCGCAGTGAGCCGGCTTAACGACGATGCGTTCTCCGTCAGCAGAATGCGATTCTGGGCCTGCCTCAGCGCCTCGCCGGCTTCGATGGTCTGTTGCAGGATCTCATAATTCGACCATCGCTGGCGATACAACACCGCCGTAATTCCGATGCTCAGCAGGGTCAGCATGACGATGAAGATCAAATAATTCGGATCGGGTCCCAGCCCCGCCATAATGGTTCGCTCGGAGAACTTGGCGAGTGCGAAATACCCAGCCAGCAAACCGAGCCCTAGGGCGAGTGTATGCAGCGGGCGTAGCGGCATGATGGTGACGGTGACCAACAGCACCAGCGTAATCTCGCCAGGAATAAAGTCGTTGGGGCTGGTGCTTTGAGCGGCCGCGACGAAGGACGCCCAAACGAGCACGCCGGCGCTAACGACTGCCGAAAATATCGAGATGGGCCGCGCCCACGGTCCACTCCAGTTGCTCTTCGCAGCCATAATATCGATCGCTCCGAAGAACACAATCAGCGCCGCCTGTTTGGAGCGAAGCGGGAGCGTCTCGCCGCCTGGAGCCACCAGAAAACGCGCCGCGAGCATGAAGAGCGAGACCGCAATCTGTACGCCGCCAATGATCTGCAATCCTCGCAGGCTGGATTGTTCGATTTCGTATCGAAAGGCGGGATTGCGTTCGTCCGCGGGCGGGAACAGATGACTTTTGACCTGCTCCAGCCACATTACTCCAGCATAGCGCCGCATTCGAACGGTTAGACGTTAAAACTCCATGTTACTTTCTACCTGCTTTAGAGCATCTACTCAGCGTGAACCGGTTACGGATCTTTTGGCGGGGTGTGTTCGACGTGCGGCCCGGCGAATACATGAAGACTACCTGCATGACGCTGTACCTCATGCTGGTGCTTTTCGCATACTATATCATCAAACCCGTTTCGCGCGCTATCTTTCTGGATAGATTTAACATCGATAAGCTGCCCTGGCTCTACATCCTGATCGCCTTAGTGGGCGGGGTGCTGGCATTTTTCTACACCCGGCTCGCGGTAAAAGCATCGCTGAAGACCGCCGTCAACTTCGCCACCGTGTTTTCCATCGTCGTGCTGGTGGCCTTCTGGTGGCTGATCCGCCTCAACATCGGTTGGATTGTTTATGCCTTCAATATCTGGGTGAGCCTCTTCAGCGTTTCTCTGGTGGCCCAGGGATGGCTGATCGCGGCGAACATTTTCACGCCGCGCGAGGCCAAGAGGCTATACGGGATTCTGGGAGTCGGCTCCGTGATCGGCGCTGCCTTCGGCGGCTCCTTCACGGCGTTCATGGTGCGGATCATCGGCACCACCAACCTGATTCTCGCGTCGGCTGGGATGGTGGTGCTCTCGTATATTCCTTTCGCCGTCATGGTTTCGAAGATGAACGTCGCCTTGAAGTCGGCTAAGGGCGGCGACGAGGAAGAAGAATTTTCTTTCGGCGAGATCTTGGGCGCGCTGCGAACTCATCGCCACCTGCAGGTGATCATGGGCATCATGGTGCTGACTTTCGTCATCGACGTGATGGTGGAGTTTCAGTTCAATGCCCAGGCCAAGCTGGCGTATCACAACAAAGCCGATCTCACGGCGTTCCTGGGCAATTTCTATGGGTTCTATCTGAACCTGGCGACGTTTATCTTCCAATTCTTCCTGACCGGCTGGATCGTCAGCCGCTTCGGCGTCGGCGGCACGCTTCAGATCATGCCGATTTCGATCGCCCTGGCGTCGATCGCTGCGTTGATTTCCCCCGATGTTCTCTCCACCGCCGCGACGCGTTTGACGGAAGCTTCCACGCGGTATTCGTTCAACAAGACCGGGATGGAGTTACTTTATCTTCCGCTGCCATTGGAGCTTCGCAACCGCACCAAGGCATTCATCGACATATTTGTGGATCGCATGTCACGCGGCATCGGCGGCATGATTCTGGTCTTGACAACCTCGGTTTTCGCGCTCGCGATACGGGACGTCGCAGCTATCGTAATGTTCTTTTCCGTCGTCTGGATCTTCCTGTCGATCGTGGCGAAACGCGAATATATCGCAACCGTTCGCAATCGCTTAGACACGCGCCGGCTCAGCTTTGAGAACGCCCGCATCACCGTTGACGATCCGGAAACGCTACGGGTGCTTGCGGAGACGGCACTCAGTCGCGGTCCCCGTCAGGCGGCTTATGCCCTTTCTGTTCTTGAAGGCATCGACGTAAATCGTTGGCGGAGCATGGTGCCGTTGGAGCGCCTTCTCGAAAGTCCGGCTCCGGAAGTTCGCGCGATGGTTTACGACGTGGCCATGAAAAGCTCGCTGCCGGATTATCGCGAAAAGGCCTTCGAGGAAATCCGCTCCGCCCGCGGCGATTCGCCTGCCGTTCGGGCCGCGGTACTGTACGTCCTCAAGGTTTCGGATGAACGCCCACAACTTGCCGCAAGGCTGCTGGAACATCCGAATCCGGCGGTCGCCGAAGCGGCGATCCTCTCGGTAGTGGATCAACCCGAACTCGCGAAAGAAATCGTCACGGGCGATTGGCTCGAACGAACTGCTCGCGATCCCGACCCCGCGCGGCGCAGGCTTGCGGCGATAGCGGCGCGGATCTGCGGCGAGGAAGGAGCGGCCATTCTGAACGATTTGCTCAACGACGAGGATCGCAATGTCGTTGCGGCTGCCTTCCTGACCGCCGCCGCACTCAAGAATCGCGAGTACCTTCCCATCATCCTGAGAAGGCTGGGCGATGTGCGCCTGCGTGGCGCCGCTGTTGAGGCGCTGGCGGCCTACGGACCGCTTATTGTCGGCTCGCTGTCCGATCTGATGCAGGACGAATCGGTGAGTCTGGCGGTGCGCCTGCAAATCCCCCGCGTGTTGCGTCTGATTCCAAACCAGCGGTCGGTCACGGCGCTGCTCGATTTTATCGCGCATTCCAACCTGGCCCTGCGCGGCGCGGCGCTGCGCGCGTTGAATCGCCTTCGCGAGAGCGCGCCGGATCTGGATTATGGGTCGATTCCGGTTTCCCAACGCGTGCTCGATGAAGCCAAATATTATTTCCAGATGAATGCCGCGTTGATCGCTTTTCAGGAGTACGGCAAACCACAAACCCCGGCGGGCCTGCTGGTGAACACCCTGCAGCATCGCTTGGAAGAATCGCTCGACCGGCTTTTCCGCCTTCTTGGTTTGAAATACCCGCCGCTCCAGATCTACGCCGCATTTCTCGCCATACATCGCGGCTCGCACGACGACACGGCCGCGGCACTGGAGTTCCTCGACACCGTCCTCGAGAAGGACCTCAAGCGTATCGTGATGCCCTTGCTCGAAGATACCGCCAACGCTCAAACACGGGGGCACGACCTCTTCAATATCGATGTCCCGGACATCGAGACCGCGGTACGCGAGCTCATCAACACGGGTGACGAATGGCTCGCGTCCTGCGCGATCGCCACGGCGGCCCAATTAAGTTTGAGAAATCTGGCGGCCGATATCCATCTGGCGGGCGAGCGCTCCGGCGGCGATATCTGCCAGGTAGCGCGGGACTCCGCGCTCGCGCTAGCGTGATAATGCACGCCGCCATGCCAGAAAAAAATCTCGTTGAAAAGGTAATCGCGCTCGAAGGCGTCGAATTACTGAAGAATCTGAATCCCGACCAGCTCGCGCGGATCGCGACCATCGCCAAAGAAGTTCGTTATCCCAAGGGCAAAGTGATTCTCGAGCCGGGCAAGCCGCTGGATTCGCTTTTCGTCGTGTTGGATGGCGCCGTTACCATCGGCCAGAATGAGAGCGCGTTGACAATAGCTCGTCAGAATGACGTCCTGGGCGCGTGGGCGCTGTTCGATAGCGAACCCATGGCGGTCACCGCCAAGACAATCGAGGACACCATGCTCTTGCGGATCGGGCGCGACGATTTCTACGAGCTCCTCTCCGACAACATGGAAATTACCGCCGCGATCTTCGCCATCTTAGTCAAGCGCTTCCGGCAACTAGTGGAGCAATGAGCCAGGACTCCGCCACCTTACAAGAAGAGCTGGACACAGCGAACCGCAAGCTCGCCGAAGCGCATCGCCTCGCGTCGCTGGGCCGGCTGTCCGCCGGGATTGTGCACGAGATCAAGACACCTATCGGTTCCATCTTTTCGAACAATGACGTGGTGATCCGTTCCGTCGAAAAAATCAAAGCCTTGCTGGTTGCCGCGCAGGCCGAAGGCGTGCCGCCTCCGCAAAAAGCGATCGACATGCTCGACGTTGTGGCGGGGCTGGGCGCCGTCGATAAAATCGCTTGCGAACGCATCTCAGGCATCATACGCAGCCTCAAGACATTCGCCCGTGTCAATGAAAGCGAGTTGCTGAAGGCCGACATCAACGACATGCTGTCCAACACCATCAAACTCGCCAGCACCGTGTTCCGCGACCGCATTAAAATCGAAACGGAGTTCGGCGACATTCCGTTTGTGGAATGCTATCCGGGTCTGTTGAACCAGGTTTTTCTGAACCTGATTGTGAACGGGGCGCAGTCCATCGAGGGAGAAGGCCTCATCCTTGTGGGAACGCGGCAGGAAGGCAATATTGTAGAGATCTGGGTGAAGGACAATGGACGCGGAATTCCCGAAGAGATCCGGCCGAAGATTTTTGCGGCGGGCTTTACCACCAAGCCGTTTGGCGAAGGCACCGGACTGGGACTGACGATTTCTCGGGAGATCGTGGAAGACACCCATGGGGGCCGCATCAGCTTCGCCACCGAACTGGGCAAAGGTACCATCTTCAGCGTA
Organism: Bryobacteraceae bacterium; assembly: GCA_049514735.1. GTDB lineage: Bacteria > Acidobacteriota > Terriglobia > Bryobacterales > Bryobacteraceae > JAICMB01. Next base: position 11,603 of record JBEKUT010000013.1, read on the forward strand.
CGCATCCCGACTGAACAGAAACAAAGGAGCGAGACACCTTGGCGAACAGCGCAAACAACGGACCAGCGCGCGTCGTAATCGTTGACGACGAGGACATGGTCATCACCAGTATTCGCGCTTTCCTGCAGCTCGAAACCGAATACGTGGTGAACGGCTTCACAAGTCCGGAGGAAGCGGTGAAACACCTCGAAACTACTCCCGCGGATGTCGTGATTAGCGACTACATGATGCCGAAAATGAACGGCATGCAAATGCTCGCGAAGGCCAAGCAATATCAGCCGGAGGCGGCGCGCGTGCTGTTGACGGGCCACGCGGATAAGCAAAGCGCCATCACGGCCATCAACGAGGTCGGCTTATATCAGTATCTGGAAAAGCCCTGGGACAACGCGCAGTTGCTACTGGTGATCCAAAGCGCCATCGAGCGGACGCAGCTTCTGCGCCGTCTGCGCGATAAAGTGAACGAGCTCGACGCCGCGCATTCGAGTCTGAAAGATGTGCAGAGCCGTTTGTTAAGAGCTTTCTTGTAACGCGTGGGGCAGGCCATCGGGGTTTGTGGCCTGCCCGGCCCAAGCCGTCCTCCCGATTCCGCTTACGGATTCGTAGCCGCCGCCGTCACCTGATTCCCCTTCAGCACATCGTTCGCGAAGAAAAACTTTCCATCGTTCGGCACCATCATGATCTGGACCTTGTCGGATAGCTTCTCGGCTATTATTTTCTGAATCAAAAGCGGGCTCTGCTTCAGGACGTCGGCCTCCATGCGGAGCCGCTCGCCGTCGGCGACTGCAACGGTGCGAATCCGATCGGCCTCGCCTTGAGTTGTCAGTTTACGCTTTTCCAACTCGGCCTTGCTATCGATCACTTTCGCCTCGGCCATCGCTTCGGCGTTCATCACAGTCGATTCCTTCCGCGCCTCGGCTTCCAGTTTCGATTGCTGGATCTGCTTTTCTTTGAGAGGCAGCGTGTGTTGCATGGCGTCGGCCTGCGCCTTAGCTTCCAGTACCACGATCTCGGCCTTGGCTTCGGCATCCGTAACATCGCGGGCTTTCTGCGCCTGCGCTTCCAACTCGGCCTCTTTGACCATCTTCTGCTTCACTTCCAGTTCAACCGAAACGCGCTGGTTCTCTTGTTCTTTCAGAAGCAGGCCTTCCATGCCCTTCGCGTACTCGGCGGGAAGCTGAATGTCGCGCAGCATGACCTCTTTCACAATCACTCCGTCGCGCGCAAGCTTCTGAGCGATGCGGCTCCCGACCGTCTGGATCATCTCTTCGCGGCGCGTGGAAAACAGCTCTTGCACCGTATAGTTGGGCGCGGTTTGGCGAAAAATGCTGGCGACCTCCGGAGGAACCAGCTCTTCTTCGACCGGTTGCGGTGCGTTCGTATAGATCGCCGCGAGTTTGGAAGAATCCAGGCGATATCGAACGGTAACAGCCAGGCCCACTCCTAGCCCTTCCTTCGTCTGCACGTTGAGTACGGGCGGTTTGATTTTCTGGTCCGACGGCAGATCGGTCGAGTAAACGCGGTCGCGAGTCTCGAACAGCTCCACGTGGCCGATCAACGGCGTCACCCAGTGAACACCCGGATACAGCGTACCCGGCAGTGTCCCCGACCATTGGCTGACTTCGACGCCGGCGTGTCCACTGGGGACCACCACGATCGCGATGCCCAACAACAGCGGTATAACGGCGAACGACGCAAGCCTGGCGGACTCGCGCCACCGCAACGATATTTCCGGCGGCTCCTCAAGCGAGGGAGTCTCCTCAGCCAGCGCTAACCCGGGTTTCCTGCGCGGCCACTGCGGCCGCAAAATCGAATACAAATCGTGAATCAAGATCGCGGCCGCTGCCAACAGGATGCCGCATCCGATCGCGATCGATAAATACTTGACGAACAGCATAGTCTTCCATCTCCCGTAAATGACAAATCACGCGGAGGACCAATGCAAATTGTTAGGAATTAAATATGTTCTTACCGGAACAATGTGTTTAGATTGACACGGCTTGTCTATTTAGACACAGCTTGGTCAATCTCATTGAGTTAGAGAGAACCGCGTGGGCTTAAAAAAATCGATCGGGCTGAGCGACACGATCTTCCATCTCTTCTTTTCCTTCACGAACTCGACGTGAATCGTTTCCTGACGATCCACGCTCGGGCCCGCCGGCTGCCGGCTCTTCAGATGCAGCGTCCAATCGAGTTCGACAGAGCGTTTCGTTTCGTCGCCCTCGTCCTTCACCGGATCGACCGCCGAAGATACTTCGGCTTCATCGCACATTCCCGTAACATAATCGCGGAGCGTGTCATAGCCGGTCATGTTCTTGTCGATGGGAGCCATAAATCCCGCCGGGTTGGCGTTGGACAGCGCCGATGTCATCGACGCAATGCGGTCGACAATCTCCGCGTGCGGATCTGCAACCGCAAACGCCGCGCCCGCTACAGCCAGAATTGCAAGATTACGTACGATAGCTCGCATTGATCTCGATGTACTTCTCGGTAAAATCACACGTCCAGAAATGGGCTTCGCCTTTGCCGCGCCCGTTGATGTTAAATCGGATCACGCAATCGCGCTCGTCCAGCTTGCGCTTCAACTCGGGCTCCGAAAATTCCGTCGCAAGTCCGCCGCGGCAGACGGGCACGCCTTGCATTTCGATATCGACACTGAGCGGATCGAACTCGACGCCCGCATTGCCCGCAGCGCAGAGAATGCGTCCCCAATTCGGATCGGAGCCCGCAATGGCAGTCTTCACCAGAGGCGAATTCGCAATGAAACGCGCGATCCGTTGCGCATCGGTCTCGTTCTTCGCGCCCCGGACCTGGATGGAAATGAGCTTCCGCGCCCCTTCGCCATCGCGCGCAATTTTTTTCGCCAGATCTTCCATCACGCCGCGCAGCGCCTCGCGAACCAGTTCGCGTCCGCCTTCGTCCGGCGCCAGTCCCGAAGCGCCGTTGGCAAGCAGAAGGACGGTATCGTTGGTGGACGTGTCGCCATCCACGCTGATGCGGTTGTAGCTATATTCCACCGCGTCGCCAAGCATGGCGCGCAATTCCGATGGGCCGATGTCGGCATCCGTCATGACGAACCCGAGTGTCGTCGCCATGTTCGGTTGAATCATCCCGGATCCCTTCGTCATACCGGCGATCCGAATAACGCCGCCTTCGAGTTTCACCTCGCGCGACGATGTTTTCATCACCGTGTCCGTCGTCATGATTGCGCGCGCGACATCCTCAAAGCGATGATCGGCCAGCCCGTTCACTAGTCTCGGAACGTTGCCGATGATCAGATCGGGATCGAGCTCCACTCCAATGACGCCCGTGGACGCGGGAAGAATTTGTTCCACCGGCGTCTCGAATTGTTCCGCGACCGCCTTCGCGCAGACCGTCGCCACCGCCTCGCCGGTGCGTGTGGCGCAATTTGCATTTCCCGCATTGATGAGAACAGCGCGCACCAAACCGCGCGATTTCTGCAGGTGGTTCTTGCACACGACTACCGGCGCTGCCTGCACCCTGTTCTGCGTGAACACGCCCGCGGCCCACGCCGCGCGATTCGAAAAAATCAGGCCAAGATCATCCTGCGCGGCTTTGCGAATGCCGGCGTACAAGGCCGAATATTGGTACCCGAGAGGGAGATTCAAATAGGAGCTCCGAGAATTTCATTGTCGGACAGGCGCACGCCATTCACAAAATCGAATGCGGAAACCCGCTTGCGGCCCTCCACCTGAACTTCGATCAATTCGAGCGCGGTACTCTCGCCGCAGCCCACGTACAAATGTTGCGACTTGAGGAGCAATTCGCCTGCCCTAGCAATCTGCTGCGCCGCCGGACGACAATTCCAGATACGCAGCGATTGACCGCGAAAATTCGTATATACGCCGGGCCACGGCAGAAATCCTCGCGCCCGATTGAAGATTTTCGAAGCCGGCCAATGCCAATCGATGCGCCCGTCTTCCTTCTTGAGAATCGGTGCGAGCGTCGCTTCGGCCGGGTTCTGCGCCTCAGGTTTAACGCTCCCCATCTGAAGCCCGCGCAATGTTTCGACTAGCAGTTCCGCGCCCGCCGCAGCCAGCCGTGGCGAAAGTTCCATGGCATTCTCTTCGACGCCGATTGCGGTCTCCCACTTCAAAAGCATGTCGCCGGTATCGAGTCCCGCGTCGATCCGCATGGTAGTTACTCCGGTGCGCGTCTCACCGTTGGCGATGGCCCATTGAATCGGCGCCGCGCCGCGATATTTCGGGAGCAGGGAAGCGTGAACATTAATGATGCCGAAGAGTGGAATATCGATGATCGACTGCGGAATGATCTGCCCGTAGCCGACCACCACCATGGCGTCAGGCTTCATGGCCGCGAGTTGGGCGACAATTTCTGGCCGGCGAATGCGCTCCGGTTGGTGGACGGCAAATCCGAGTCGAACCGCGCTCTGCTTCACCGGCGGCTCGGCCAGCGCGTTGCCGCGTCCTTTAGGACGGTCGGGTTGTGTGAAGACCGCGTCCACCGTGTGCCCCGCCGAGGCAATCGCTTCGAGCGTCGGCACGGCAAATTCAGGCGTGCCGAGAAAAATAATTCTCATCTAACCGCGCCGTGACCGTAAGCGCAATCGACCCCGACCAGCAACCGTAACCGAACCCCGACCAGCAACCGTAACCGACCCCCGACCAGAAACCGTAACCGAACCCCGACCAGAAACCGTAACCGACCCCCGACCAGAAACCGTAACCGAGCCGTGACCGGCAGGGAGCGGTTGGCCCATTTAGACATGTTCTTCAGCGGAGCGGTTGACCTACAGAACCGCGACCGTGAGGGAGCGCTCCTCGCCACCACCCCTACTCCCACTCGCCAGCCTTCACCAGCTTCCGCACCTTGCGCCGAATCAAATCCCGCTTCAACGCGCTGACATGCGTGATATAAAGCCGCCCATTCAAATGATCGATCTCATGCGAAAACGCCCGCGCCAGCAGTTCTTCCCCGACCTTCTCGAACGTTTCACCGTGAGCGTCCTGCGCGCGAACCGTGACACGGAATGGCCGGGCCACCTGCTCCCGAAATCCCGGCAGACTCAGACAACCTTCTTCACCCTGTTGCGAACCCTCGCGATGAATAATCTCCGGGTTGATCAAAATTATCTTCTGCGAAGGATCGTCACCGACAGATAAATCGACCACTGCAATACGCTTCGCGACCCCGATTTGCGGCGCTGCCAAACCAACGCCCTTCGCCGCGTACATCGATTCGAACATATCGTCGAGCAGTTGGTTCAGCTCGGGCGTATTGAAATTAGTAACGGTTTCCGCCGGGTGCTCCAGCACGGGTTCGCCGTACTTAACGATCGAATAAATCATCAGAAATTCTTTACCTGCTCCAAGTAGCCTTCAAAATTGCGCCGTGTCTCAAGGAGTGAATCGCCTCCGAATTTTTCCAGAAACGCCTGCGCCAGAACAATCGCCACCATGGCCTCGCCAATCACGCCCGCGGCCGGGACCACGCAGATATCGCTTCTTTCGTACGCGGCGAGAGCCGGCTCGCGCGTCTCCAGATCCACCGATTCCAGCGGACGCCGCAGCGTCGAAATCGGTTTGAGGTAACCACGCACCAGCACGTCCTGGCCGTTGGTCATGCCGCCTTCCAGGCCGCCCGCGCGATTCGCGCCGCGCGTAAAACGCCGCTCCTCGCGATTGTAGTGGATGGTATCCTGCACCCGCGATCCAAATGCCGCCGCGCCCTCGGCCGCAAATCCGACTTCTACTCCCTTCACGGCCTGCATCGACACGATGGCCTGCGCCAAGCGTCCGTCCAGACGCGTGTCCCACGCAATATGCGAACCGAGGCCCACCGGAACCCCATGTGCGATCACTTCAAAAATCCCGCCCACCGTATCGCCTGTTCGATACGCCTGGTCCACAACCTGTTTCATGCGCTGCTCGGTTTCTGAGTCCACGCATCCCAGCAGAACTTCATCTTTGGCGCTCAGCTCTACAAGCTCCTGCCACTCGACATTACGTTCCAGACGAACGTCGCCCACCTGAATCACGTGGCTGAGAATGCCGATGCCAAATTCGCCCAGGAAAGCTTTGGCGATCGCGCCCACGGCAACCCGAGCCGTAGTTTCGCGAGCGCTGGCGCGCTCCAGAATGTAACGCGCGTCGTGAAAATTGTATTTGATCGATCCGGCCAGATCCGCGTGACCAGGACGGGGACGCGTGACAGCCTTCTTCTTACTTTCGGCGCCCTCGGCGTCCTCAACCGGCAGCACCTCGGTCCAGTTCTTCCAATCCTTGTTACGAATGATAATCGCGATCGGCGATCCTATCGTCTTCGAATGCCGCACGCCGGCCACGATTTCGGCGGTGTCGGTCTCGATTTTCATGCGGCCGCCGCGTCCGAAGCCCTGTTGCCGCCGCCACAACTCCCGATTGACGCATGGAAGTGAGATGGGCACGCCGCCCGGGATGCCGGTTAACGTCGCGACGAGACATTCTCCATGGGATTCACCGGCTGTTTCAAATCGCAGCATCGTGAGGAAAGGAATATGGTAGCGGATTGTTTTCCGTGGGGCGGCTGCTAAACCGTAGGGCCTTTCGTTTTAGTACTCTATAGAGAGCGAAGAAGCCGCTGCCGCGCCCGGTTGCGCTACATTGGAAAGATAGTTGCAAGTACTGGAAACAGGCGATTTCATGGGCGCGTCAGACAATCGGGTGAGCTATAACAGTCCTCTTGCCGAGCTTGTGCGCCGCGGTCGCCGTAAGCATTTTCTGCAAATCTTAGTTGACGAAGCGGGTCTTGCGCTGGCAGTTGCTTTTGGCGCCGCGATCGTCCTTCTTGTTCTCGGAACACAACTTCTCGATTGGTATTGGGTTGCCGCTATTGTCGGCGCGGGCGCCGGTGTGGGCATCTGGCGTGGCCGCAAGCGCATCGCTTCCGGTTATGAAATCGCGCGAAAATTAGACCAGAACCTCGCCCTCAAAGACGCCCTTTCGACAGCGTTCTTCTTCGAAGAGAATCCTGGACGGACTAGGTCTCCGGCCGCCGTCGTAGAGCGACAGCGCGAACTGGCTCAGGATCTGGCGCGCTCGGCCGACATTCATCGTGGTCTGCCCTTCGTCGTCGCGCGGTCGGCGTACGTCTCCGGAATCCTGGCGCTGGTCGCCATCGGCGTCTTCGGACTGCGCTATGGCGTAACCCGAACCATGGATTTGCGTCCGTCTCTGGTCCGTATCGCCTTCGACGGTTTTCTCGGACCGTCGTCCACGCGCATCGCCGACGCTCGCAGGAAGCCGAACGATCCTCGCGCCAAAGACTTGGCCAATCCTTCGACGTTGAAGTACGATCCCTGGCAGGCGCAGACCATGGATCAAAAAGGCGCGCCCGATGCCGCGCTCAGCACCATCGATACTCCCAACGTCGATAACAGCAACAACACCGGCCCAGCGGCCGAGACGAAGGCGAACGGCAAGGAATCGAAGAACACGCCGGATTCATTCTCCGATCATCCCGACGATTCCGCTTCCGCCAACCCCGATCAGGCTCCCGACGGGTCGTCCGCGCCGGCGAAAGATGGCAGCAAGGCCGGCTCTCCACCTCCTGGCGATCGGAAATCTCAGAACGCCGAAAACTCCAGTCTGACCGATAAAATGCGCGATGCTCTCGCGAATCTTCTGTCGAAGCTCAAGATGCAGCCGAAGAGCGGCGGAAACAAATCCGGTGGCCAGCAGCAGAATCAGAACACCGGTCAACAGCAGACGGCGCAGAATCGCCAGTCCAATCAGAACGGCCAGCAATCTTCGGGAAAACCGCAATCGGACGCCATGGCGTCTCCGGACGGGCAGGCGAATCAGGATGCGCAGGGGTCGGAGCAGGCCAAATCCGGCCAGGGCAAGAGCAACGGCAAGAGCGACGAGCGGAGCAGTTCGCAGGACGGCAAGAGCGGTATCGGCAAACAGGATGGCGATAAGAGCCTGAAGGAAGCCGAGCAACTCGCCGCCATGGGTAAGATCAGCGAAATTATCGGCAAGCGCGCGCAGAATGTGAGCGGTGAAGTGATGGTTGAGGTGGCGTCGGGGAACCAGCAGTTGCGGACCCAATACAGCCAGCGCAAGGCCGCCCACGCCGACACTGGTGGCGAAATTAGCCGCGACGAAGTGCCGCTTGCCTACCAGCAGTACGTGCAGCAATATTTCGAAGAGATCCGGAAATTGCCAGCCGCGCCGAGCGCCAAACCGGCTAAAAAGGCGCCGGATCCTCCGAAGAAAACCGGATCGTCTTAAGACGGATCGCCGGTGTGATGTTCCTCAATCTGAAATTTTAGAAACTCATGGATGGCGGACAGCGCTTTGCCGTTCTTTGTCGTGATGACGACTCGCCCGCCCTTATCCGTGGACTCGAAGGCGTAGTGGATTTTCTTTTTCAATTTGCGCATTGCTGGAACGCCCGGCGGTGTCTGGTCGTGTATAAACATCGGCGCGTCGAAGTTTCCCGCTGAGAACATCTGCGCGATGTGATTTAGGTGCTGCCGGATTTGATCGCGGCTCGCCCCGTCGCTCGGATCGTTCGCTTCCACCACGATGGCGCCTCCGCTGTTGAGTACCAGAAAGTGGTGCGTGGTTTTCTCGTGCGAGAAGCCCATGGCTTGATCGCCGCGCTGCTCCATCTGCGTCATTGAAGTCTGCATCATGGGGCAATCGCCCGATGCGGGGTGCTGCTGTGCGCATGCGGCGCCGATCGCCGCGGTTAGCGCGAAAAATCGAAGAGTCTTCATTGTTCTTTCTCCTGTACCAGTAATTCGAGTAGTCTTGCCGGTTGTCCCTCCGGCGTCCGCGCCAACCGTTCATCCCAGCTCTCGAGCAGCAACTGAAGTTGATCGCGCAGTTGTGTCAGAGCGGCGATCTCTTGTTCGACATGGGCTAGTCTCTTTTCCGCGATGGCTCTCACGTTGCGGCAGGGTGCTCCTCCGCCATCGCGAACCTTTAAGATTTTGGCTAGGTCCGGTAGCGAGAACCCAATCGACAGCGCCTGCCGGACCAGTTTCACGCGGAAGGCGGAATCCGGTGGATACATGCGGTAGTTGCCTTCCGAGCGCCGTGGCTTTGCCAGGATCCCCAGGCGCTCGTAATGACGGAGCGTGTCGGTGCTCACTCCCGAGAGCTTTGCCAGTTCGCCCGACCGCAGCCAATTCGCCATCTCCCTCAGTATCGAGGATGGAACCGGTTCCAGGGTCAATACCCGCGTTAGCGGGAAACGGTGTGCTGCTACTACATTTCCCGGCGATTTTCGAGCGACTTCGACATCGTCACCTCGTCCGCAAACTCCAGGTCGCTCCCCACCGGAATCCCCATCGCAATCCGCGTCACTTTCATCCCGAGCGGTTTCAACAGCCGCGAAAGATACGCCGCCGTGGCCTCGCCTTCGATGGTCGGATTGGTCGCCAGAATAATCTCGTGGATCTCGTCGTTCTGAATCCGCTCCAGCAGACTCTTAATCCGTAGCTGTTCCGGCCCAATCCCGCGCAACGGTGAAATGGATCCGTGCAGCACATGATAAACACCATCAAACTGGCGCGTCGTTTCGATCGGCAGAATATTATGCGGCTCTTCGATGATGCAAATTACGGCATGATTGCGATTGGGGTCGCGGCAGTAATTGCAGATCTCGCCATCGCTAATGTTATTGCAAACGGTGCAAATTCCGAGCTTTTCCTTGACGTCAACCACGGCTTGAGCGAGGCGCTGCGCGTCTTCATGCGACGTTCGCAAAACGTGAAACGCAATCCGCTGCGCCGATTTCTGTCCCACGCCGGGAAGGCGTTTCAACTCCTGAATTAATCGCGCCAGCGGCTCGGCAAAATCGGGCATGCTTTAGAACAGACCTGGAGGCAGCCCCATGCCGCCCAGCATGCCGCTCATTTTCTGACTAGTCTCTTCGTCGACTTTCTTGGCCGCTTCGTTGAACGCCGCCATCACCATGTCCTGAAGCATCTCGACGTCGCCGGCGACTTCCTGATCGATCTTCACGCCAGTAACATTCTTTTTGCCGTCCATGTTGACGGTCACCATACCGCCGCCCGCCGTGGCCTCCACGCGAATCAGCGCGATCTCATCCTGCATCTTGCGCTGCATCTGCTCGGCCTGCTTCATCATCGCCTGCATGTTTCCTGGTAGTTTCATGGAACCTGCTTTCGCTTGTCTATTCTTTCAGATTTCGGACGGCGCGGACGTGAGCGTCCGGAAATTTCTCGCGGAATCGCTGCACCTCGGGGTGCGAGAGCGCGCGCTCCGTGGCTTCATCCTCGGTTGCCGGTTTGCTCTGCGTGGCCGGAGCGGCCGCAACCGCGGGCTGTCCGACGTTGACCGTGACTTTCAGCGCACGTCCCAGCACCTGCTGCACGGCCTTTTGCAACTCCTTGGGATCCATCGCCAACGAGAATTCCGAAGTCGTGATGAACTGCAGTTCGTTTCCCTTCTCGATCACCTGTGAATGTTCGAGCGCATCGGCCGTGAACGCCAGACCGAGTCCGGTAAGCGCTGCGTGCAACCTATCGCGCAAATCGCCCGTCAGGGCCGGAGGAGCGGGACGCGCTTCAGGACGCGCTTCGGGTCTCGCTTCGACCCGGGGCGCCGGAGCGGGCTTCGGAAGTGCCAGCCTCTCCAACTTCTTAGGACCCAACCCCGCCAGAGCTTCCTCAATCGTCGTCAGCTTGCCAGCCTGAACCAACTTCAACAATCCGATCTCGAGATGAAAGCGCGGCTGCAGCGAGAACTGCAAATCTTTGAAAATATCCAGCGTGATCTGCAAATACCGCGTCAGGTCCTCTTCCGAAAACGTGGCCGAAATGCCGGCCAGACGTTCCTGTTCCTGCGGCGTTGCCGCAATGAGGCGCGTGTTCGGTCCCGCGACTCTCGCAACCAAAAGGTTGCGGAAGTAGCGCGCCAGCTCGCGGCAGAAATGCTGCAGGTTGCGTCCATTGCGCTCCAGTTCCATCACCACATCGAGCATGCGGCGCGAATCCTGCTCCGTCAGCGCCTGCGAAACCTGCGCCAACGAATCGAGCGAAAACATGCCGAGCAGTGCGCGTACATCGGCCGCGTTCAGTTTGTCTCCGCAGCACGCGATGGCCTGGTCGAGAGCAGATAAAGAGTCGCGGACGCTTCCCTCACCGGCCTGTGCGAGCACCGACAGGGTTTCCGTGTCCGCTTCAATGCCCTCCTGCTTCAGAATCCATTCCATGCGGTTCACGACTTCCGCGAAATCGACGGACCGGAAACTGAACTGCTGGCAGCGCGACGCAATCGTGGTCGGAATTTTATGCGATTCGGTCGTGCATAGGACGAAGACGGCCCACTCCGGCGGCTCTTCCAGCGTCTTCAGCAGCGCATTGAACGCTTCGCTTGTGATCTGGTGCGCTTCGTCGACGATGAAGACTTTGTAGCGGTCGCGCGCAGGACGGTAGCGCACGTTTTCCCTCAGCTCGCGCATTTCGTTGATACCGCGATTCGACGCGGCGTCGATCTCAATCACGTCGGGAGAATTGCCGGTCGTGACCTCGCGGCAGCTCGCGCACTCGCCGCAGGGATGCGCTGTAGGTCCGTTGATGCAGTTGAGGCAGCGCGCGAGAATCCGCGCAACCGTCGTTTTTCCGGTTCCACGCTGGCCGGAAAAAATGTATCCATGCGCGATACGCTGCTGCGAAATCGCATTCTCGATCGTGGTTCGTACGTGCTCCTGGCCGATCAGCTCGGCGAAGGACTGCGGCCGGTATTTTCTTGCAATGACTTGATACATGAATGCAGGGCGGTCGTTTAAGCCAGACCCCGGGTAATCCGCGGCACACAAGCTAAACCGCTACCGTTGCTTCCTTCCGGACCTGGCGGGGTTTACGGCCGCTCATTGCACGAAGCCCGGAGCCTGACACACATCATTCTAACAGCGGTGTCAAAAACGCCCCGCCTCTTACAATATCGGCAGTGATCAAGACAGTTATTTTCGATCTCGGCGGCGTCATCGTGCCGCTTGATTTCAAGCGCGGGTATGCCAGCATGGAGCCGCTGTGCGGTTATTCCGCGGCCGAGATTCCACGGCGCTTGCGCCAAACCGATCTGGTGACGCGCTATGAAACCGGCGCCATCGAATCGCCGGCCTTCGTCGCGCAACTCTCGGAGCTGCTCGGCCTGAAGGTGAGTTACTCCGAGTTTTGCGAATTGTGGTCCAGCATCTTTCTTCCCGAAACATTGATCCAGGAGCCGTTGCTCGAGCGCATCCGCGAGCGGCACCGGCTGCTGTTGCTCTCGAATACCAACGATCTTCACTTCTCCATGATCGAGCGCACGTATCCGATCCTGCGCTTGTTTGACGATCGGGTGCTTTCCTATAAGGTGGGCGCGTCGAAGCCGACGCCTCGCATTTATGAGGAGGCGATTATGCGGGCGGGTTGCCGTCCCGAAGAATGTCTCTTCATTGACGATGTACCGGCATTTGTCGAAGGGGCTCGGAAGGCCGGCATAGACGCCGTCCAGTTTGAGTCGCAGGAGCAGGTGGAGCGGGAACTCCTGGCGCGCGGCGTTTTATAGGTGCAAAATATTTTGCAACTGAATCTCTCGCCGCCTCAGCCACCAGCACACCGCAAGCATAAACTCGGACCAGGCAGACCCCGCGGAGGTTTTCCGGCGGTAATGTACGATTGGTGGCCACCAATTCTCACCGCACTTAGTGCCGGGCTTTCCGGGCATCCCTTCAGTACGTGTCCGAAGTGCAGCGGACCTGAAGGGCGCGGCGGAGGTCGAACGTAGAACCTAGAACGTAGAACGTTTCGAACCACGAACTACGAACCAACAACGCTTTACGCAGTACGCTGTACGCGGTCGAGGCGCGAAGAACAGGTGTCGTTAAAATAGCTTTATGGTACCGACCAATAACAGTCAAGCGGACCTGGCCCGAAAACCGATTCCCGCGGTGGTTGCGCTCAGCGTCGCGATCGCATCGTTCCTGATCTGGCTGATTTACTTCAAGGGGAAAGTTGCCGCTCCCGATTGGGTAAACGCGCTCCCGGCCGCCAACGCGTCCTTCAATTCCTTGAGCGCCATTTGCCTGATATTGGGCTACATTAACATTCGCCGTGGGAAGCGGACCGTACATATGCGGTTCATGTTAACGGCAACGGTCTTTTCCGCGCTGTTTTTAGTTTCCTATATCACTTACCATTTTTTCCACGGCGACACACACTTCCCCGGCCACGGTTGGATCCGCGCGGCATATTTTTCCATTTTGATCAGCCATATCGGACTGTCGATGGTCGCGCTTCCCCTCATTCTCGGAACACTGTGGTATGCGCTTCGAAGCCAGTTCCGCTTCCACCGCCGCATCGCCCGATGGACCTTTCCTATCTGGCTGTATGTTTCGGTCACTGGTGTGATTGTCTACTTTTTCCTAAAAGCGTACACGGCGTAGGTTGCGCATTAGTCTTGCGCTAGAATGTGACTTCGTAGCATTCACGGCACATGACTTCCCACAGCGTCCGGAACACGGTTGAATTGCAAGATATTTTGCGCGTGCTTGAGCAGGCCGAAGGGCCTTTGAAGTCGGCTCAATTGAGCAAGCAGTTAAAGCAAAAGAGCGGCAAGGCATTCAAACCGGTGCTCGACGAGGAGGTGCGGACTGGGCGCATTTATTCGTGGGGTTCGGATTCGTACTGGGACAAAGATCCCAAGGCGCTGGCGCGCGAGCGGTTGCTGAATTTAGCCAAGAGCGACGGCCTGGCCGGCGACACATTAACTAAGCGCGCGGCGGCCGGACCTCCGAAGATCGGCCCCGCTATCGTAAGCCAGGTCCACGAGGAGTTGCTCGCCGAGAATTTGTTGGCGAGTCCGAGGAAGTTGGCGCGCGAGCGGTTGCTGGCGCTGGCCAACAGCGGCGCCCTCGATGCCGTTGCCCTGAAAAAGCGCGCCGCGGAAGAACCTCCAAGAATCAAGGCGGCGATAGTTGGCGATGTCTACAAGGAGTTGGCCGCGGAGCATTTGCTAGCGACTCCCAAGGCGCTGGCGCGCGATCGTTTGCTGAATATCGCAAAAAGCGAGTTCCTGGCCGCCAGTGCATTAGTGGAACGAGCGGCGGGTGAACCGCCAACGATCGGCTCGAAGATTCTAACATCCGCTCGCACTGAACTGGTCAAAGAGGGTTTGCTCCGGGTGGTGGCAAAGCTGAATGTGAACAGCCGGCATCCGGAGCTGTACCTGGAACGGGAGATCGCGCGGCTGCTCGCGGATTTTGGCGTCGCGCGTTCGAAGGAGCAGATCCAGGCGCTACTCGATTCGTCCCCGGCGAAGGCTCCGGTAACGCCGGACGCGCACGACGTTCCCGAAGTTGCCGAGAAGATGTTCGCGGCGATGAATCGGATTGCATTCGCGCCGGGGACTACGGTGACGTTTTACCGTTTGCGTCAACAAGCGGAACTGGCGTCTATTCCAAAGGCTGTTTTCGACAAAGCCGCGTTACGGCTACAACAGGAACGCCGAGCATTGTTGGCCGTGCATGACCACGCGGCACGCCTGCCGCAGGAAGAACAGGACCAGTTTGTGACGGACGGTTTAGGAACTTTCTATGTCTCCATCTACGCCGTTTAACCAGCCGGCGATTCCCTTCCAACCGAACCCGTTCACAAACATCGCCACGGGGTCGCCGTGGATCGATTCGCCTGCGGATGTCGCCAGCATAAATCGCGAGGCTTTCCAGCTCCTGATAAACGGTTTGCGGCAAACACGTTTGGGCCACGATCCGATCTCAATCGTAGTTACCGGCGAACCGGGCAGCGGTAAGACTCACCTGCTTTCGCGCTTGAAGAGATATCTCGAAACGCAGACCGGCGGCGACAAACCCTGGTACGTTTATGTACGCTGCAATGCCAGCGCGCAAACCCTGTGGAGGCATCTGCAGAGTAGTTTCGCCGGAGACTTGCTTCATTCCCGGCTTGATGAATTGGTCCGCAACGATCCGCGACGCCTCACCCAAGTGAGCCATCTAGCGGTTCATCGGGCACTGGAAAATCTGGCGAGCGGGCAGAACACTCTGGCCGCGAGTGCGTGGCTGCGCGGCGAGACTTTGCCGGAAGCCGACCTGTTGGCGCTGGGCGTCGGCCTCGAGAAAGACGATGAGGAACGGAGCCGCGAAACAGAAGCGCGGCATGTTGTGGAAGCGTTGCTTCGATTCTTATCGCCAACGCCTGTCGTGATTTGTTTCGACCAGGTGGAGGCGCTCGAAACTTACCCTGGCGAACAGGCCGGATATCACCGCTTAGGCCAAATGGTGTCGGATCTTGTGAACGGCAAGCATCGGCAATTGCTGCTCATTTCATGCATCGTTGCAACCTACGAACATAACTTGGACAAAATTCCCAGCGGAGCGGATCGGGATCGATGGCTTCAAGAGAAGGCGACACTTCCACCGATCCTATGGGAGCCCGCGTTGGAGTTGGTTAAAGCCCGGCTGGACAGTGCGCCGGATCTGAAGGCCCTCCGCGCGCGTCACGCGGACGATCCAATCTGGCCCCTGGATGCGGATCGCCTTCGTGGCCTGTTTGCAGAGACTGGAAGATGCCTTCCCCGCAAGCTCATTCAAGCCTGCAGAGTCGAGTTCGCCCGAAAAATGGGCGACGTCGAGACGGGGCCTAAGGTCAGCCGCGAGGATTTCCTGCAGCAGGAATACAACCGGCTCCTCGCCGAAGCGCGGCTTGAATGGCGCAAAGCCGGCGGCGAAAAAGTCCTCGCGGACTCTCTCCCATGGCTGCTCGAAAGTAGCGGCATGAAGGTTCTCGGCCGGCCGCCCGGTCCGACGTCGTATGCGAATCTGGAGTTTCGAACAGGATCTCATGATGTCGCCCTGATGTTTTGCTACACGCCGGGCGCTTCGTTTGCGAACCGAATGAAGAAGGCCCTCCAAAACTGGAATGGATCGCCGGAGTTGAAGATCCTGAGCGACGCGGCAATCCAGCCCAAGTCCGGATTGAAGGGCGCGCTTTATCTCGAGCAGCTCAAGGCGCGCGGCGCAAAACAGATTCATCCATTGCCAGAGGCGCTAGCTGCCCTGCAAGCGATTCGCAATCTGACGTCAACGGCGAGAGCGGGCGAGCTCAGTCTGGACGGCGAAACGATCGATGAAGTGGCTGCCACGACGTGGGCTCTCGCGAATCTGCAGCCGCAACTCGAAGCGTTGTGCGACGAGTTGCGTACCGAGCCGGAATCCGACCCCGTCAAGCCAAGGCTGTTGGAACTGCTGAACCGGCACAGGCTAATGGAGGCAGACGCGGCAAGCCGCGAACTGTCATTGTCAATGGAGGAGGTTGCTTCTTGTGCGCGCCGTTATCCGATGCACTTCGGCATATTGGAAGGTCCTCCATTGGTGCTTTTCGAAGCGGTGGAAGGATCTGCGCCGGAGACCCCGCATGCCTGATCCGGTACGCGTGAGCGTGTCGGAAGTGCGCGCCGAAATTTATCGCGCCGCCGGATTCGCCGCGGGCGACGGCCAAGCGAGCACGGCCTGGCTGGGCACGCTATTTCACGACGTGTTTCGCCGCGTAATGCAGCTCGATTCGCCGGAGAGTTGGACGAATGTTTTAGATACGGACACGCTGAAGCAACATGAACGGCTGCGGGAGCATGTGTGGCTCTCGATTGTAGGTCCGAAGCTGCGGCAGAATCAGGCCACGCTGCAGAGATCGGCGCGTGAGGTTCTTAATTTCTGGGGCGCCACGGGGCACCTCTGCCAGTACATGTGCCAGCTTCTGGCAAATAGCGCGGAACAAAAAATTCTACGCTACGATCCACGCCAGCAGGAGTGGTGCGGGCTGGAACAGTTCTCGCTCGAAGAGGAGTTGAGCTGGCGCATTGAAGAGCCTCATTGGACAGCTCCCGTCGAAGTCCGCGGCGTGGTGGACGCCATCTGGAGGAATCCGGCCTCGAGAAATTGGTGCGTGGTGGAGTTGAAACTGGGCGCGGGTTCGTCGGATGCGGACCTCGCGCAATTGTGTCTCTATCACGCGATGGTTCGCAGCGGCGGTTCGGAATCCGGCGATTTATCGCTCTTCCACTTCACCCCGCAACGCAACAGCTCGAAGCTGTCCGGCGCGCAAGTGGCCGGTGTGCGGCCGAAGCTGATCGATCTGATCGGTGCGATCGCGGGAGTGAAGGGCGGCGCATTTGTCTCGACCCCGACGATTGAGCATCGCCTGTTGGGCGAAAGGCTGGTGCAGGTCTTAGAGCAGTTCGGCCCCATCGTGACGCTCGATTCGGACCCCGTTGTTGGCCCGTCGTTCCTGCGTTTTCACATCATGCCGTCGCCGGGAGTGAAGGTGAATAAGATCCTCCCGCTGGGCGGCGATCTCGGCGTTCAGCTCCGGTTGAAAAAACCCGCTCTGATCCGGCGGGAAGGCGCGATGCTGGTGATCGATGTGGAGCGTGCGGACCGTCAAATACTCCACTTCAGCGAGTTCCGCGGCCAGCTCCCGCGGTTGACCGATAGCGGCAACTCGCGTGTACTGGTGGGTGTCGATTTGAACCGCCAGCCCCACTTCGTCGACCTGCGCTCCGATTGTCCGCACATGCTGGTCGCGGGTACCGCCGGAAGCGGCAAGAGCGAATGGCTGCTCACCGCACTAGCAAGCCTGCTGGCAACCAACACGCCTGAGACGCTTCAAATCATGCTCATCGATCCGAAGCGGGTAACGTTCCAGGATATATCGCAATCCCCGTTTCTCATGGACGGCGAGCGTATTCGGGAAACGCCCGAAGAGGCGATCGAAGGTTTGCAAAAACTCTCGGAAATTATGGAGCGGCGCTACGTCCAGTTGAGCCGGGTAGGCTGCACCGACCTGGAAAGCCTAAGGCGCGTGATGGGCCCCGATACACCGCCGCGCATCGTTTGCTTCTGCGATGAATACGGGAACCTGGTGGCGGCCAAGAAAAATCGTGAGACCATCGAAATGGCGATCAACCAGTTGGGAGCCAAGGCGAGGGCGGCCGGGATTCACCTCGTGATCGCGACGCAGGATCCCAGGGCGCAGATTCTATCGCCGGCGCTCAAGGCCAACCTCGCTGGCCGCGTGTGCCTGAAGACGACGTCATCCACGCAGTCCCGGATGGTGATCGACGAGAATGGCGCGGAAGCTCTGTTGGGGCACGGCGATCTGCTGTACAAGACCACGGGCGACCCGGTACGGCTGCAGGCGCCACTGTTAGAGCGTGAGGAACGGATAGAGTTGTTCGGGGCGCGGGTCGTGCAACGCGCGGGCCAGGGATCGATTTGAAGCGCGACGTAATCTATTTCTGACGAACAATCGGCGATTCCAGGCGGCCGATGCGGTCTTCAAGCCGCCGCACTTCGGACTTGACCAGGTCGCGCATGTCGTCGAACCGGCTGTTAACATCGTCGAAGCGCTTATTCATCGAGTCTTTCAGATCGTCGATCCGGCGACTCTGGAAGAAGACGCCGAGCAGGTATCCGCCGACAATCACGGCGATGGGACCCCACTGGTTCATCTGATTCATTTCTTCCACTATAATCGAATAGCCAACGCATTATTCATATCGCAGCGCCACTGTCGGGTCCACCCGCGCCGCTCGCCGGGCTGGAATGTAACTCGCAATTGCCGCCACTGCCATTAGCGCCAAAGACGCGAGAACGAAATTCTCCGGATCTTTGGCTCGCACGCCGTAAAGCAAACTCGATAAAAGTGGCGACAAGCTGAATGAGACAGTTAGTCCAATAGCCACGCCGATCAGCGACAGCAGAAATCCCCGGCCAAGCACGCCGCGCAGAATCAGATTCGCCTCAGCGCCCAAGGCGATGCGAACTCCTATCTCGTGCGTGCGCTGGACAACCGCGTAAGACATCACGCCGTACACGCCCAGACAGGCCAGCAGCACCGCCAAACCTGCAAAGCCGCCGAGGAGTAGAGCGACGAATCGCGGAATAGCAACGGAGCGCGCGAAATATTCGTCGAGCATCGCGATGTGATAGAGGGGCGTGTTCTTGTCCAAAGCTGTCACCACCCGTCGAGCCGTTCCCACCATGCTGAGCGAATCGTTCGCGGTCCGTACGACGATGAACATGGTGCCGAAGGGGCTCTGCGCCATGGGCGCGTAGACTTCCGGAACCGCGTCCACGCCGAGACCCTGCTGTACGTCGCCAATCACGCCGACAATTTCGCGCATTGGCGGTTCGTCGCCGCTATAACCGTTTCCGATACCGGGACGGATGTGTTTCCCGATCGCGTCTTGATCCGGAAAGAAGCGGCGCGCGAGCGTACGATTCACGATCGCAACGGGCGTGGATTTCAAATCGTCGTGTGGCGTGAAGTCCCGGCCCGCAAGAAGCGGTATGCGCAGAGTTCGAAAATAATTTGGCTCGACGGAATTGAAATCGGCCGAGGGCCTCGACCCCATCGGCGCAGGTTTCCCCTCCATCTCAATACTGGATACAATGTTGTCTCCCGTCAATGGCAGCGATGCAACCGCGCTCGCGGAGGTGACGCTGGAGGTTGCATTCATATTTGCCAGAACATCGCGGAAGAATACCGGCGCCCGCTGTCCGGCGGGCGAATCGATTTGAAACGTCAAAACATGCTGCGGATCGAATCCCGGATTGACCTGCATGAGATGAAAGAAACTCTGCGTCAATAAACCGGCGGCGGGCAGCAGCACCGCGGCCAAAGCGATCTCACTCACCACCAGAATGTTGCGCAAGCGGCTGCGGCCAGTTTCTTTCAGAAAACCACTGAGACCAATCTTCGAAGCGCGCACAGCCGGCGCAAGACCGAACAGGATGCCCGCCAACAAGGAAATTAGAAAAGTGAAGCCGAGCACGCGGCCATCCAGTCCGATGGCGCTGAGTCGCGGGACTTCGGCCGGCAGGCGCTGAACCAGGAGCTTCATCAACGCGAGGGCCAGCGCGAGACCGGTTCCGCCTCCCAACATCCCCAGCGTCACGCTTTCGGTGAGAAGCTGTCGAATCGTGCGTGAACGGCTGGCGCCGAGCGACGCCCGGATTGCCATCTCTCTTTGCCGGCCCGTTGCCCGCGCTAACAGCAGATTCGCTACATCGGCACACACGATCAGCAGAACGCAGCCCACGGCCGCGAGCATCAAAATCAGCGGCGCGCGGAGAGGACCGGTGAGAGCCTCCACCTCCGGCACAATCCGCACGGAGCGCGGTTTGTTCTCGGGGTGTTCCTTGTTCAGCGCGCTTGCGATGGTGGCCAACTCGGCTTGCGCCTGCTGCCGCGTAACGTTCGTTTTCAGAAGCCCAACGACGTCGAGATAGTGCGCTCCGCGCTGAGCTGCAATCGACTCGTTGCCGCGGGCATCGATAGCAACGGTGGTCCAGAGCTCGATGAGCTCTCCTTGAATGGGGAACTGAAACGGCCGCGGCATGATGCCGGCCACTGTGAATGGCTGGCCGCCGAGATGAATTGTGCGGCCCAGCACCGATGGGTCGGAGCCGAACACCCGCTGCCACAGGCCGTAGCTCAACATGACCGCGCTGGTGGCGGCGGGCGAGTCCTCTTCCGGCAGGAAATTGCGCCCCATCGCCGGCGTGACGCCGAGCAGAGAAAACAGTTGCGCGGATACCACGGCGCCTTGCAAATGCATGGGCTCGCGCAAACCGGTAAGCGTGAAATCTTCAGTTCGGAAAGCAGCCATGCCATCGCAGACATGATTCCGCGCGCGCCAATCGAGGAAGTCGGGATAAGATGCGACACCGCCATCGCCAGTGGCGGCGATTACCGATTTAATCCGCACCAAGCGGCCCGCTTCGGGAAAAGGTAGAGGCTTGAGCATGACGCTGTCCACGACGCTGAAGATCGCGGTTGTCGCGCCGGCGCCGAGGGCCAGCGTCAGTATCGCGGTGGCGGCGAAGCCGGGATTTCTCTTGAGCACCCGCAGGCTGTAGCGGAGATCCTGAATGAAGGTCTCGATGAAGTTCACGCCTCGCGCGTCACGGCACTCTTCTTTGATGTGGTCAAGCCCGCCGAATTGCAGTCTGGCTAGTCTTGTCGCCTCTTCGAGTGACAGTCCCGATCGAATGTACTTCTCAGTTTCACGTTCGAGGTGTGCGCGCAGTTCGTCGTTCAACTCGGTTTCGACAGAGTTGCGGCGCAGCAAAGAGCGGAGGCGATATAGAAGGTCGCTGAGCATGGACGCGGGCTTCCCTTTCACTTCTACAGGGGATTATGCAACACCTTCATATCGAAGTGCAAGGGGAAAAAGATCTCCGCCTCGGCTATACTCGGCAGAACGGGACCTCCTATGCAGAACATGCCGCCATCGACACGCCGGGATTTCGCTCGCATTGCGATAGGAGCCGCCACTCTCGCGCCAAGCCCTTTAGCAGCAGCACCAGGGACATACGTCAAGCCCAAGATCCGTGCCATCACTGGATATGTCGCGGTTGACCGTCCGCGTTTCGAGGAGCGGATTCAAGACGCGCTGCGCATCCTGCGGCCGGCGAAAAAGTTTGTGCAGGACGGCGGATACGATGTCCAGACCATCCGCATCGTGACACAGCCGTTTCCCGAGTACACGCGCGGCCTGTCGCACGATGCGGCCCTCAAGTTCTTTCGCGATTATGCGGAAATGGCGGTCCAGGAGGGTTTCAGTGCCAACATCGGTCCCGCGATGCTGCGCGACACCGACGACCCATCGCACGCGGAGTTACTCGGCGAGATTCTCTCAGCCGGCAAATCGCCGAATGCCAGCCTGGTGATCGCGGGCGAAGACGGAATCCACTGGAATGCGTTGAAGGCCGCGGCGAAGCTGATCAAGAATGTCGGCGACCACAGTCCCGATAGCGCAGGCAACTTCGGTTTCGCGGCGACCGCCATGCTGCAGCCTTATGGTCCGTTCTTTCCCGGCGCGTACCACGTTGGCGAAGGACGCCGCTTCGCAATCGGAACCGAAGGCGCTAACGTCGTCGATCAAGTGTTCGGCGAGACCGCCGGCAACGCTCCTCTCGCGGAAGAACGCCTCACGAGCGCCCTGAGCCAGCATGCCATCGCAATAGAAAAGCTCGCGAAGCAGATCGAAAAAGAGACCGGCTGGACGTTTATGGGCCTCGATTTGACGCCCGCGCCTTTGGGGAACGTCTCCATTGGAGCCGCCATCGAAAAATTCATCGGCGGCAAATTCGGATCGAGTGGAACCATGACCGCGTGCGCCATTATCACCAGGGCCGTGCAGGCCGCCCCGGTGAAGCGCACCGGATATTCGGGATTGATGGTCCCTGTGATGGAAGACAATCTTCTCGCGCAGCGTTGGGATGAAGGAACCTACGGGATCGACGCGCTGCTAGCCTACTCGGCGGTGTGCGGAACGGGACTGGACACCATTCCGCTTGCGGGCGGCATCACACAGCGGCAGATCGAGCGCATACTCTCCGATGTCGCCATGCTGGCGTTCAAATGGAAGAAGCCGCTGAGTGCGCGGCTGCTGCCAGCGAAAGGAAAGAGCGCTGGAGAGCGTACCGCGTTCAACGACTCGAGGATGAGAAATACTCTGATACACGAGACGCTTTAAATGTTGCAGGATGTAAAATACGCACTGCGTACGATGGCCCAGACTCCCGGATTCACGGCCATCGCGATTCTGACGCTTGCCTTGGGAATCGGCGGCAATACGGCGATTTTCACGGTGATCGATTCGATGCTGCTGCGGCCCTTGCCGCTGGACGATCCGGACCGCGTCTTTCAAATCACGCAGGCCAATCCGGCGCGAGGCATTCCATCCGGAGGCCCGTTCTCATTGGGCGCGTACGAGACCTTGCGGGATCGTAACCGGTCGTTCACAGGACTCTCGGCCTATTGCAGCGAAAACTTCACGCTCACCGGTTCGTTGCAGCCGGAGCAACTCACCGCGGTACGGGTATCGCCTGAATTTCTCGACGTGCTGCATACGCGGCCATTCCTGGGGCGCAATTTTACGCGCCCTGAGGGCGAGACCGGCGGCAATCGCGTGGTGCTGATCAGTCACTCGCTGTGGCAGCGCCGCTTCGCGTCAGACCCGGCGATCGCCGGCAAGCCGATCACGCTGGATTCCGACGCGTACACCATCATCGGCGTGATGCCGGCTGACTTTCCATTTCCGTACTCGGACATTGGTGTTTGGGCCACGCGCTTGATGGCGTTCAGCGCGCTGCAGCCTTTCCAGATCCAGCACGGCGCCGGATATCTGACGGCGATCGGTCGTCTGAAGCCTGGAGTATCGCGATCGCAGGCCGCGGCCGAACTCGCGGTTCTCGGCGGACAATATCGGCGCGAACATCCCGGAAGTCCCGACTCCGATCCAAACGGTTATTACGAGGTGACCCCGCTGCGTGAGGTGTTCGTTTCATCGGCACGGCCAACCCTATTGGTGCTGGCCGGCGCAATCGGTTTTGTGTTGCTGATTGTATGCGCGAATATCGCGAGCCTTCTGATGGCTCGCGCCAGTGGCCGCGCCAAAGAGATCGCGGTCCGTGCGGCTTTGGGTGCAACGCGCGCCGATCTGATTCGTCAGATGCTGGCTGAAAGCCTGCTGCTCGCGTTCGCTGGAGGTGCTGGTGGTCTATTATTGGCGATGTGGGGAGTGGCGTGGCTCGCCAAAGCGAACCTCGAAACCGTGCAGCTATTTCAGCCCGTTCACGTCGATTGGGTTGCGCTCACGTTCACGCTGGGTCTATCTCTGCTGACGGGCATCGCGTTCGGTTTGATGCCGGCGTGGAACGCGTCGCGGCCCGATTTGAACGTCGTCCTGCGCGATAGCGGCTGGGGCTCGACGGGCGGCGGGAAGCGCCATCGTGCGCGGAGCCTTCTGGTGATCGGCCAGACCGCGCTGTCGATTGTTCTGCTGATCGGAGCCGGTCTGCTGATCGAGAGTTTTGTGCGATTGCAGAGCGTCCACAGCGGCTTCGATCCGCATCATGCGCTGGGGTTGCGTGTCACGCTGCCGGTATCGAAATATCCCGACGACTCCGCCCGTGCGCGATTCTTCCGTGCAGTGCTGGCGCGGTTGGAAAACGTTCCTGGAGTGAAGTCTGCCACGGCGGGATTGTCGCTGCCGGTTACGGCCAGCCTGTACGCTCCCGTGCTGGCGGAAGGGCAGCCCGCGGCTCCCATCGGCGAGCGGCCCATCGCTCAATGGAATCCGATTATGCCTGCGTACTTCAAGACGCTGGGCATTCCGCTGATTCAGGGCCGCGACTTCACGCTCGCCGACGACGAACACGCGCCTCGCGTCGTGATCATCGGCGAATCCAT
>JBEKUT010000014.1:0-35126 GCA_049514735.1 Bryobacteraceae bacterium
GAAACCATCGAGGCGCGGCATCTGGATATCGAGGAAACACACGTCGGGTGGCGCGGCGGTCAATGCCTCTACCGCTTCCTCGGGCTCGGTGGTGCTGCCGGTCACCTCGACGCGTCCGGTGCGCTCCAGCAAGCGGCGCAGACGCTCGATGGCCAGTGGTTCATCGTCCACCAGGTAGGCTTGCAGTTTCATGCGACGGGTAGGATCATCTCCACCACAGAATAGCCTTCACGCCGCACAACGTTCAGGCGCGCCTTGGCGCCGAACAACGCGTCGAGGCGTTCTACCAAGGTGTCAAGCCCATGGCCGGCGCGAACTACGGAGAGGTCGAAACCTGGGCCCGAGTCGCGCACTTCGATCCTCAGGCTGCCATTTTCCGACGAGGCGGCGACCACCAGATCGCCACCGCCGGTCTGCGGCGTAATCCCGTGCTTCACCGCATTTTCGACGAGTGACTGGACGGACATGGGCGGGACCTGGAAATCCTGCAAATCCGCCGGAACTTCTATAGAGCTGCGAAGCTTGTCGCCGAAGCGGACCCGTTCGATATCGAGATAACTTTCGACCATCGCCAACTCCTCACGCAGGGGAATCAGCGGTTGGCGGCTAGTGTCGAGCGAAGACCGCAACAGCGCCGCCAAGCGGCCGACAATCTGTTCCGCACGGGCGGGATTGACCACAATCAAAGAGCTGATGGAGTTCAAGGTGTTGAACAAAAAATGCGGGTGAATCCGCGACTCGAGCGAACGGAGGCGGGCTTCCGCAGCGAGTTTGCGCGTCCGTTCTTCGGCGACTTCCCTGTCTTGAAGCTCTTTCTCCATCCATTGCGCGCGCTCCCGCAGAGTCCCATAGGCGAGAGCGCCAAAGCCGAACACCACGGCGAGGGGCATGGCGATGCGCAGCTTTTGAAAATATTCGTTCCAGAAATTCTGGCGGGCAATGAACCCCGCTGCCATGAACAGCGTTTGTGCAATCAGGCAGCCCACGGCGGTGAGTACGACTACGCCCACGGCAAACAGGCGCACCATCGAAAACTTGCGGCCAGCCAGCCGCCGCGCAATACCGCCGATGACCAGAACGCCGAGGGCTCCCGTCAAGTTTGCGTAAGCGAGCTCGTAGGCCAGCACGTGCAGCAGATCGGGGACGGTCGAGATCTGGTGCGCCGCGATCTGGACCAACGCCACCACGCCCACGGCGAGATTGATCCAAATAAGGGAAAAAGCCCATGGGTTCTTTGGCGCCATTTGTCCGGCTTTGCTCATTTCCTACTTCGCGCTTAGTGGTTCCAATGCTCCGCTGCGGAAAACATTGACGATTTGTGGCGTGTCCTGACCGGTCAGCTTCATCTCTCCCATCACGCTTTCGTTAATCGTGCCGTATTCGATTTGTTTGGTGTCGAGAGACACCCAGATTTGTCCCCAGTAGTCGCTGCGGCCGTTCAGTGTCATGCCGGCGTTAACGATCTGCAGCGGATTGAAGAAAGCCTGATACTGAATCAGGGCGCAGTCGCGGCCATTTCTTCGCGAGAGTCCGATCCATTCGAGGACGACGTCGCGGTTTTGAAAAGTGCCTACGCCCGGCATCTTCGTGTCATGGTTCGAGGCGAGGTGATACGGTTCGTTCAGTTTCAGTTGGGCGAAGAAATTCTGGCCAAACATCTCGATCATTCCGGTGTCCCAAACCAGGTTACGCTCAAATACCGCGGTGGGTGGGAATCCCTTGAAAAACTCAGGTTTCATGGTGCTCAGGAGATCGTTGTGATAGCGGAATCCTTCCATGAAATCGCGCTTCGCTCCCGGCCCGAATGGAGCCGATGCGCCATCGGCGGTGGCTTCGGCGACGTTCTTCCAAACGACATCTCCGGTGGTTAGTCCGCGAGTATATTCTCCTGTCAGACGTTGGCGTTGCGTGATCTCGCCTTTTCCGTCCGCCATGTTGTAGTCAACTGTAAAGCGGTATGTACGGGGGCCGTTGTCCTTCACGGCCGTTCCTTGCGGCAGGGTTGTTATCGACAAGCTCTGCGCAGGCAGGGATTGCAAGAGAAGTCCGGCGATGACGGCAGCGCGGGTTCCGATTCGCATTGAGTGATACCTCCAACTCAACCTTG
This sequence comes from Bryobacteraceae bacterium, assembly GCA_049514735.1. Lineage (GTDB taxonomy): Bacteria > Acidobacteriota > Terriglobia > Bryobacterales > Bryobacteraceae > JAICMB01. The sequence continues at coordinate 2,108 of JBEKUT010000014.1, forward strand.
CTCGAGGCGTGTGAGCCGAGCATCCTGTTTGCGACAAGAGGCGCCGATTGCCGACGACGGGCGGCTGGGCGCGGACGAACTGCGCGCGGACATTTCAATTCTCCATGTCGTTCCGGTAGGACTGACGGCGAATGTGATCCCGCATCTCCCGGGATGAACGTGACGAACGCGAATGTCCCAGATTCGCTCGCGTCGCGAGGATGACTAACACAATTACGGCGAGGCTAACAACCACGTACCACATGGGCCGATTGTACAGCGGATTCGTGGTGGACCTACAGTACCAAAGAACTACTGCAAACTACTTATTTTTCGGAATGACGGAGGACAGATCACAAAAAACCGATGGTCTGTCCTACGGGGGCACGATATTATGGCTCCGGTGCGATTTAAGAATCTCGCGATCATAGGTTTCCTGGCGGTAACTTGTTTCGACATCGTTACGGGTCTGGAGCATTGGCCCTTCGGAAGTTATCCGATGTACTCGCTCCTTTATAGTGAGCAACTCGACTGGCTGCGGCTCTATGGAGTGACGGAGCGGGGCGAGATTGCCTTGCGGGGAGAACGCGACTTTGCGCCGTTCGATGAAGCACGCCTGGTTATGGCGCTGGACCGTTTGCGAACCGCGCCCAAAGCCGATCGAAAACTGGACGAGGCGCTTCGGAATCTGATGGAGTTATACAACCGGCGCAATCCTGGAGGCCCTTCGATCAGCTCCCTGCGCTTGTACACCGTTCGTTGGACGCTGCGGCTCGGTGTACAAGGGTCGGAACCACCCCAGGAGCGAGTGTTGGTCGCTCAGGTGACGGCTCAATGAACGCGGCGCTGCCTCGCGTGGTCATCTACGGCCTGCTGTTTGCGATTTATCTGCCACTCGACGACCGTGGCTGGACGCAGGTTTCACAGGTGTTCTGGATGCCCATTTCGGTGTTCCACTTACTGCCCGGCCCTCCACGCAGTGCGATGCTTATTGGCGTTCTGCAAATCCTATGGAAACTCTCACTATTTACTTCGGCGATCGGATTTGTCTCTCGCTGGAGCATGATAGCCGCCGCGGCGCTCGGTGTATTTCTATTAGGATTGCCTAACTGCTTCGGAAAAATCCATCATCTCGATGGGTTTCCGGTATTACTCATGACTATTTTTGCCATCGCGGGCGTTGTCGAAGGTTGGCCGATTCGCCTGGGCCAGATACTTTTCCTGCTGGTGTTTTTCGCGGCCGGCTATGCGAAACTCCGGAATAGTGGACTGGCTTGGATGACGGCGTCCAACATGCGCTCCATCTGGTTGGGAGAACTTTTCACGCACACTCCTCCGACGCGGCTTGGCGCCGTTTTGGCAGGATCGGCGTGGCTGCCTCAGTTTGCGGCCATAGCCACCCTTGTCATCGAGTTATCGGCGCTGCCCGCCATATTCGTGCGGCGGCTACGTGTCTTTACTCTTAGTGGGATCTTTTGTATGCAAGTGTTCATCGCACTTATGCTGGGCGTTTACTTTACGCCGCACTTAGTGGGATACGCTCTCTTCCTGCCTTGGTTCACGGCCGCCGAAAGACGTTCCATGCAGGTAACTCCGGATCGGTGATGGGAACAAATCCCGCGAATACGCCCTGAAGCGCCTGCGATTGAAGCAGTTCCCCTGGCGGCAATGCGACCAACATAAAGCCAGGCGGTAATCCGGATCGAATTTGTTCCGGAGTCAGCGGATGCCCGGCAACCTCGCGGTCGTAAAGTGCGATATCGAGATGGTACAGCTTTCCGTCTCTAAGAAGAGACGTCATCGGATCGCAGGGGAAGTAAGCGATGCCGGGATGGCGCGTGTCGAAATCGTAGGCGGTTTGAGACGGGTTCGCCCTCAGATTGCGAAGGCTCGCCGGCAAGGCAAGAATCATTCCAGGCGCCAGGCTGACCAATATTCCGGAGGCGAGAAAAATCCGGGAGCTCAAGCGCGTGGCTGGATTCGGATCGTTGAAATACTGTTGGATTGCCAGCCCGGCCGCGACAAACAGAAAATAGAGAACAAATCCTAGATGATTTACATCCGAGCCGACCGTCACTATTGCTTTCACACACACTGGAGTTACTGCGATGCTCGCGATCAGAAACACAATCCAGCGATTCGAGACGAAGAACTGCTGCGACGCGGTCCAAGTCCAAATCGCGAGAAACAGGATCGGTAATAGAGCCGGAAGCGCTTCGAGCCGGCCCATGCGATAAGTATCCGCAAGAATTTGTAGATAGCCTGGCTTGAGGGGCCGGTGTGCGGCGAGTACCAAGGTGTTGAAGAGAAAAGCGCGCGCGGGAAAGACAAAGAGCAGGATTGCCAGAATCGAGGCTCCTGTTACCGCGAGCGCCAATAGAAACAGTGCGAATCGTTTTCCTCCTTCAGCAATCGCAACGTATAACGCGATCGCGAAAGCCACGGGCGCGATGGTCTGTTTGCTCGCGATGGCGAGGGCGCACGCCGCGGCAGACAGCCACAAGGAGGCTGTCGTAATGCGGTTGCGGCTGGCTACGAGTGAACAGGCGACGGTCGCGAACGCGAGCGCGGCGGCGTCCGTGTGGATGAAAAATGCAGTGTTGAAGGCGCCTTCGCTGTTGACGATCAGGAATCCGCACAAAAGAAAGCTGAGCGCTGTGACCACTGTTACCGAAGAAGCAAACCGGATGAGCGCGAATCCTAAGGCGGAGAAGACGAGTAGAAAAGCTGTTAGTGAGCCAGCAAGAATCGCCATCGTTGGATCGTGAATCGCGGAGGCTGGTAAGAAAAGAAGGTGGCTGACAGGGGTGTGTAGCGTTCCGATGATGGGGCCAAGCTCGCGCTCGCCGGGATAGAGCGGGAAACCGTGGAGCAAAGCCATGGATCGCGTGAGCCGGATTTCGTTCCAGATCAAGGTCGGCGACCTGAGAATTCCCTCTAAGACTTCAATCGCGAAGAGGAACGAAAGGACGGCCAGGAGAGCGTAGAGCCAGCGCCGGGGCAGCACTACGATGGTCGCGCCAGGGCGTGCGCGCGGAGGCGTTTGAGCTGTCTTACATAATCGAGCCAATGCCGCAATCTTGCGTTGCTTCGCCCGTGACGCCGCTTTTGCATCGCGTAGCCGCATTCCGCGATGGTCCGCACACGCCCGGAGGCCAGTATTTCGATCAGGGTTTTGAAGCCAGTGGGCCGCAGTTCGATGTCTTCGATCGATTCCCGCCGCACGAAATAGTATCCGCTTAAGGGGTCGGAGACGCGGCCGAAAACCTGCGGTACAAAGAATTCTCCGGCTCTTCGTGCGCCTCTCGAAAGGAGTCGCCTCGACCAGGGCATGGCGCCGAAGGAACCCGCCCCGGCGTGGCGCGTCGCAATGACGAGATCGGCGGCCTGAGCCATTTCCAGCATCTTCGGCAACAATTCGGGAGGGTGTTGGAAATCGGCATTGATGGTCGCGAGGATCTCGCCGCCGGCGGCCTGCCATCCCCTTATGACAGCGCTCGCCAAGCCTTTCTCCTGTTCGCGCCGCAAGACGACAAGCTGCGGGTAGCCGGACTGGAGACCGGCCGCCACTCTCCAGGTCTGATCGGGGCTGTTGTCGTCGACGACGATTACTTCGTAGCTGCTGCCGAGATCGGGGTCGAGTAAGCTTCGGATGCGTTCCAGAAAAGGCCCGATGTTCACGGCTTCGTTGTAGGTCGGGACGACGAGTGAAAGCACGGGCGATTCCGCGGAACGCGTTTGCGTCCGAGCCGCGACGCACAGCGGGCCCGTGGGGATGGATTGAATAACGCGCACTGAAAATCTAGGATACTACTCGCAGCGCAGCGCAGTCATGGGATCGATCTTGCTGGCGCGGCGAGCCGGTATGGAGCATGCGATCGCGGCTACCACGCTCAGTAGAAGCGCTCCCGCGAGCAGAATCATGGGATCGCGCGAGTTGCCCTTCGCCCTTTTTTCGTTCTTGTTTTTCTTGGCCTGTGTTATGGCGAAACCGGCCGCGTTACCGCTGGCTACGATCAGCTATTTCTACAAAAAAACGACCGTACCAGGTTTTCAGGCGTGATAAACGCCGCATCGTAAGTGATGGTAGTTATCCAGGCGCCGGTTTTGTCTCCGAGGTATTCGACCATCTTGGCGGCCAGCGGGATGGAGGTGTGCACCCAACCGGCGGCCCGGCAAAGGACCATGTGGGGCGTGGCGTAGGGCTTGTCGGGCAGCGCGGCCATCATGACAGAGATGTCGGCGGGATTCGCAAATTGTTTTGCGGACAGCCGCGGCTGAAGCCCCCGTTAAATCCGTCCGCGGGGCAATTTGCGGGTTTCGCGGCAGCAGTTGCGTTCTGCGCGAAACCCATCGAGCCGGTGAATACCACGGCGGCTGACGCCGCACCAATTCCAAATGCCTTCAGTTTCATAATTCGGATGCTCTGCCCTTGATCGCAGCGTGGAAAAACGTAATTACATCTCCCCGCTCCGAAGGCACATCTCCGGCGATCCACAAACAATCCAATCGTGCGGGGGGCGAACATGGCGAATCTGAAGAATGAGGCGACAGTCGATTTGAAACTCGAGGCGGTGGTCATCCCCGTCTCGGATGTTGAGCGCGGAAAGAAGTTCTACGGGAGCCTCGGGTGGAGGCTCGATGCCGACTTCTCCTTCGACAACGGCTTCCGGGTCGTCCAATTCACGCCGCCCGGATCGGGGTGCTCGGTCCAATTCGGCACGAAGATCACGCCGGCCTCGCCCGGATCGGCCCACGGCCTCTACCTGATCGTTTCCGACATCCAGGCCGCGCGGGAAGAACTCGCCGCCCGCGGCGTCGAGGTCAGCGAGGTGTTCCACGCCGGTACGCCGGGCGCTCAATTCCAGCCCGCCGAAGCGGGCGGACGCGCCGCGGGACCCGCGCCCGGAGGCGCCAGCTACAACTCCTTCGCGACGTTCAACGACCCGGACGGCAACGCGTGGCTTTTGCAGGAGGTGACGACCCGGCTGCCCGGACGCGTTCAAGAAGCCGAGACGGCGTTCGCCTCGGCAAACGATCTGGCGAACGCGCTGCGGCGTGCGGAGGCCGCCCACGGCGAGCACGAGAAGCGCACCGGGCAGCGCGACGCGAACTGGTCCGACTGGTACGCAGCGTACATGGTGGCGGAGCAAGCCGGCAAAGAACTGCCGCAATGAACGACTACGACTTGATTGTTTTGTGCGGATTTATCCGCAAACGTAAAGGCAAGCCGAGCGATGTCCTTCTTCCTCCGCGCCCGCCTGCCGATCCATCGGAACGGAGACGGCGCACTGTAAGGTAGGAAAAATCGCCTACCGATTTTTGAAATTATAAAGACCGCCCTACCCGCAGCCGTAAAGGCACGGCGAGCGGCGTTCATCTTCCTCCGCGCCCGCCTGCCGATCCATCAGGAACTGAGCGAGTTCATCGCGCGACTGCCGGTAGGCCGCCTCGGCGGCCGTGACGCGGCGATGCACGATTGCAACGCCATCGCCATCATAGGACTTGAGCAGGCCCATCTCTATGCGCAATCTCTCGAATGCTTCGTCGTAAGCCATTCGTAACACGTCGAATTGAGTGAGGGTATGCATGCTCCGGTTCCTACGATATTGGACGAAGCAGGTGGTTAAGAAGATCGAAGAGAATTGCCGGAAGGCTGAAATTGGCGACTGAGCGGCAGGATTGAATGCTCGAACGGGTAGCGGCGTGGAGCACCGCTACCCGATTGATTCAATTAATACGGTTGGCCCACATATTGGAAGGTCAGCGTAACGGAATTGGTGTTGCCGGCTGCATCGGTGGCAGTTAGCGTTATGGCGTATGCACCGGGGCCCGGGAATTGGACGTTGATCGTGGCTGGATTGCCGGTCTGATTGAACGCGACGGGGTTATTCGAGCTCCATTTATAGGTCAACGGAGCGGTCCCTCCACTGCTGCCGCTGGCGTCGAGAAGGAGCGGGGTCGTGGCAATCTGATAGATCGCGCCAGCCTGACCGAAGCTGCCGTTGGGCAGTTTAATCGCCGCGGTTAGGCCACCAGAGCCAGTCCCACCACCTCCACCAGTGCTTGTTCCAGTTGGGAATGTTAGCGTGCCCACAGCGCTGGCCGAATATTCCAGCGCGACACCGGAAATGACGACCGCAACATTGTTAATCGCCGGCGGCGTGGCGGTGGTGTAACCAATTGAAATCGCGGCGGGTGCGCCTACGAAACTACCGTACACTCCGGCGGGGCTGCCGGCGACGGTTCCAACCAACAGTACGGATGGAGTGGGAGAGCAACTGAAAAACGAATTGGTGATGTTAATCGTGGTTAACTGCACCACGTTCTGTGGCGTGATTCCGCCCGCGGGAGTCGGAAGCGGCGAGCCGGCGGGGACGACAAAGACAGTAGACGTCACTGTATTGATCTGAGCGTTGTAACCTAGCGTTTCATGGATCTCCAATGCGCCTCCGGCGATCCCCGCGAGCACGTTTGCCGGGGCATTGGGAGTCAATGTTGTCAACACATTGGCGAGCGGTATTACGCGCTCGATATCTAGCGCCGTGAGACTTGCAGGCGCGGTGGTACAGGTAGCCGGCGCCGTCGACGTCGTTTGCGCGCCAGCCATCGTCAACAGAGCGATGGCCGCGAAACATGCACCCATTCCATTCCAAAACTTCATGTCGTTCTCCTCTTGTTATTTTTCAAATCGATCGCTAACTCCACTAAGTACTTGGGCCCTGCCGCTCCATACTAAGCATGCAACCTTAGTAGGTTGCAGCCGTACTAGAACTCCGGGCCGGAGCCAGTCGCGATTTTACTATAGTCGGACGTTTCTACAAAGGGGTGTGCTACATGCTTTCTTGGACCTAGGCATCAAACTCGTGGAACCTAGGGCGTTTACGTGGGGTCAAAAGTAAAGGATAATAAATATACAGCACCACGGAGTGCGATCCCGTCATACAGTTTTAGGAAGGTCCCATGCCCAAACCAGCAGCGCTGGTAGCCGTCGTGCTTTGCTCGGCGGGCTTCGCGCAAACTCCAGATCCGGCTCCCGTACGCCCTCACTCCGGAAAGGTCCAAATCTTCAAGGAATCCGATCTCAAGCCCGGCATGAAGGCGTATGCCTGGACGGTGCTTGCGGGCATGGAACCGGAGCCGATCCCGGTGGAAATAGTGGGCATCCTCAAGAATCAATGGGGCCCGGGCCAGGACATCATTATTGGCAAGATGGGCGGCAAAGCGATCCGGACCAATGTAGCCGGAGGCATGAGCGGAAGCCCGGTTTATATCGACGGCAAGCTCGTCGGAGCGGTGGCGCTGCGGCTGAGCGTGTTTTCTCCCGATGCGATCTGCGGGATCACACCGATCGAACTGATGACGGAGGTGAACGGCTTCGACCAAAGCCGTCCCACCGATGCGCGGGTTCCTGGAGGCGCGGTAACGGAACGCGCGGCGGTGAGCCTGCCCGGCGACATGCTCTCGCGCGTTGTTTCCGCTGGCGGCGGGGGGAATTTCGGAGCGGTTCAGACCATGGTGCCCATCGAAACGCCCCTGACGTTCGCCGGATTTAACGACGGCGTATTACGCGAGTTCGGACCGTTCTTCCAACAACTGGGAATGAGCGTGGCCGGAGGCGGTTCCTCTAGCACCATGCAAAACGCGAAACCGGTGGCCGGATGGGAACACTCACTGCAACCCGGCGATGCCGTTACGGCTGTGCTGGTCTCGGGTGACATGAGCGTGAGCGGCATGTGCACTGTCACTTATAACGATGGCAAGAACGTGCTCGCGTGCGGACACTCGATATTCAATCTCGGGCCCGTGGACATGCCCATGGCGAAGGGCGAAGTGTTGATGACGCTAGCGTCGCAATTTCAACCCAACAAGTTTGGCAATGCCACGGAAATTGTCGGCGCGCTGCACCAGGATCGGCATAGCGCCATCATGGGCGTGATGGGCGCTACCGCGGACATGGTTCCGGTGACGCTGCGCGTACGTTCCTTCGACGATGGAAACACCATGCGCAAGGAAAAGGATTTCCACTTCAACGTCTTCGTGCAGCAGAAGTGGACGCCCTACCTGATGATGATGACGCTCTTCAACTCCGTTTCAGGGTTGAATGAATTCGCCGACGAAGCCACTTACCGCATCAATGGCAAGGTGACGCTGGACGGACAGCAGGATCTTTCGCTATCGACGATGCTCGCTCCTGGCGAGATGCCGGCGCCGGCTCCCATGCTGCTGGCGGGTTGGTGGGGCGATAAATTTAATCGCCTGTTCCTCAATTCCGTTCACACTCCAAAGCTGAAAAGCGTGGATGCTACTATCGACCTGCTTCCCGACCGCCGCGTGGCGACCGTCGAGAACGCGTGGGTGCCGAATGCGGAGGTGGAAGCCGGGTCGGTGGTTCCTATCAAAGTTTTCCTGCGGCCGTATCGAGGAGAGCGTCTGGAGCGCGATTTCGATCTGAAGATTCCCGCCGGGCTCTCGAAGGGTGAGCATCGCATTTTGCTGAGCGACGCCGACACTCTCAATCGGATGCAGAGCCTGGCCAGCGCATCGGATCGCTTCATGGATATCCCGCAAGAGGTTTCCCTGCTCAACCAGGAACGGACAAACAATAAACTCTACATCTCGTTAGTAGAGCCGCGTCCGACGGTCTATTACGAAGACAAGTCTCTTCCCGCGCTGCCCGCGTCGGTAATGAACGTGATGCAGACAGGCCGCACGGCGAGCCGCCATTTCGCGAGCTCGCCCGAAAGCGCCGTGGAGCAAGGCAGCATTCCGTTCGACCTTGCCATCAACGGCAGCTATACGCTCAAGATTACGGTGAAATAAGTCATTGAACATTAAACCCGCTCTCCAAGGGGTCGCGCTTGCGGCGCTCGCGCTGAACCTCTCTGCCGTCGAAACGAAATTCTGGCAGCAGTCCGACGACGGCGACTTCGAAAAAGGCAGCTTTGAAAACATCGCGCTCCGAAGCGATGGACGCATGTTTCTGGCTCCCGCGGTGCGCGAAGTTTTCGACTCGTCGGTTCCCTACCTGTGGGCCCTGGCTTCGGATTCCAAGGGCGACCTGTTTACCGCGGGTGGCGGGACCGGCGCCGGGCGCTCCAAGCTGTTCGAGATTTCAAAGGATGGCAGAACGCGAACACTGGCCGAACTCGACGGGCTCGAAATCCATGCCATCGCCATAGACGCGCATGACAACGTCTACGCCGCCACAGATCCCGACGGCAAGGTCTATAAGGTCTCGCGCGACGGCAAGAGCCAGCTCTTTTACGATCCGCACGCGAAATACATTTGGGCAATGGCGTTCGATGCTTCCGGCAACCTCTTCGTGGCAACTGGAGATCAGGGCGAGATTCATCGCGTCGCGCCAAACGGGCAGGGGTCGGTGTTCTTCAAGACTGAGGAGACGCATGCGCGTTCGCTGGCGATCGATCGCGCGGGCAACTTGATCGTCGGCACCGAACCCGGCGGCCTGATTCTGCGCATCACTCCCGCGGGCGCGGGGTTCGTGCTGTATCAATCCCCGAAGCGCGAGATTACCGCCGTTGCGATCGGACCGGATGGGATGATTTACGCCGCTGGGGTGGGTTCGCGTCAGGCCGGTCCGTCGATTAATCCTCCGATCATGCTTCCTGCGCCGGAGCCTTCGCCGTCACCCGCTGCCGGCGCCATTTCGGTACAGCCATCCGCGCGGCCGGCGCTGGTGATGACGCCTCCGCCGTCGTTCACGCCTACTTCTGTCGCGGGAGGTTCCGATGTTTATCGCATCGATCCCGATGGCTCGCCGCAAAAAGTCTGGAACAATTCGACGGATATTGTTTACGCCATCGGGTTCGATGGAAACGGACGTCCGTTGTTCGGAAGCGGCAATCGGGGACGCGTTTACAGGCTCGACACCGATCTCCTGAACACGCAATTGCTCAATCTGGCGCCCACGCAAGTGACTAGCTTTGCGCGGACTCCGGAGGGCGGCATTTTCGCGATCACCGGGAACATCGGAAAGGTTTATCAAATCGGCCCCGGGCTGGCCCGCTCCGGTAAGTTTGAGAGCGAGGCCCTGGATGCCGGCTCGTTTGCTTATTGGGGACGGCTGGCGTTGCGTGGATCGGAATCGGGTATCGCGGTCAGGACACGCAGCGGCAATGTGAACCGGCCGGTGAACAATTGGAGTCCTTGGACGCCCGTAACGCTGCAGGCCGCTGGCAATGAGTTGAGCGGACGCGTGGCGTCGCCATCGGCGCGATTCCTGCAATACGAGATTTCGCTCAGCGAGTCCGGTAAGGACGCCCCTCACGTTTCCTCCGTCGAGATTGCGTATCTCACGAAGAATGTCGCGCCGGCGATGGAAGAGATCGAGATCACGCCGCCCAATTATAAATTCCCAGCGCCCAACCCCACGTCGACTCCTTCCACCAGCATCGCGCTACCCGCCATGGGACAACAGCGCGTCATGGCGTCGAATCTATCGCTCGATTCGGGCGGCTCGTTGAGCATGAATTACGCGAAGGGCTTCATCGGCGCGCGCTGGCGTGCGCGTGACGAGAACGGCGATTCGCTCGTGTACAAGGTCGAGATTCGCGGCCGCGGCGAAACGGATTGGAAGCTCCTGAAGGACAAGCTCAAGGAAAAGGAATACGGCTGGGACAGCACGGCGTTCCCGGACGGCGAATACGAATTGCGTGTCAGCGCGTCCGATTCGCCGAGCAACCCGCCTGGCGAAGCGTTGAGCTCGTCGCTGGTCAGCGATCCGTTTCTGATCGACAATACGCCGCCGCAGATTACTGGCCTCACGGCCACGTTGAACGGTAAACGCATTGAGGTGCGCTGGACCGCAAAGGACGCGAGCAGCATCATCGATCACGCGGAGTATTCTGTAAACGGCGGCGAATGGCAAGTCGTCGAGCCTGTTTCGCACTTGTCCGATTCGCGCGAGGAAGAATACCGCCTGGTAATCGACCGGACGTCGCCCGAAGAACAGACCATCGCCGTTCGTGTATCCGACTACTACGACAACCAAGCCGTCGCGAAAACCATTCTGAAGTAGCGCGTGGCGCAGACGATCGCCTTGCGTCGTCTGCGTTCATTGAAGTGACCCTGGCAGGCCACGCATGGCGATGGACTGACCCACCTGGTGACACCGGCAGGCCACGCATGGCGATGGCCTGCCCCACCGTGGTATGCTACGACCCAAGTAGATCCGGGTCCCCGCTGCACCTGGCAACAATCGGTTGGGAAAGGGAGTCACATGAGTTGTACCTTAAGGGGCGTCGCCGCTGCATGGGCGGCCGTCATTCTGTTCTGCTTGCCGGTATCCGCTCAGGAAGCCACCGGGAAAATCGTTGGAACTGTGACCGATCAAACGGGCGCCGCTGTTCCAGGCGCCAGGGTAAACGTCACTAATACCGAAACAAATATCAGCCGCGATGCGACGGCCGACACCGTCGGCTTCTACCAGGTTCTGCAACTGCCGATCGGACATTATAAAGTCGAAGCAACCGCGGCCGGCTTTGAGAAGACCACCATCCAGGCGCAGACGCCGCTCGAAATCAACCAAACACTGCACGTGGACGTGAAGCTGCAGGTGGGCCAGCTCACCGAGGTCGTGATGGTGGAAAGCCGTCCTTCGCTTGTTGAGACTGAAAACGCGACGGTCGGCGGCACCGTGACCGGCGAAGCGATTTTCGAACTTCCGCTCAACGGACGCAATACACTCGACCTGCTCAAGACGCAGCCCGGCGTCACGCCCACGAATCCCGATTCGGGCGCGGCCGGCGGCTACAGTATCGGCGGACAGCGCACCGATTCGGTGACGTACCTGCTCGATGGCGGCGTCAATAATAATCTTCTAAACAACAGCGTGGTCGCGAATCCAAACCCCGACGCGGTAGCTGAATTCCGCGTGCTCGAAAGCAACTACAACGCCGAGTACGGCCGCAACGCCGGGGGAATCGTGAGCGTGGTCACCCGCAGCGGGACCAATAGTTTCCACGGCAGCGCGTTCGACTACGTCCGCAACAACGATTTCAATGCCAACAGCTTTTTCAATAATGAGCAGGGCCTGCCGGTTCCGATTCTAAAACGCAATCAGTTCGGTGGCACTGTCGGCGGACCCATCAAGAAAAACAAGCTGTTCTTTTTCTTCTCCTACGAAGGCCAACGCCAGACTTCGTTGGACGACAGCCCGGGCAAGGTTACGACCTTCACGCCGGCGGAAGCCAATGGCGACTTCTCGCAGTCCTCGGGCGCGGCCACCGTTGCTGCGTTCCTGACTGCAAATCCTCAGTACCAACCCGATCCGGCGCAGGCCGCCCAGGGCATTATCGCGCCGAGCGCGATCGATCCGATTGCGAAGGAGTATCTGTCAAAAGGTCTCATCCCGACTTCGCCCACAGGCTTCCTGTTTCCTCAGGCTTCGGGAACCGCGAAATTCGATGAATACCTGGGCAAGCTCGACTTCAACATTTCGAGCCGGGACGCACTCACCGGAACCTTTTCCACACGAAATTACCCGCTCCTCAGCCCGTTTTCAAACGGATCGAATGTAGTTGGGTATCCGACCACCAGCGGCAACACGACTTGGTTCGGCTCGGTCGCCTATACGCACACCTTCAGCCCAACGGTCCTGAATGAAGTACGCGTGACGGCGCAGCGCTCCAATCACGTGCAGGCCATCCCCGCGGCCACCGGCCCGACGGCGGCGGAATTGGGAATTAATATTACGCCGGATCAATCCACCGGGCCGCCGCTCATCGGCCTTCTGGGTTCGGGTCTCAACGTCGGCTTCAGCCCGCAGGGTCCCACGAACGAAATCGACAACACCTACGCCTATAGCGACAACGTGTCCTGGACGAAGGGCAAGCACAATATGAAATTCGGGTTTTACTTTTCGCCTTACCAGGACAACACCGTCTACGACTTTTATGTCAACGGCGAATTCTTCTTTTACGGCCCAGGTACCAGCGTGGGCTCTGGCTTGGATCTGGCCGACTTCCTGATGGGTCTGCCGGACGAGTTTCTCCAATTCGGAAAAGCTCCATCCAACATCCGCTCTCATCAGTACTCCGGCTTCGCACAGGACGAATGGCATGTACGCAGGAACTTAACGCTCACCTTCGGGCTCCGCTACGAATATTCGGAGCCCAAGTTCGATACCCAAGGCCGGTCGTTCTCATTTATTCCAGGAATGCAGTCCACGCGCTTCCCGAACGCGCCCGAGGGACTCGTCTTCCCAGGCGATCCCGGCGCGCCCAAGGGTTCGAACTTCCCGGACAAAAACGACTTTGCGCCGCGCTTCGGCTTTGCCTGGGACGTCTTTGGAAATGCCAAGACCAGCGTCCGCGGAGGCTGGGGCATGTTCTACGACATCCTGAAGGGTGAAGACAATTTGCAGTTCAACGGCCAGGCTCCGTTCTTCGGGTTCGCGGATGTTTATCCGAATGCCCAACAGGGACCTTCGGGATTACAGGATCCCTATGGCGCGGCCGGAGCGGTGAATCCGTTTCCGTCGAAGACGCCCGCCAAGAACATCGATTTCGGCGCGGCCGGCTTCCTTCCATTCGGAGGCGGCGGCGTCTTTTTTGTCGATCCTCACCTCCGCACTCCTTACGTCTACCAATACAATCTCACCGTGCAGCAACAACTGGCTTCCGCGATGACGCTCGAAGTCGGATACATCGGCTACACCGCCCATGGGCTTACGGGCCTGGTGGATGTGAACCCATTTATCCTTGGGACGAACACGAGATTGTACGGTAGCAACTTTAGTTATCTGGACGAGTTCCAGAACATCAGCCACGCCAACTACAACGGGCTGGAAACGAGCCTGCGCCGCCAGTTCAGCCATATGGGCGGCTTCGGAAGCAGCTTTTTCCAGTTCTCCTATACGTGGGGGCATGAATTGGACAACGTTTCCGGATTCCGGCAACGAAACAGCAATGTCCCGTATTACGATCACAACGAATTTTACGCTTCGGGCGACACCGACGTCCGCAATGCCGTCGCCTTCTCGGGTGGCTGGGATCTGCCATTCGACCAGCTTTGGCAGCGCGGTCCCAAGCTGCTCACGCGAGGTTGGAGTCTGTATCCCATCATCACGGCACGCACCGGTTTCCCATTGGATATTTACGGGGATTTGAGCACCACTCGTAGCGATCCCGGACCCTCCGGCGCAGGCGATGCCGGATATGTCCGCGCCGACCTTGTTGGATCGACAATTCAAACCTATAACCCGAAGAATTACCAGACGCTGACCAATCCCACCGCGGGAGGAGCGAATGCCGGGAACTATTGGTTCAATCCCGGAAACTTCACGGTGGCGAATATCAATAATCTCGATTCGATTGCGCAACAGGACGCCTCAATGCTCCCCTACCGTACCTACGGCACAACACCTCGCAACGCCCTTCGCGGCCCCGGTAACGTCAATGTCGATCTGGCTCTTTCAAAGCACTTCAAGGTCGGCGAGCGCCTCGACGTCGAACTTCGCGCCGATGCGTTCAATTTGTTCAATCACGCGGAATTCGCGAATCCCGACACGAACATCGGCGACCCAACCTTCGGTCAGATTTCAACAACCATCGCGGACCCCAGCGCATCGGGGTACGAAGCGGGGCGCATTCTTCAACTCGCTTTGCACCTGAAGTTCTAAAGTGGCGCAGGCCATCGCCGTTGGTGGCCTGCGTTTCCCCTTTCTCTGCACGCGACCCCTCATACGCTGTACGATGTACTGATGCCCCGTCTGCCTCAGTACATCGAAAAGGCGGTTCCTAATCCGCCGTCTAACAGAGCTCCTTGGTACACCAACACGGCCCCCAGCTACGCGGGCGTGTTCCTGTGGGTGGTCTTCTATCAATCCCTCGCTCAGGGCACGCTCGAGCATGCCGGACCGCTCTTCTGCATCGGCTCGCTGATCGTCGCCGCTCTGCTCAGCTACTTGCTCTACTATTACGTTCCCGCGATGCTCGGGATGAAGACCGGTTATCCGCTCTACGTGGTGGGAAGCTCCACGTTCGGCACGGCGGGCGGCTACATCATGCCGGGGCTGCTGATGGGGCTCCTGCAGATCGGCTGGTTTGCGGTCGGAACGTTCTACTCGACGACATACATTTTGAAAGGCCTGGGACGCGATGCCTCGCCCGGAACCCTGTCGTTCGGCATTATCGCCGTGCTGTGGGGCTACATAATGGGCTACATCGGAGTGAAGGGCATTCAGTACGTCGCGCGCGTTTCTATCTTTCTGAATCTCATTCCCGCGCTGATGGTGCTGGTAGTGTTCTTCAAGACGGCAGGAGGGATCTCGAGCTTCAAGCCGCCGCAACCCGATCCCTATCTGGCGTTCGTGTTGCTGCTGCAAGCCGTGATCGGTTTCTTCGCCACGGCGGGAGCGGCGGGCGCCGACTTCGGCATGAACAGCCGCGATGCGCGCGACGTCAAACTCGGCGGTATGGTGGGCATCGCGCTGGCGATTCTATATGCCGGCGGATTGCCTCTTTTGTCCGTCGCGGGAGCCCACGGCAGCAACGCGGCGCTATCGTTCAACTACGATTCCGTGATCGGTTCTGTTGGAGGCTTCTTAGCCACTACGATGTTCTTCCTGTTTGCGGTCGCTTCGGTGGTGCCCGCGTGCTTCTGCGCATTCATCGCGGGCAACAGCTTCTCGACGATGATCCCTGGTGTGCCGCGTGTGTCCTCAACAATGGTCGGCGTGACTATCGCGATCGTTCTCGCGATCACCGGTTATGCCGCGAACCTTGCCGTCGTGTTCTCGTTGGTGGGCGCGTCGTTCGGACCCATCTGCGGCGCGATGGTTGCCGATTATTTCCTGTCGGGAAGAAAATGGGCTGGTCCTCGCAAGGGAATCAACTGGGCTGGATACTCGGCGTGGGCGCTGGGATTTATCGTCGGCATTCTGCCGCTGGGATTCCTGCCCGTTCCGGATTCATTCAAGACATACGCGCAGCCCGCCGTTGTGTATAGCTTCCTGACGGGGCTGATTGTGTATGCGCTGGTGGCGAAGGCCGGCGGCGAACCGGAGACTGTGGAAGTTCGCGAGCCGGTTCCGGTTGCGCCAGGCAGACGGAAGGGGAAAGCGACAGCCGATTAGATGCCACATATTCTTTGCATTCTGTTCTTAACGGGTTCCATCTACGCCGAACATTTCGAGTTGAAAGCCACGCCCACGACCGTGGTGTGGGGCAACTACGCAGCTTCCAATCCGCCGGTGTTGCGAGTCAAATCGGGCGACACGGTCCGCATCGAGACGGTCTCCACGGGAAGTCCCGCGCGATTCGCGGCAGCCGGGGTCGCGGCGAAAGACATCCCTCAAAATCTGCGCGACATCTTCGATCAGGTGAAGGAGCGCGGACCGGGCGGGCACGTGTTAACAGGACCGGTTTATATTGAAGGCGCGGAGCCCGGCGATACGCTTGAAGTGCGCATTCAATCGATTGAAGTGACCATGCCGTTCGCGTATAACGCGTTTCGTCCCGGGGCAGGATTTCTTCCCGATGATTTTCCGCAATCGCATATCAAGATTATTCCGCTCGACCGCGAACGCATGATGGCGCATTTTTCGGATTCGATTGAGATCCCCATGCGCCCGTTTTTCGGCAGCATGGGCGTGGCGCCGCCGGAGGCCAACGGCAAGATCAACAGCGCGCCACCGTGGATCCACGCGGGCAATCTCGATAATAAAGAACTGGTGGCCGGGACGATTCTCTATATCCCGGTCCACGCGCCGGGAGCGCTATTCGAAGTCGGCGATGGGCACGCGGGACAGGGCGATGGCGAAGTCGACATAACCGCCATGGAGACGGCGCTCACCGGCACGTTTCAGTTCGTGGTGCGCAAGGACATGCACCTGCGCTGGCCTCGCGCGGAGACGCCGACGCACTACATCGTCATGGGGTTGCATGAAGACCTGACGGAAGCGGCCAAGCTGGCCGTGCTTGAGGCGGTCGATTTTCTGGTGACGGAAAAAGGGATGACGCGGGATGATGCGTACATGCTGGCGAGCGTCGCCGTAGACTTTTGCACGACGGAACTGGTGGATGGCAACAAGGGGGTCCACGGGATGATTCCGAAGGCGATATTCAAGAAGCGGGGCGCGCCGGAGCCGCCGCCGCGTTAGGAGTCCCATTGTGGCGGGATGGGAATACCTTCCTCGCGCATGCCGTCAAGATGAAATTCGACGGCTTCCTGGATCAGCTGCTCGACCTCGTCACGCGAATCGCCAACAGAGATGACGCCCGGAAGATCGGGGACATAGGCGCCCCAAGATGTCGGCCCTTTCTCGTAGATGACGGTGTACTTGATCATTCAACGCACATGATAGCGCCGGCGGACGGCAGCCGCGTTTGTGAAAGAATGTGGAGATGAAGCGACGGTTCGCTGCAACTGTCTGGCGAGAGGGAAACTGGTACGTCTCCCAGTGCCTTGAAGTGGATGTCGCCAGTCAAGGCGAAACCGAAGAAGAGGCTCTCGCCAATCTGAAGGAGGCGCTGGAACTTCATTTCGAGGCCCCGCAAGCCACGCGCGCTCCGCGGGTCCGCACTATCGAGGTCGAGGTCGGGGCGTCTTAAGCCGCAACCCTTTCGCGAAATTAAGCGGCGACTTGAGGCGGCCGGCTTCGTCGAAGCCAGCCAGAAGGGCAGCCACATCGACCCTGACGATTGGGAGGAACTCGGCTAACGACGAGTAACGCCGCTACGCCGTGGTCAAACGGCGTTTCCTCAACATCCGCTTCTTGGCTTCCGCGCTGAAGGCTTCTTCGACGATATCCGCCTGCTCCTGCTGATGCCGCCGCAGGGACCCGGTTGCCGGACTCGCGCTTTCGGGCCGCCCGATATAGCGGACGCGGCGCTTGGTCGGGTCGAGGATCGGCTCGAAATTCTCCTCGACAAAACGCCACGCGCCCATATTGCGGGGCTCTTCCTGCACCCAGACGATCTCGGCGTTCGGAGCGTAGCGCGAGAGGCCGGTCTTGATTTGCGGCGTCGGGAACGGATACAACTGTTCCATGCGCACAATCGCTACGTTATCGACCTTTCTTTCCTCGCGGGCGGCGAGCAGATCGTAATAAACCTGGCCGGTGCAGAAAATAATGCGCGAGACTTTCGCCGGATCGAGAGGCGCTTCGTCGGCAAGCACTTTGTGAAACGCGTCGTTGGCGAAATCGTCAAGCCGGGAAACAGCCTTGGGATGACGCAACAAGCGCTTCGGCGTGAAGACGACGAGAGGCTTGCGGACGCCGCGCCGGTCCGCACCGCCGTACATCTGGCGACGCAACACGTGGAAATACTGCGCGGGAGTGGTGCAATTCACCACCTGCATATTGTTTTCGGCGCACATCTGCAGATAGCGTTCCATGCGCGCGCTCGAATGCTCCGGACCCTGGCCCTCATAACCATGCGGCAAGAGCAGAACCAGCCCGCTCGGCTGGCCCCACTTCGATTCGGCCGACGCAATGAACTGATCGATCATGATCTGCGCGCCATTCGAGAAGTCCCCGAACTGCGCTTCCCACAACACCAGCGTCAGCGGATCGGCCACGCTATAACCAAACTCAAAGCCCATCACGGCGTATTCGCTTAAAGAGCTGTCGAAGACATCGAAGCGCGCCTGGCCAGCCGTCAAATGCTGCAGCGGAATGTAAGGATGTCCGTTTTCGCTGTCGTAATAGACCAGATGGCGCTGGCTGAACGTGCCGCGTCCACTGTCCTGTCCGCTCAAACGGACCGGCGTTCCTTCCATCACAAGACTCCCGAAGGCGAGCGTCTCGCCGGTGGCCCAGTCGATGGGCGCGCCCTTCATGGTCTCGTGGCGTTTGTCGATGAAGCCTTTCAGCTTGGGATGCAGATGGAAGGCCTCGGGGAACGTGGTCATGCCCTGGATGACGCGCTCTAAAGTCGCGCGATCGGCCGCCGTGTTGGCAGGAGGGCGCTCGATCTCTTCCGAAGTTACTGCGCTGAGCTCCTGCACTTCGTACTGCTGCGATTTAACGTGGCCTTCATCGTAGGTGCGGTTGAGGCGGTTCTTTACAGCCTGGCGCATGCGGTCCGCTTCGCCCACTTCGATGACTTTCTCTCGCGTGAGGCGTTCGGCGTATTGAACGGCAACCGAGGGTTGCTGGCGGATCTTGCGATACAGAATCGGCTGCGTGTAGCTGGGGTCGTCGGCCTCGTTGTGACCGTGACGGCGGTAGCAGACCATGTCGATAACGACGTCCTTCTTGAACTTCTGACGGAAATCGTAGGCCATCTGCGCGACGCGAAAGCAGGCCTGGGGCGAGTCGCCATTGACATGGAAGATGGGCGCCTGCACCATGCGCGCGATGTCGGTGGAGTAAGCCGTAGAACGCGATTGATTCGGGTTGGTGGTGAATCCGATCTGGTTGTTGATGACGACGTGGATGGTGCCGCCAGTGGAATAGCCATCGAGCTGCGACAGATTCAACGTTTCGGCCACCACGCCCTGCCCCGCGAAGGCGGCATCGCCATGGATCAAAATCGGGATGACGCGAGCGCGCTCGGTGTCGCCCAAACGGTCCTGCTTGGGACGAACGATGCCTTCAACCACCGGGTCGACGGCTTCGAGATGACTAGGATTGAACGCCATCGAGACGATGATTTCTTCGCCCTGAGTCGACGTGCGCGTGCCGCTTGCGCCGAGGTGATATTTCACGTCGCCGGAACCCTCCGCGCTGTTCGGATCGACTCCTTCGAACTCGTTGAAGACCTGCGCCATCGACTTGCCGATGATATTTGCGAGGACGTTCAGACGTCCACGGTGGGCCATGCCGATGACGGCTTCACGAACTCCGGTGTTGGCGGCGCGGTCGAGCAGTTCGTCGAGAATGACGACGGCCGATTCCGCTCCTTCCAGCGAAAAGCGTTTGTGGCCGACGAAACGTGAATGCAGAAAATGTTCGAATTCCTCAGCCTCAATCAGCTTCTCGAGAGCGCGGATTTTCTCGGCCGGCTCCAGCGGCCAGCGGTTGCGTTTCGGCTCCATGTACTCCTGAAGCCAGTGCTTCTGCTCCGGGATCTGGATGTTCATGTACTCGCAGCCGATTTTGCCGGAATATGTTCCGCGGAGTGTCTCGAGAATTTCGCGTAGCGTCGCGATGCGGTGATTGCCATCGACAGTCAGGCTGCCGGTGAGAAACTCGCGATCAAGATCCCAGATGGTCAGGCCGTAAGTGGATGGATCGAGCTCGGGATGGCGATTCGTGTTGGGGAAAAGCGGATCGAGATCGGCCAGGAGATGGCCGCGGACGCGATACGCGTTGATAATTGTGTGGACGGCTCCGGTCTTGGCCATCTGATCGATGTTGGCAATGCTTGCGCCGGGAATGGTGACCGGCGCATCGATCTCCCAATGGACCGGCGCGTGAGGAATGTCGAGATCCGCGAAAAGTTTTTCGTAGAACGCGTCTTCGCCGTTGAGAAGCGCTTCCAGCCGGCCGAGAAACGCGCCGGATTCCGCGCCCTGAATCACGCGATGGTCGTAGGTGCAAGTGACCATCATGGACTTGCCGAGTCCCAGTTCCGCGCGCGCGGCTTCCGAAGCTCCGCGATAGGCGGGCGGGACATCGATTGCGCCGGTAGCGATAATCGCGCCTTGTCCGGGCATCAGCCGCGGGACAGAACCGAACGTGCCCACTGTTCCTGGATTTGTCAGCGAGATGGTGGTGCCTTCGAAGTCCTGAACCAGAAGCTTATTCACGCGGGCTCGCGTGACGATGTCGTCATAGGCAGTGAGATATTGTTTGAAATTCAATCCGCCGGCATCCTTGATGTTCGGCACCTTGAGCGAGCGGGCGCCGTCTTTGCCGGCGACGTCTACCGCGACCCCGAAGTTGATCTGCTTGCGCGCGGCGCGGTACGCTTCACCGTTCACCTGCGCGTAAGCATGATTCAAAGACGGGAAATTCTCAAGTGCTTTGACGATAGCCCAACCGATGATGTGCGTGTAGGAAATTTTGCTCTGCTCCATCAGCACGCGGTGTTCATTGAGGATGCGCCTATTCTCGTCGATGACCTTGACGGGGATGTTGCGCTGCGAGGTCGCGGTAGGGATCGACAGGCTGGCCGTCATGTTCTCGGCAAGCCGTAGAGCCGGGCCGCGCATCGGGATCAATTCTTCGCCGGGAGCGGGATGGTGCGTTGGAACGGGAGCCGGCATCGCGGGGCTTGCCGCCGCCGTCGTGGGCGATCCGTTTTGTTGCGGAGCCGGTGCGCCGTTGCTCTCGAAAACTTTTTTCCAGCTTTCGTCTACGGTTTTCCGGTCGTAAAGATATTGCTGGTAGAGTTCGTCTTCAAGCCAGCTATTGATGCCGAGACTGCTTGGCTGGGTGGGTTCTGACATGAAACCGCCGGGGAGCTCCTCACCTTCCATGATATCAAGCAGTCCCGGCTTGAGCCGCGCCGCGGTACCAAATCCACTGGAACTGCCAGCTCAATCCGGCTATTCGCCAGGCTTCGCGGTAATTCCCATAACCAATTGAAACATATGTTAGTTAAGGCCAAAGCGTAGCGTCTTTGGCTAAGCCATCTAGAGACTGGCGGTGCGTTTCCATTGCTGTTATTGTTCGATACGAGAGAGCGGGCTAAGGCGTTCGTCCTAGGACTTTGGTTGGGTCTTCGAAAGCTCGTGCTTGGGCTGCCGGAGCGGTGTCTTTTATCCCGAAAGTGTCAGCGGAACGCTGGTGCAGGTCGTCCGGGAGGGCGAATGAGAATGAACACACACAATACAGGATTGTCTTCAAGGAATTCTTTATGCCTTGGTGCAATTCTAACTTTCATTGCTTGCGGAATAGCATGCAGCGCCGATGCGCAGGTGATTTACAACAGCATTCCAGCGCCATTGCCACCGAACGTCGCGAGCGAGGGACCGGAAGCCTACGCGTTCAGCGAAATCGGCGATGGTCTGATCTTTACTTCTAACTCACCCCGGCTCGCAACCACGGTGAAGGTCATCCTGTCGGATTGGGCATGCACCAGTGGGCACTGGTTCAGCGCCTTGGGAAACTCCGATGTCTGCACGACGAGCCCAGCCGGGGCGACGTTCAGCCAGCCCGTCACGCTAAATATCTATGCTGTGAATCCCACCACTCCGCCTTCGGCCGGAGCTCTGCTGGGGACCCAAACCGCAACTTTCAATATCCCTTACCGGCCCTCGACCGATCCTCATTGCGCGGTCGGCGGCACTCCGGGAGGCGACGGAACGCAATGGTACGACGCGGCGACCAACGCCTGTTATCACGGCATCGCTTTTCCGATTGTGTTCGATATCACCAGCCTGAGCCTCCAGCTTCCCGATCAAGTTGTCGTGGGCATTTCGTTTAACACGACTCATTATGGACCGAGTCCGATCGGCGAAGGCACGGCATGTTTCACGAACGACAACAACTGCCCGTACGACGCGTTGAATGTCAGCACAGAGGGCAGCCCGACAGTCGGGTCGGATGTCGATCCAAACAGTATTTTCTTCAATTACGTCCTGTCGGCCAATTCGTGTTTGGGCACCGCACCGACCGGCATTATGGAAGCCGATCCGGGAGGATGCTTTGGTGGCGAGCACCCGGAGATCGAAGTGGACACCACACCGTTCGACTCTTTCCAGATTCACTACGCATCGAACCTCAACATCGGAGACTCGGTGATCAACTTGACGAATGCCGGGACGTTGAGCGGCACCGATCCCGCGGGCCGCATCTGCGTCAATGTCTATACGTTCGATCCGGCTGAGGAGATGGTCTCCTGCTGCTCCTGCATGGTTACGCCGAACGGGCTGAATTCGCTCTCGGCGGTGTCGGACCTCATCAATAATCCACTCACGTTGGGCGTTCCTACGTCGGTGGTGATCAAACTGACGGCGACGGCTCCGGTGGCCGGACAGTGCAATGCGGCGGCGAGCGGCGATTTTGTTTCCGGATTGCGCGCCTGGGGTTCGACGCTTCACCAAAATACGGCTACAGGCGGATATGGCACGACCGAAAGCCCCTTCGCCCTGGCGGTTCTAAGCGGGTCGGAAATTTCTAAAGACCTCTCAATGTGCAATTTCATTCAGACGAATGGGAGCGGTTACGGGATTTGCAAATCCTGCCAGAATACGGGCTTGGGCGGAACCAGCAAATAGCGTCGGGCGGAGTAGACAGGCCACAAAACCGATGGCCTGTCCTACCCCGCAGTTGACAGACCCATTATTGGTGTGGCATATATGGAACTGCCATATATGGAAGCCAACACCGACTCCAAGGAATGGAAAAAAGGCAGTGCCGAACTGCTGATTTTATCCCTGGTTGAAGACCAGGCCCGCCACGGTTACGACATCTCCAAGCTCATTGAGGCGCGCTCCAACGGCGCTTTGCGGTTTCATGTGACATCGCTTTATCCCTTGCTATACCGGTTGGAAGAGCGCGGGTGGATTGAGGGCCGCTGGGTCGAGAAAGCGGCGCAACGGAGGCGGCGGTATTACCGCTTAACCAAGGACGGCAAGAAGGTTCTCGCGCAACAGCGGCAAAGCTGGCAGGAGTTTGTGGAGGCAGTTGGCAGAATCGCGGGTATCGATTATGCATGACTGGAAAAAACAGATTGAAGTTCGTCTGTCGAAGCTGGGCGTGGAGCCTGCCAAGGAAGCAGCCATCGTTGAGGAGTGGGTCCAGCACCTGCAGGATCGTTATGAGGAACTGGTGAATGAAGGCGCCCCGGAACGGGAGGCGTATGCAGCGGCTCTGTCCGAACTGAAGGATACCGACCTCATGGCGATGCGGCCAATGCCCGCCGCTACCGTCGTGCCCATTGGTGCATCCGGCAGCGGAAACATTTTTGCCGATACTTGGATGGACCTGCGGTTCGGGTTCCGAACCATGCGCCGCAGCCCAGTGTTTACCGCTGTTGTGGTACTCACGTTGGCGCTGGGAATCGGGGCCAATACCACTATCTTCACAGTGATCAATACGCTGCTTTTGAATCCATTGCCGGTTCAAAAGCCGCCGGAGCTGGTTGCGGTTGCCACAGTCGATACGCAGAAGGCGCATGGCTCCGGACCTCTTCTGCCGCTTTCCTATCTAAACCTGCAGGACCTGCGGCAGAAAAACGGCGCGCTGACGGATCTGGCGGGTTACACGCCTGTTTTGGCATTGACGCTGTCGAAAGGATCGGGATCGGAGCGGATGTTCGCGGAACTGGTCACAGCCAATTATTTCGAAACGCTGGGGCTTCAGCCCGTGGCGGGGCGGTTCTTTTTACCCGAAGAAGATCGCGATGCGGGCGCGCATCCGGTCGCGGTTGTTGGCTATGGCGCGTGGCAGAACAAGTTGGGCGGCGTTTCCGGCATCGTGGGGCGAACACTTCGTCTGAACAATCTGGTTTTTACGGTTGTCGGGGTTGCGCCGCAAGGATTCAAGGGAATCAATGCCATCTTCGGGCCCGACCTTTGGATTCCCGCCGTAATGGCCGAACTGATCCAGCCGGTGCAGCTTCACGATGCGCTACGCGAACGAAGCATGTTGGAGTTTCGCGGAGCTGGCCGTCTAAAACCGGGTGTGACCGCGGCGCAGGCCGAAGCGAACTTGAAAACCGTGGCAGCGGCCCTGGAGAAAGAATTTCCAGAGTCCAATCAAGGCCATGGCATCGCCGTCACGCCTTTGGCCGACGCCGCGCTCGGCGATACACGCCAACCGGTCTTGTTCGGAAGCGTGGTTCTGATGGCGATCGTAGGCGTTGTCCTGCTAATTGCATGCTCCAACGTTGCGAACCTGCTGCTGGCGCGCGCGGCGGGGCGAACACAGGAGATCGCGGCGCGCCTGGCATTGGGCGCAAGCCGCGGGCGGCTGGTGCGGCAGCTCTTGACGGAGAGTTCGCTGCTGGGACTCCTTAGCGGCGTCCTCGGGCTCTTTCTGGCGCGTGAAGGTTGCGAGCTGCTGTGGTCTTTCCGGCCCGCGGAGGTCGCCGCGAATTTTGTCGACCCGAAACTCGATGACCGCGTATTCATCTTCGCGCTCCTAGTTTCGTTGATCACTGGTTTGATTTTCGGAATCGTGCCGGCGCTGCAAGCGTCGCGTACCGACATCGTGGAAGCGCTCAAGGAAGAGACTCGCACGGCCGGCCGGAGCCGCCGCGCGCTCCGCTTCGGAAATGTCCTTCTGGTAGGGCAAGTGGCGCTGTCGCTGGTTTCATTGATTACCGCGTCGCTGTTCCTGCGGAGCATTGATGCAGCCTATGCCATCAATCCTGGTTTCGAAACGAAGCGCATCGCGATGGTTATGACAAATCCCGGCCAAGCCGGATACGATCGGCCGCGCACGGAGCAGTTTTATCGTGACGTACAATCCCGCGTATCCGCGCTCCCGGGCGTTGTCGAAGCAGCATGGGCGTCGAATCTGCCGTTCTGGAATCGCGCTTCGCGCTCCGTCGTTCTCGAAGGGCAACAAGCCCGCAATAAATACGATGGGATCGCCACGATCGTGAACACGATTGGGCTCGAATATTTCTCGACCATAGGAATGCCCCTGACGCGTGGCCGCGATTTCACCGCCAACGACCGCGCTACGACGGTTCCAGTTGCGATCGTTAACGAGACCATCGCGGAACGGTATTGGCCGCATCGCAATCCCGTGGGACAGCGCTTCAAATTCACGGGCGAGAGCGTCTTGCGGACCGTGGTTGGCGTGGTGAAAACCGCGAATTATACGTCGCTCAATGAAGCGCCTCAACCTTGCATCTATGTGCCCCTAAAACAGAGCTTTTCGGATGCGATGAACCTCTACGTTCGGGCCGCGGGCGACCCCTCGAACATAGCCGGGGCGATACAGCGGGAGATCCGATCGCAAGATCCGCAGGTCGATGTCAGCGACATTCGCACCGGCCGCAAGTTGATTGAGCAGGCGCTTTTCGGTGCGAGGATCGGAGTCGGTCTGCTCGGCGTTTTCGGATTCTTAGCTCTGGGTCTCGCATCCATCGGACTCTACGGCATCATCTCCTACACGGTCAATCGGCGGAAACGGGAGATTGGGGTTCGCATGGCTTTGGGCGCCGCGCGCGGGGTCGTTATGGGATTGATCCTACGGCAGGGCTTGACGCTGGTGGGAAGCGGCATTGCTGTAGGAATATTCGCGTCATTGCTCATTGGACGGGCACTTACCGCCATGTTGTACGGAGTGAGTGCGGCCGATCCTATCAGTTTCGTGGGTTCGTCGCTGGTTCTATTGGCTGTCGCAGCGGCGGCGTGCTATTTGCCGGCCCGGCGGGCGAGCCTGGTGGACCCGCTGGTGGCGTTACGAGAGTCTTAATCCGCTCTTAAACCCCTCCCGGCATGGATGAAGAAAGCCCTGCTTGCCAGTGGCCGGAAACGTACGATCTCTCTCGTATCTCGCCGTGCTTTCGGGCGGATTTTCTTAGTCTTGCTTTTGCCGGGTGAGACCATTACGAAGATCGGCTATCGCACTGTCTTCCGATCTCATCGGCGAGCCTGCCCAGTTTCCAGGCCGCCGGTTCTCGGCAGGGCGACTACTTGAACTCCATAATCTCTTTTTCCTTGGCGTGCGCCGCGCTCTCCAGTTTCTGGATGCTGCCGTCGGTCATTTTCTGGATTTCGTCCAGGGCCCGCCGCTCGGCGTCCTCGCTGATCACCTTGTCTTTTAGCAGCTTCTTAATGGACTCGTTGGCATCGCGGCGGACGTTGCGCATCGCGACACGGTGCTCCTCCACGACGTGATGCAGTTTCTTGACGAGATCCTTGCGGCGCTCTTCCGTCAGCATCGGAATCGGGACTCGAATCAGTTTCCCGTCGTTGCTAGGATTCAGTCCCAAATCCGAGGCTCGAATGGCCTTCTCAATAGCCGCGATCAGAGACGTGTCCCAGGGCTGCAAGGTCAGCAGGGACGCTTCGGGAACGTGCAAGGTGGCCAACTGATTCACAGGTGTCGGCGTGCCGTATTGGTCGACGCGAACGTTATCGAGCAGGCTCACGGAAGCGCGGCCGGTCCTGATATTGGACATGTCGTGCTGAAGTACGGTCAGCACTTTTTCCATGCGGCCCTTGGCATGGCCTTCGACATCCTTCACGGATTGGAACGCATTTGCAGTCGGAGTGGCGTGCGGTTCGTTTTTCATATAGTCGTCGGGGACCCGCTACTTAGATCCTAAGCCTCAGTTTCCCACCGTTACAACGTATGACGCAACAATTACAGGACTGTTCCTACAGGACCGGTCCGATGCGCCACGGCACGAACTCCTTATGACCCAGGCGTTCGCTCGAAGTTCGCTCGCCCGATGCCACGCGCAGCACCATGTCGAAGATCTCCTGTCCGATCTCGCGGATTGAGGAATCGCCGTCGGCGATGCGGCCGGCGTTGATGTCCATGTTGTCGCTCATGCGCTTGTAGGTTACGCTGTTGCTCGCGATCTTGATAACCGGAATGGTCGGGAAACCGATGGCGCTTCCCCGCCCCGTCGTGAACGCAATCAGGTTGACGCCGCCGGCCGCGAGTCCGGTTAACGACACCGGATCGTAACCGGGGGTGTTCATAAAAACAAAGCCAGGCGCATCGACACGCTCGCTATAATCGACCGCAGCATTCAGCGGCGACGTGCCGGCTTTCGCCACTGCACCGAGTGACTTTTCGAGGATCGTTGTCAGCCCGCCTTCTTTATTTCCTGGTGACGGATTGTCGTCGAAGCTCGCTCCGAATTTGCGTAGGTATGACTTGTAGCCATCGACAAAACTGAGCAGCCGTTCCGCGACCGCGCGATTCCGCGCCCTCCGAACCAGCAAATGCTCCGCTCCAAATATTTCCGTGGTTTCGGCGAGCACGGCTGTCGCTCCAATCGCGGCCAGCATATCGCAGCAGACGCCCAAAGCCGGATTCGCAGTAATTCCCGAGAAAGAATCCGATCCGCCACAATTCAATCCAAGCACGATCTTCGACGCAGGTACTTCAATACGCCGTTCGGCGGACGCCCGTTCGATCATGGTGGCAATTTCGCGCCGCGCCGCTTCCACCGTCGCTCGCGTGCCTCCGCTCGATTGCACGGTTAATCCCATCAACCGTTCGGTTCGCGGAGCGCCTTTGCCGAGATAATGATCGATCTGATTCACCTCGCAGCCGAGCCCCAATATGATTGCGGCAGCGACGTTGGGATGATGCAAGACGCCGCCGAGAGTCCGCTGCAGTTGCGCGAGATCCGCGCCCGCATTATGCCCGCAGCCTTCTCCATGCGGGAACGCGACGATTCCGTCAACGTCAGACGGCAGCGGGGCGTCTTCGAAACTCTCCGCGATCAGTTCGGCAGTGTGCGCCGCGCAGTTGCTCGCCGCAACCACCGCGATATAGTTGCGCGTTCCTACTCGGCCGTCTTCGCGCGGATAACCCTGGAACGTTGGTCCGCTTTCGAAACGCCGTGGCAACTCAGCATCGGCCGCGGGATATTCGTAATCGAAGGACAATTCTTCAAAAAGAACATTATGTGTGTGGAGATGACGTCCTGGTTCAATTCGAACCTTGGCGCGGCCCATCACCTGACCATATCGAATGATTACTTCTCCTGCCGCGATGGGACGGATGGACACTTTGTGACCGATCGGAATCGGATCTTCGAGCGTGATCGCGTGGCCGCCCGCTTGGATCGTCTGGCCCGCGGGAAGCTGCACGCGGGCGATCGCGATATTGTCGGATTCGTGGAGGTGAATTACCGCATTCGCCGCAGTGGGCAGTTTTGCGATCTCGAGCAGTCCCATTTTTCTATCTCTCCAAAACCGTTTCCGTGATCGTTTCTCCGGTGTGCACGTGGAACGTTTTGCCCACGGGATGAATCCAGAATCCCTCGCCTTTAGGAGGCACCGGAACATCTTCAATCCGCTGGACCGTGATGAACTGCGCGTTCTCTACGGCCGGCATCCATTTGCCAATATGCAAGTGAACGTGACATTGCGTCTGGACTTCCGGCGCATTATACGCAATACCCCAGTCGTTGCCGAACAACGCTTGCGCCTTTTCCATCGCGGCTCGCAGAAGTTCCGCGCGAAGTTCGGGTGGTAGCTGATCGAAGGATCGTTCATGAAGGCGAGGCAGCGCGAGCCAGCGGTTCGGCTTAGTTGGACTCGCGTCTTTCAGGAAGAACACATGGACGCTCTCCGGCTGTTGTTCGGCCTCACGGCACAAACTGCAGGAGCGGGCTTGGAGCGTCTCCGGGTGGGAAAGATCGCACTGGCAGGTAACGATATCGGCGCGGGCGGCAAGGAAGACCAGCGCCAACAGCAATCGGAAATGTCGCACTTAGGATTATTATACGGAAGGCGGGCCACGAACAACGCTGGCCCGCCCCACTAGCTTCGAAGGTCAGCGGCCGAAGTGACGCCAGCCGCCGCCGACTACGATTCCCACGCCGCCATAATACGGTGCGGCATATCCGTAGCCGTACCCGTAGGCTGGATAAGGGTAAGAGTAGCCGTAGGGAGGGTAATAGGGGTCGTATCCATAGCCGTAGTAAGAGGGGTAATACCAAGGGTTGTAGAAACCGAGGCCATAGCCCCATCCGCCATAGCCCCAACCACCCCAACCTCGGCCATATCCGCCGTAATATCCCCGGCCGCCGTAGAAGCCTCCACGTCCGTAGCCGCCACCACCGTAGCCGCCGCGGGCATAGCCGCCTCCCGCATACCCACGGCCGGCGAAACCGCCGCCGCCAGAGGCATGGCCGCCGAAGCCACCACCGCCTCCTCCGCGACCTCCGCCGCCACGCTGTGCGTAGCACATAGTGGTGGCCGCCAAACCGAACGAAATGACCATAACCATCAGCTTGTGCATCATAAAGTGCCTTCCTAAGAAATCAGAATGTTACCGGCGCCCCCGGCCGTAGAAATAGCCTCCCCGGCCATAGAACCGAGGACCGTAGAAGAACGCGAAGCTCGGTCCATAATAGTAGGGGTAATAGCCCCCGCCGTAGTAATAGGGAGACGGTCCATAAGGCGCAGCATACATCGACGCCGGTGGGCATCCGTACGGTCCGCAGCCCGGCCGCGGGCCCCCTGGACCCGACGCCTGAAAACCTTGCCCGTAATCGTCGGGCTCGACATAACGGAAAGCTTGCGGAGCCCGATCCGTCGCGATTGTAACCGGCTGCTCCACACGAAACGTGAGCATCTGTTCGGGATAAATGATCGTCGGCTGACCGCGCGTCAAAAGAACGCCGAGGATACCGACGGCAGCGCCGGCGCCCGCTCCTATTGCTGCGCCGCGTCCCCAATCGGCAGCGGCTCCAACAGCCGCGCCTAATGCCGTAGTCCCGGCCACGCCCGCGACATCACGGCCTACCGAAGTGGGTCCAGTCCGGTTGATCAGTTGAGAATGAATCGGAACGCTGTCCCCATCCACGAGCGTAAGGTCGGTAAGCTGAACACCCAGGTGCGATACGCCGGAAACACGTCCGGCCTTTTGCGCTTCGACCACATGGCCGCCGACGGTCTCCCCTACCTGAGCGACGACAACTCCGTCTACCACCACTGGTCGGACCAGAACCGCCGTGAACGGATCACCCTGTTGATTGTGGTCCGAAGAGAGAGGTTGGTTGATGCGCACTGTTACGTAAGTGCCTGGTTTGAGGGTCAATTGAGCGGGTATGGGTCCCTGCGGAGCGGGCCGGTTCATGCCGCCCTGATATTGCGGCGCGCCTTGATACTGGGGCGGATATTGCCCGCCACTCGGATATCGCGCCGGATATTGTGGATTCGGAGGATATTGAGCGTTTGGATATTGCCCATTAGGCGGGTACTGCCCATTCGCCGGGTACTGCGGATTCGGCGGATATTGCGCATTGGGCGGATATTGCGCCGGAGGAGGGGCTTGGCCGCCTCCAGTGATGGGAGCACCGTATTGATCCCGCGGATCGCTTGGGGCGGCCGTGGGCGCGTTCGGCTGCGGCTGAGGGGCAGGCTGGCTATAAGGCTGTTGCGCCGATTGTTGATCGTACGGCTGCTGCGCCGACGGCGGAGGGCCCTGCGGCGACCCGGAATCGACCGGTACAGCTCCCGGATCGGGCGTGCTGCTGCTGGTTCCAGTCTGGCTCTGCATCGGAGCCGGGGCCGGTGGCGGAGAGTCCGCCCGCCGCCAGCCGGAGTGTTGCTGTTGATCCGTCTGCGGCGCCGGCGCGGGGGTGGTCTGATCCTGAGCGAATATAAAGACTGGCCCGGCGAGAAGCGCCAAGCCTAAGATAGGAGTTGTTCCAAATATTTTCTTCTTCATTGTTTGCTCCCTTCTACGAAGCATGAAGTAAGGCTTGTGCATTTCACCTTCCACGCCAAATACGACGTAACTACCTGAAAACAGGTTCCTCCGAACAGGTGACTTGGCCGCTCTCCACCAGGGTGGTGCTTTTCGGCCAGTTAAGTGCTCCGCTTTAGGGATGGAGGGTCATATGCGTTGGATGGTGCTTTCCATTGTGACCGCGATTGTGCTCGCCGCCATCGGGTTCTTCATTCCCGGCTCGGAGAGTCTGAATTTCCCGGTGAAGATTGTCTATTGGTTCTGCGTGCTCGGGTTCCTGACCGCCCAGAGCTTCCATCTGTTGGCGCTGGTAAACGAGCTCGATTTGTAGTTTAAGGCTTTCGCCTCATTGTTCGCTTGCGTTCATCGGAGTACGCTGAAGCCATGCGGCTTGTGTGCCTATCGATAATTCTCGCGGCGGTATTGGCCGCCCAGGACGACAGCGTCTACAGGCCAACCGAGGTCGATTTCAATGGCAACCGCGTTAGCGCGGGGCCGGAAATAGTTTCCAGCGCTTCGGGAAGCAGCGAGGTTGTCCAATCCATCAACGGCCGCAAGGTCCCGTTGCAGAAGGTGGAAGAACGCGTTTTACGTGACGACCCATCCGGGAAGGTGACGGAAAGGATCATCCATCGCTACGATCTGACCGGCGATCCTCTTCCGGCCGAAAAGCTGGTGACCGAGGAAACCAAGGGGGCGGGTGGCAGTTCGACGGTCGTAACCACCAAATCTACCGGCGACCTGAACGGCCAGATGGAGGTGAAGGAGCGATCTACTTCCCACATTCAGGAATAGACCACTGAGAAAACTTCCGAAACCCTCATTGAGCGCCCCACGGTAAACGGCGCTTTTCAAACCGTTGAGAAGAATGAGACGACGGTGGCAAAACACCCCGCCGGCTACGAGGCTGCGTCGATAACCTACCGGCTGGACCCTGCGGGGACTCGTTACCCGGCCACGCGCCGCGTTACCGACCATAAAGACTCTGCGAAGGAAAGTTCCGATAATGTCGCGGAGTATGAAGTCGGCGCCACCGGCGAACTGGAACTGCACAGTCAGAAAGTAGTGAACACGCACAGGGGATCGAATGGGTCGGAGGAAGTGGACGTCGATGTTTTCGGAAAGAACGTTCCCGGCGTCGCCAATGCCGATGGAGGCATGCAACTCATCGAACACCAGACCATCGAACGCCGCAAAACCTCGGGCGGCGCCACCGTGCAAACTGTGGATGTCCAGCGGCCGACAATCAGTGATCCAAGCAAGCTCGGCCCGCCCAAGCAATTGTCCGAGACGATCTGTCAGGGCAGTTGCGACAAACCCTGACAGCCCGCCGCACCGTCTAAACTAAACGCTGTTCAGTTAAAGATCATCCGCCTGTTTCTCCGCGCGCCGCTTCGGTCGCTGTGACCCGCCAGGTCCCGTCGCTTGCGGCGACTAGCGCCACGTAGTTGGTATCGCGAGAGCGATCTTGCTTTCCTCCTACAACCTGACTTCCGGCGTGCGTCCGGAATGGTTGGCGGCTGGGGATGGTGTGCATGTCGAATTTCGGAAAGCGCAGCATCAGGCCGGAGCAACGTCGGTCAAGGTCCACAAGCCGACTCATAGGGAGTGATCCGGGTGCGGAGCCGATCCAAAATCCCCTCTTGACGTATAAGCACATTCTTATATAATCGAGGTTGTTGCGCGAAGCGGACGCGGATCTCGTTTATCAGGCCATCGCGAATCACACGCGGCGGGCGATCCTCGAACTGCTGGAATCCGGCCCGAAGCCTGCCACCG